>SXJR01000319.1 GCA_005779305.1 Myxococcales bacterium
GTCGCCGCCCGGGCAAGACGGCCGCCGGCCGGTTGGCGCGCCTCGAGCGTGGCTCGAAGACGCCGGGACCGGTTCGCCTGGGGCGGCTCGCCGCCCAGCTCGAGCGAGTCGCCGCCCAGATCGCGATCGATCGCTTCGGCGCCGCCGTCACCGCCGCCGCCACCGCCGCCATCGCCGCGGCATGCGGGCTGCCGGCGTGGCCGGGCTGGCCGCTCGATCGTCACCGCGTCGCGGTGCTGACGGCGATCACCAAGCTGACCGGGCGTCCGCGCGAGCTGGCCCTGGAGCTCCTGAAGCGCCGCGCCGGCGCACCGCCGTGGGATCTGCGCGACGAGCCGCGCAACCTGGCGTTCCTGGCCGGGCTCCGCCGCCGCGGCATCGACCCGGGCCCCTGGCTCGACGACGGCGTGCGCACGGTGACCGCCGCCGACGGCACGCCGCTCACCATCGGCTTCGCCGGCGATCCGCTCGATGTGTTCGTGATGGGCGAGCACTTCAGCACCTGCCTCGGCTCCGACGGCGTGAACTTCTTCTCGGTGGTGACCAACGCCGCCGACGTCAACAAGCGCGTGTTCTACGCCCGCCGCGCCGAGGGCGTGGTCGCCGGCCGCTGCCTGTTCGCGCTCACCGACGGTGGCCGCATCCTCACCTTCGAGGCCTACGCCCACGACGGCAAGCTCGAGTTCGCGCAGATCGTCCGCGCCCACGCCCTCGAGCTGGCCGCGCGCATGGGCACCGAGGTGGTGGGCAGCGGCACGGTGACGACCTTGCTCGCCCATGACTGGTACGACGACGGCGCCGTCGATCTGGTCGCGCGTTTCCCCGCGCTCTCCGAGGGCTCCGACTTCCGCGCCACGCTGGCCGAGCTGCCGCCGGCGGAGCTGCCGGCGCGGCTCAGCGCGGTGCTCGATCATCCGCTCGACGACGTGATCCTGCCGCTGGTGATCGCGCTGCCCGAGATCCAGCGGCGTCCCGAGCTCGCGGTCACGCTCGGCCCGGCGCTCCTCGCCGCCACCGCCATCCCCGATGGCACGATGATCCACGCCGCCCGCCACGCCCTGGCCGCCGGCGATCTCGCCCTCGCCGATCGTTTGCTCTCCGGCCGCGCCCGTCCGTCGCTGATGGCCGACACGCCGCGCTGGCTGGGCGATCTGCTGGCGCGGGTGCGCCCGTCGCTGGCGCTGTCGCTCTTGCGCGCGACCCGCGAGCGCGGCGTGCGGAGCTGGCGCGACGAACCGGCCGAGCGGGTCGCGGTCGCGGCGATGGCGATGGAGTCGTTGCGCCGGCCGCGCCAGGCCGCGACGCTCTATCGCCTGGCCATCAGCCGGGGCTGGCAGTCGCTCAAGGACGAGCTCCGTCCTCGCCTGGCCGCCGTCGAGGATCCCTCGGCGTGACGAACGCTCAGCCTCGACGGCGCCTGCATCGCGGCCGTCCTGGTGCGATAGTGGTGGCATGAGCTTCTCGGCCTGGTTCCAGTGCATCGCCGGCTGCGAGGGTCGCTGGCCGCTGGACGAGGTGCGCTACCGCTGTCCGCGTTGCAAGGATCTGCTCGAGGTGGTGCACGATCGAGACCCGCTCCTGTCGCGATCGCCCGACGCGTGGCGCGCGCTGTTCGACGAGCGATGGCGCGCCACCCGCCACCCCGACAGCTCGGGCGTGTGGGGCAAGCGCGAGCTGGTCGCGCCCCACGTGCGCGAGGAGCACATCGTGACCGCCGGGGAGGGCACCAGCGCGCTCCTGCCGGTGCCCGCCCTGGCCTCCGCCCTCGGTGTTGCCGATGTCCGCCTCAAGCAGTGCGGCGTCTCCCACACCGGATCGTTCAAGGATCTGGGCATGACCGTGCTGGTGTCGACGGTCAAGCAGATGATCGCCGACGGCAAGAACATCGCCGCCATCGCCTGCGCCTCGACCGGCGACACGTCGGCCGCGCTCGCCGCCTACGGCGCCGCCGCCGGCGTGCGCACCGTCGTCATCCTGCCCCGCGGCAAGATCTCGACCGCCCAGCTGGTGCAGCCGCTCGCCAACGGCGCCCTGGTGCTGGCGCTCGACACCGACTTCGATGGCTGCATGGCCATCGTGCAGGAGCTGGCCACGCGCGAGGGCGTGTACCTGGCCAACTCGATGAACTCGCTCCGCCTCGAGGGCCAGAAGACGGTGGCCATGGAGATCGTCCAGCAGCTGGGCTGGGAGATCCCCGACTGGGTCGTCATCCCCGGCGGAAACCTCGGCAACGTGAGCGCGCTGGGCGCCGGCTTCCAGATGCTGATCGATCTGGGGCTCATCACCCGCAGCCCGCGCATCTGCGTGGCTCAGGCCGAGAACGCGAGCCCGCTCTACCAGGCCTTCCTCAAGGGCTTCCGCGATTTCGAGGCGGTGCCGGCGAAGACCACGCTGGCCTCGGCCATCCAGATCGGCAACCCGGTGAGCTGGAAGAAGGCGGTACGCGCCATCCAGCGCGCCGACGGCGTGGTCGAGGCGGCGAGCGAGGCCGAGCTGGCCGACGCGGCCGCCCGCGCCGACCGCTTCGGCCTGTTCACCTGTCCGCATACCGGGGTGGCCCTCGCCGCCCTCGAGAAGCTGGTGGCCGGCGGCCAGGTGTTGCGGCACGACCGGGTCGTGGTGGTCTCGACCGCGAGCGGGCTCAAGTTCGCCGACTTCAAGGTCGGCTACCACGAGGGTCGCCTGGGCGACGTGCCGGCGCCGCGCTGGCGCAACCAGCCGGTCGAGCTGGCCGCGAGCTACGACGACGTCCGGGCCGCGCTGTGGCGGGGCCTGGAGGCGTGACCAATGTCCCGCCCGTCCAGAGCCGGGCGAGGCCCCGGCCTGACCCGAGTCGACAAACGAAGTACCACTGACGACTGCGTGGGGCTGGGGTACGTTCCGGCGCATGAGGGTGTGCCGACCTGCGTCCGTCCTGCGAGCCTTCCTGATCGTCGTCGCCGCTGGCTCGATGCCCGCGTGCAGCTGCGGCGGTGACGACGACGGCGCCGACGTCGACGGCGGCGTCTCCACGGCACACTGCACCTTCGAGCCGGTGCAACCCAACGCCCATGTCGGCACCGCGGCGACGCCGGGCACGCTCGAGGCCGGCGCCGGCGAGGTCGTGCTCGACATCCCGGTCGGCACCGGCCTGGGCGGCTACACCGCCCGCGCCGACTTCCTCGGCCAGGTCGACCCCGTCGACAACCGGATCGTGGAGATCGCTCGCAAGTGGCAGGCCACGGTCGGCATCGAGACCGCGTCGAGGGTCAAGGCGGTAGCGTTTCGGGTCGGCAGCGAGACCGTGGTCTGGCTCAAGGTCGACGCCATCTTCGCCTACGAGGACTGGGTCTACGAGCTCGAGCGACGCCTCGGTGCCGAGTTCCGCGGCAAGGTCATGATCACGACGTCGCACAGCCACTCGGCGTTCTCGCAGTTCACCGGCCACTCGCCGCTCAAGGTCGGCGCGGGCGAGTTCCGCGAGATCGTGAACCAGCGCTTCAACGACGGCCTGGAGGCGGCGGCGCGTGAGGCGCTGGCGGCGCTCCAGCCGGCGCGGATCGGGTTCTTCAGCGACATCGACTTCGATCCTTCCGACCAGATCAACCGCGAGCGCCGCGGCGAGAACGACGAACTGCCCGGCGGCAACCGCAAGGACGATCAGCTGCGCCTGATCCGCATCGACACCACCGGTGGCCAGCCCATCGCCATCATCCCGGTGTTCGGGATGCACCCGGTGCTCAACGATGCCGACAACCCGCTGGCCTCGACCGACGCGGTGGGTGGCCTCGAGCGGTCGCTCGAGGAGCGCTTCACCCGCGAGGTGGTGGTGATGCACATCCAGAGCGCCGGCGCCGACACCTCGGCGGTGGGACATGGCGGGCTCGACTGCAACGTGAAGCCGGGCGCCTCGTCCGATCCGTGCTTCGCCTGGCTCAAGGCCGAGGGTCACGGCCGGGCCGCGGTCGACGCGCTCATGACGGCGTGGACCGCCGCCGGCACGGCGATGAGCGACCAGCTCGCCCTGTCGATGGTGACCCAGTCGGTGGAGCTGGGCCCGCATGCGGAGACCTACCAGGTGCGGGGCGGCGGGCTCACCTACGCGCCCTTCGACCTGTCCCGCAACGCCGACGGCGTGGTGTGGAACGGCACCCAGATCGTCTCGCCCATCGACGAGTACAACGCGCCGGTCGGCGCCGCCCTGTGCGAGACCGACACCGCGCTGTTCCCGGCCGCCGCCATGCCCGGCACCGACGGCATCCCGGTCTACGGCTCGTGTGTACGCATGGACGAGGCCGGCGCGATCCTGTCCCAGATCCTGGGCCTCACCATCGACGACGTCTCCGCCGCCGGGCCGGCGTGCGGCATGACCCGCACCACGATCTCGGTGCTGCGGCTGGGCGACTACCTGGTGCCGGCGATGCCGGGCGAGCTGTCGGTGCTGCTCGCCGACAAGATCCGCGCGGCCTCGCCGGTCGATCTCGCGCACACGATCGCGATCGGCTACTCGCAGGGGCACATCGGCTACTGCATGACCGCCGAGGACTGGCTCCAAGGTGGCTACGAGCCCAGCGTGACCTTCGGTGGTCCGCTCGAGGCCGAGCTGGTGGCCGAGAAGCTCATCGCGCTCATGCCCGACGCCATGTCGGCGACGCGCGCCGACGGCGCGGCCGGCGGCGCCAACCGGGTCGTCATCCCGGTGCCGATGGACAGCCTGACCAAGGACGAGCCGGCGCCGATGCGCGGCACCGTGCCGGCCTCGGTGTCGATCGATCTGTGGATGCGCGCCGGTCGCCCGGCGACGACCCAGCCGTCGGCGTCGGTGCCACGTGTCACCGGCCTCGCCACCTTCGTGTGGCAGGGAGACGATCCGCTGACCAAGACGCCGGTGGTGACGCTCGAGCGCGAGACCACGCCGGGCAGCAACATCTACGAGACGATCACCCGCGGCAGCGGACGCCCCGTCGTCGACGGCGACTTCATCGTCACCTACGCACCGAGCCCGCTCATCCGCGAGAGCAGTCCGCAGAATCACCTGTGGGCGGTCGAGTGGCAGCCGGTGCCGTGGGTCGGCGCCACCATGGGCCTCGACGCCCTCGACCGGCGCGGCGCGGTGCCGCTGGGCAAGTACCGCTTCCACGTGGTCGGCAGCGGCTGGACGCTGGACTCGTCGCCCTTCGACGTCGTCGCCGGGACGCTGACGGTGGCCGCCTCTCGCAGCGGCAACAACATCACGGTGGTCAGCAACTGGCACGCACCCAAGGGCTTCCGGATCATGGATCTGAACCTGAACTCCAACGTGCCGGTGCCGCTGCGCACGCAGAGCGTGACCGTCACCGGGTTCACGTCGGCCGGCGCCCAGGTCGGCGTATCGCAGACGGTCACCACCGACGCTCAGGGCCGGGTCACGGTCGACTTCGGGGCCGCCGCCTCGACGGTGTCGCGGGTCGACGTGCGCGACGGCTTCAACAACACCGGGACCGACGCGCCCTAGATCATGGTCCCGGGGTAGGCTCGGCAGTCCGTGACCCGCCGCCATGACAGCACGCTCGATCAGCATCTGATGGCAGACGAGCTGGGTCCCCTGGCCGAGCCGCTGCGCGAGATCTCTCGCTACGTCGTCATCGAGGAGCTGGGCGCCGGCGCCATGGGCGTGGTGTTCCGCGCCCACGATCCCGATCTCGGACGGCAGGTGGCGCTCAAGCTGGTCCACGTCGGCAGCTCGGCGGCGCGCTCGACGCGACTGCTGCGCGAGGCCCAGGCCATCGCCCGCGTCGCTCACCCCAACATCGTCGCCATCCACGACGTCGGCATCCACGCCGATCAAGTCTTCATCTGCATGGAGCTGATCGAGGGCCCGCGCCTGCGCGACTGGATGTCGGCGGGGCCGCGCACGTTGCGCGAGATCGTCGGGGTGTTCGAGCAGGCGGCGCGCGGCCTGGCCGCCGCCCACGACGCCGGCCTGGTCCATCGCGACTTCAAGCCCGAGAACGTGCTGGTCGGTAACGACGGGCGCGTGCGCGTCGTCGACTTCGGGCTGGTGCGCTGGGCCGAGGGCGACGACGCACCGGTGCCGGGCGAGGCCGCGGTGCTGGCGCTCGATCAGAGCATCACGCCTGCCGGCGCCGCGGTCGGCACGCCGCGCTACATGTCGCCCGAGCAGATCCGCGCCGCCGCGGTGGGGCCGGCGGCGGATCAGTTCGCGTTCGGTGTGTGCCTGTACGAGGCCCTGGCCGGGCAGCGGCCGTTCCTTGGCGACAACGTGGCCACGCTCATGCGCGCGGTCGCCGGCGGCGAGATGCGGCCGTGGCCGGCGGGGTGCGTGGCCCCGCGCTGGCTGCGCGCCCTGGTCGAGCGGGCGGTGGCGGTGCGGCCCAGCGATCGCTGGCCGACCATGCACGTCATCGTCGAGGAGCTGACTCGCAACCGCGAGCACGAGCGGCGAGCCGCGCTCGACGGCTCGGCCTCGATGGATCCGATGATCGCCGCCTTCCCGCCGCCCGACGATCTGTTCGTCGCGCGCAAGGTCGAAGAGCTGCGCGCTCAGCTCGAGCGAGCGTGGTCGCACAAGTCGCGCGGCGCACTGCCGGCGGCGCTCAAGATCGTCGCCGAGGTCGGGCCCGAGATCGATCGGCTCGGCTACCGGCCGCTGCGGGCCGCCATGCTCTACCTGCGCGGCAACCTCCAGTACCGCACCGGCGACGCGCTGGGGGCCCGCTCGACCCTCCTCGAGGCCGCGCGCGAGGCGGCCCGCGCCGGCGACGACTGGCAGGTCGCCAACGTGTGGACCTTCCTGGTGCTGGTGGTCGGGCTCGGCCTCAAGCGCTTCGACGAGGCCGAGGGCGTGGTCGCCGCCGCCGAGGTCGCGCTCGAGCGGGTGGGCGAGAACGCGTCCCTGCGTTCCCGCCTGCTCAACAACTGGGGCACGTGCCTCTTGGCCCGCGGCCGCACCCTCGACGCCGCCGAGAGCTTCGGCCGCGCCGTCGAGCTCGACACCATCACCCACGGCGCCGGGCACGGCTTCGTCGCGGTGTCGCTGCTCCACCTGGCCGAGGCGCACATCGCGTCGCGCAAGCTGCCCGACGCCGCGGCCACGCTCGATCGTGCCTGGTCGCTGTGCCAGCCCGATCGCCTCGCGCCCACGCCCACCCGCCTGCGCTGCCAGGCGCTGGTCGGCCGCCTGCGGGTCGCCGAGGGCCGCCCCGCCGACGCCGTCGGCCCGCTCGAGCGCGCCGTCCTCGGCTGGGAGCGCCTCAGCGGCCGCGAGCGCGCCCTCGGCGAGACCCTGCGAGACCTTGCCGCTGCTCGCCGCGCTCTCGGCGAGGCGACCATCGCTGACGCCTGCGCGGAGCGCGCCGCCCGCCTGCAGGCCGGGGTGCGAGCCACCTTCAAGACCGTCGACACCTGCGCGGCTGAGTTCGAGGCCAAGACGCCGTACCACTACTCCACCTACGAGGACGAGGACGAGGTCACCCGCTCCGGGCGCGAGAA
>SXJR01000320.1 GCA_005779305.1 Myxococcales bacterium
CCTCCTCGCGGCGCTCGTGCTCGATGTCGAGATCGATGTCGGGCGGCTCGGCCCGCTCGCGCGACAGGAAGCGCTCGAACAGGAGGCCCATGCGCACCGGATCGACGGCGGTGATGCCGAGGCAGTAACAGACCGCCGAGTTGGCGGCCGAGCCGCGGCCCTGGCCCAGGATGTCGCGGGCCCGGCCGCACTGCACGATCTCGTACCTGGTGAGGAAGTAGCCGCCGTAGTCGAGCTCCTCGACCAGCGCGAGCTCGGCCTCGAGCTGGCGGGCGACGTCGGCGGGAACGTCGCCACCGCCGTAACGCCCGCGCGCACCGGCGAAGGTCAGCTCGCGCAGGTGCTGGCCGGTGGTCAGCCCCGACGGCAGCTTCTCGAGCGGATAGCGGTAGCGGAGCTGCCCGAGATCGAAGCTGCACCGCGCGGCGACGTCGAGCGTGCGCGCGACGGCGCCCGGATCGTCGGTCCACAGCCGGCCGAAGCCGTGCGGCGCCTTGAGATCGTGCTCGTCGTTGCCGCGCAGGAGCCGGCCGGCGGTGGTGAGGGTGACGCCGTGACGGATGCAGGTGAGCACGTCCTGCAACGGACGCCGGGCGCGGGTGTGATAGAGCACCTCGCCGGCGGCGACGACCGGCAGCCGCAGCGCGGAGGCGCGCGCGCGCAGCCGAGCCTCGAGCGGCTGATCCTCGGCGCGGCGGTGGCGCGTGACCAGCGCGTACAGGCGATCGCCGAAGGCCTCGCGCAAGGGACCCGCGGCGGCGGCGATGGCGTCGTCGCTGCCGGCGTCGAGCAAGCTGCCCTCGCCGCCCCACAACGCCAGGAGCCCGGCGGCATGCGCGCAGACCTCGTCCCAGCCGACCAGCGACGAGCCCTTCTCGGCGCGCCGCCGCCCGGCGGTGAGCAAGCGCGTGAGCGAGGCCCAGCCCCCGCGATCCGCGGCGAGCAGCACGATGGGCGTGGTGGCGGTGGGAGCCTCGTTCGTCCTGAGCCGGGCGAGCGCGAGCGAGCCCGAGTCGAAGGATGCATTCGCCTGCGCATCACCCGGCTTCCGCTTTCCCGATCGCCGCGTGCGACCGCGGCGGGCCAGGCTCATCGGCGCGATCGTGTCGGCCAGGTGATCGCTCTGGTGCAGCCCCACCGGACGCGCGCGGCCCACCGGCGACGGCACCAGCGACGCGCCGGGCGGCGCGACCGTCACCGTCGCGCCCGGCACCAGCTTCACGCCGAGCTCGCGCGCCTTCACGTGCGCCCGCACCATGCCGTGCACGCCGTCGCGATCGGTGAGCGCGAGCGCCGGCAGGCCCAGGCGATGGGCCTCCTCGATCAGCTCGTCGGGATGACTCGCTCCCTCGAGGAACGAGAAGCCCGACTTGCACCACAGGGGGACGTACACGGCATACTGAGCATACGTTCAGTATCAGGTCGATCACAAGCGTCGTAGACCCATCGCGATGCGGATCTCCGTCGCCGCCGTCGTGATCGCCGTGATCTGCGCCTGCCGTGGCGCGAGCTCCGAGGATCCGCTCCGCAAGGCCATCCTCGACTTCAACGGCCACATCGTGATCATGGAGTCCGAGGGCTACTTCACCGAGTACCGCGACGTGATCGCGGAGATCCGCAAGCAGCCCGACGTCGTCGACGCCTACCCGTTCATGTTCACCGAGGTGACGGTGATCGCCCACGGCCACGACGTCGGCGTCGCGATCAAGGGCGTCGATCTGGATCGCACGCCCCTCGGCAAGCGCGTGACTCCCCCCGGCGTTCTTCGCTCGGTCTCCTCCCCACCCGCAGTCGTGCCCGTACCCGTGCCCGACTCTCCGTCTCCCGATCCCATGTCTCTCGACGGCACTCCCGATCCCGCTCCGCCCGACTTTCCCGCCGACTCCGATCCGCCCCCGCCGCCGGCCGACTTCACCGCCGGCGCCGATCCCCGCGCTCCGCTCCCCGGCATGCCGCCCATCCACGTCGTGATCGGCGTCGAGCTCGCCCGCACGCTCGAGGTCAAGGTCGGCGACACCGTCGAGCTCGTGCTGCCACCCCAGATCGACATGGACACCTTCAGACCGTCCGACGATCCACCCGTCCGCCGCACCGCGCGCGTGGTCGGCACCTTCGAGGTCAACGCCGAGTACGACGAACGGGTCGTGCTCACCACGTTCGAGGCGGCGCAGGCGCTCCAGGGCCGCGGCGATCGCGCCCTGGGCATCGAGGTCCGCGTGAAACGCGAGCAGGACGCGCCGCGGATGGCCCGCGAGCTGGAAGCGCGGCTGGGCGCGCGGTACCTGATCCAGGACTGGTGCCAGCTCAACAAGCTCGCGCTGCGCTGCTGATCAGCCGCAGAACTGGCGCAGCTTGGCCTCGGACTCGGCGCGCAGCGCGAGCTGCTGCTCGTCGATCTTCCGGCGCTCGGCGACGCGATGCATGTTGGCGATGATCGCGTCGGTGCCGATCAGCGTCAGCACCAGCACGTTGGCCGCGAACGACAGGATCGTGGTGCCGACCGAGACCAGGCTGAAGTCGAGCTTGGTGACGAAGTCGAACACGCCCGCCACCATCACGCCCGCCGACAGCACCAGGAGGCCGATGTACCACATCCAGTAACGGTGGATGCGCCGGCGAGCCTCGTCGTGGGACAGCGGCATGGTCACCCCGACACGGCGATGAAGATCTGCGCCGACATCACGCCGATCACGCCGACCACGAAGTAGGGGCTGGCGGTGATCTGGTAGGGCAAGAGGATGATGACGTAGGCGAAGAGCGCGTAGATCGGCGCGGCCAGGATCATCAGGAAGCCTGGCCCCGAGGTGCCGGGGAAGAGCAGCTTGCTGACGATCGACGCCCGGATGAGGCCGGGCATGAGCGAGATGGCCTTGGGCGCCAGGGCCAGCATCGCCTTCACGCCGAACACCAGGCCGACCGCCATGTGGATGTGCTTCTTCTTGGTCGACAGGTGCAGCTCGCCGAACGAGGCCGCCGCCTTGAGCTCCTTGGTCGAGTCGAAGGCCTCCTGGAACGGATAGAGATAGACGATGAACGGGGCGATGAAGTAGAGGCCCCACGCGATGAGCAGGATGCGGCGCTGCGAGGCCCACTGCGTCCACCTGCCGAGCATGGCGAACGCGGTGAGGCAGAACAGCCCTTCGGCGAAGGCAGGGATGAGCATCGCGGCGCGGGCGCCGTCGGGCACCGGCGGTCCATCGAAGGACTCGATGAAGCGCATGAAGGTGAGCGGCACGAACGCGAGCGCGACCACCAGCAGCACCGAGCGCCGCCAGGCCAGAAACGCCTGGTGCTCGGGATCGGTGACGTGGGCGGCGCTCGCCGCCAGCGCCTTGCGCTCGGCGACCAGCACCTCGTTGGGTTTGATCTCGAGCCGGAAGGCGCGCTTGAGCGAGACCAGCAGAAAGCTGCCGGTCAGCGACTGCACCAGCTGCGACGCCGCCAACGGCTCGTGCGTCGCCGCGCTCTCCGAATGCGCCGAGTGGGTCCACGCGACGGGGAGCTGAGCCGGCCTGGACGGCGGCGATTGCGGCGGTTGCCCCGGCGGCTGTCCCGGCGGTTGCCCCGGCGGTTGCGGAGGTGAGTCGTCGTCGGGCACGGCGCGAAGCTACCTGATCATGCCGGCTTGCGCACCGCTTGAACGAACTCCCGCGCCCGGCCGTCTCAACCGCATGTCGACTGCACACCCTCCCGAGCCGCCACGTCCGCTCAGCCCGAATCGTCGCCGCAAGCCGCCGCCGCTCCCTCCACGCCGCGGCCCCGCCGAGCCGTCGCCATCGGCGAGCAGCACGATCCCGATCCGGCCCGAGGACATCATCGGCGAACAAGAGGGCGAGCTGGAGCGCGGGGGCGAGCTGGAGCGCTGACGGTCACGCCAGCCGCTGGAGCCCGGCGCGGAGGTCGCCGAGCCCAGGGCGGGCCGCGACCACGGCCGCGAGGCCGGCGTCGATCAGCGCTCGAAGCTGGTCCGGGCCACGGTAGGTCCGGCGCTTGCCGGCGGTGATCGCGAACAGCTGGGCGGCGGCGCTGTCACCTTCGAACGGCGGCGCGTCGGTCCACGCCGCCAGCATGGCGCACAGCGAGAAGACGTCGGCGTCGACGCCCGGCTTGCCCAGCGCCAGGAGCTCGGGCGCCATGTAGAGGTGGTCGAACGGATGTGGCGCGCCGACCGAGCTCGGTGACGAGGTCTGGAAGAAGATCTCCGCGCGCGGCGCGACCTCGGTGAACGCCGGCTGGTCGCCGTCGACGAACACGAGCTCCGGGCGCATGCCGCCGAGCACCCACCCATAGTCGTGGGCGTCGGAGAGCGCATCGCAGATACCCAGACCCAGGCGCGCCGCCGTGCGCAGCTCGAGCGGCCAGCGCAGCTCGGTGCTCGGACGGCCCGCCGGCAGCTCCTCGACCAGGCACGCGTACTCACCGCCGAGCGGATGTTCGAGCGGCAACACGTCGCGGAGCGTGGCGACGCCGTCGGCGGTCATCTCCAGGCGCTGGAAGACCTCGCCGAGCTCCTCGGTCTGCCTGGTCGACATCGTGACCAGGACCCGCTCGCCGTCGCGCAACGCGGCGATGTACTGCCCGCGCTCGGGCCGACCGCGCACGTGCTCGACGACCTCGATCCAACCATCGATGACCCGGCCGATCGGGAACTCGACCTCGCTCATGCACCACGCTCGCGGGCCTCGACCTCGGCCACCCACGTGGGTGGCGCCGGCGTCGGGGCATGCGTGGCGTCGAGCTGGACCTCGCGTCCGCCGACGATCGTCCAGCACTCCAGGCCGCGGAGCCAGAGGTCGTGGACATGAGCGCGTCCACGTTCCTCCTCCATGAACACGAACGCGAACTGATCGACCGGCCGCTCGGTGTCCTGCGGAAGCAACCGCGCCCGGCAGGCCTCGAGCATCTCGCGATGACCGACGTCGCGCCCGGCGACGACGATCTTCTGCCGACGCTGCGGAGCCTCGTACAGCCCGGCCAGGTCATTGCGGTACTTGAATGGCCCCAGGGTCAGGAAGCCGGTGTCGTCGTTGTTGCCGAGCAGGCGGTGACCCGTCACGGCCTGCGCGAACGCCGTCTCTGGCGCCGCCTCCAGATCATGGAACTGGACCAGGCTGAGGTCGCCGCCACCGCGCACCACCCGCCACGGCCCGTGTTCTAGCCATCGCCGCGACACCACCCGCGCGTGACCCTCGCCCTTGAAGACGCAGCCCCAGCCGTGATCGACCAGCAGGCCGCCGAAGCCCTGGCCCTTGTACTGCGGCCACCCGTACCACCTGTGGATCGACTTGAAGGATCCGAGCGTGAACGGCAGATCGCCGAGGAGCTCGAGGATCGCCGCGGCCTGGCGCGGCAGGCCGGGGACTTCGAGGTAGACGGTGGCTTCCCGGACCTTCCAACCCAGGGAGCGTTCTGCGCCGAACGTGATCGTGCACTCGACCTCACCCTCGCCAACGCACCGCTCGATCCACTCACGATCGATCGGCGCGTCCTCGTTGTCGATGGACAGCTTGGTCGGCCTCACGTCGCGGAACGGTGCCAGCGCAGCCGCGGCACGGAACAACGACTGAGTCTCGACGCCCTTCAAGCTCGCGAAGAGGTTCATCGAGGTCACGGCGATTCCCCTAGCCACTTGAGGAAACTATCATCGAGCTCCGACGCCGACCTGATGACGGACGAACGCTCCCCCTTCGCATTGAAGAACTCGAAGCTCAGCTTGCCTTCGTTCGCCTTGAGCTGAGTCCGCGCCCATTCCAGATTCTTGATGCCGCCCTTGTGGTGCATGAAGACCACCTGAACCTCATCGAGGACGAAGTCCTTACCGCGCGCGCTCACCTCTGCACCTCTGAGCTTGATGAGATCGTCGAACTCGGCGATGTCGCGCTTGCTGAGCTTGCCCTGGATGAACTTGATCTCGCGGGCGGTGTGGGCGTCGAGCAAGTCGATCGACCGATCGCCGTCGATCGCGATGCCCTGCTTGGCCATCTCGCTCTGCTTGATGGCGATCTGCGGCTCGCTGTCCGGAGCGTGGACCTGGCGGTACCAGACCTCGGCCAGATTGCCCATGTCCTTGGAGTTGAGCCCCGCGAGGTGGCGCCGCATCTCGCGATGCTTGGCCTCGAGCGGAACCGGACCGGGCTTGCCGTCCGGGAAGAGATCCGGATGACGCCTGAGCATCTCGGCCGGGTCAGGGTTCAAGATCCGCTTCCTGACCCGATCGCGGTAGAGTTCCTTGAACTCGTGGCGGATGTAGTTCTCGTCGCGGCTGACCTTGCGCAGCCCGTCGAGGATCCCGATGATCGCGGCCTCGTCGGCGAGCCCCTCACGGATGAGCATCTCGACATAGGGCTTGAAGCTCGACTTCGACTTCTCGCCGGCGAGCTTGTTGAAGATCCTCGCGCCGTCGTCGTCCTCGCCAAAGGCCCGCGGCTTCTTCCGCTTGCCTCCGGTGGCGTCGTACCACTTGCGCTTGTCGAGGTCGTAGCGCCAGCCCTCGGCGTAGCGGGCGCGAAATTCCATCTCGGTGAACTTGCCCTTGTAAGGTCGGCTGTCGTTGTCGAGCGCGTGCCAGTCGCGCTCGGCGTCGGCGACGTCCTTGCCCTTCGCGTCGACATCGACGTCGGCGTCCGCATCGGGCCTGGTGCCGGGCACCGCCGGATCGACATCCGGACCACCGCCCGGATCGGCATCCGGCTTCGCGTGCGGATCGGCATCCGGCTTCACGCGCGGATCCGGGGCTCCACCACCCGCGCCCGTGCCGGTCGGCGTGCCGCTGCCCGCAACCGGGCGAGTCACCATCCCGGCCGGCATCTCCAGATCCACGATGTCGCCGATCGACGGATGGCGCGCGGCGTACATGGTCCCCGACCACAGCAGCTCGTCACCGGCCTTGATGGCGATGTCGGCCTTGTAGACGCCGATGTCCGGGTTGCCGGCGAAGTCGCCGACCCGTTCGGGCCGCGCGATGACGAGCTCGCCACTACTCGACCGCGCCGTGCTGGTACCAGCGGCGGCGCGGGCGATCGTAATAGAGCCAGAGGCAGTCGCCGCGGCGGGTCTCGGCGAAGTGGTACTCGCGCTGGATCTCGCTGGACCACCAGCCGCCGGAGAGGATGTAGGGGCCGAGGATGTTGGTGACGGTGCCGTGGGCGAGGCCGCTCAGCACCCAGCCGTCGTCGCGCACGCTGGGGGACTGCGGCGGCAGGAGCAGCGGACGGGTGAGCACGCGGCGGACCAGGAGGCGCGGGCGATCGGTGCGCGGGCGCGGCGCGACCACGGCGTCGAGGCGCTCCCAGCCGAAGCGGGCCTCGGGCAGGTGGCCGGGGCGGAGCACGGCGCGCACCACGGCGTCGTCGCCGAGCTCGGCGCGCAGGCGGGCGATGGCCAGATCGGCGGCGCGCAGATCGCGGCGGGGCTTCTCGGCGAAGAGCGCGAGCTGCTCGCGGGTGGCGGCCACGTCGTCGGCCCAGACCCGGATGGCGACCACGCCCGAGGCCGCCGGCAACGACCCGATGATCTGGTGCTCGAGGCGCAGGCGGACCAGGCCGAGCAGGGCCCGGCCGTCGAGGGTCGCCGCCGCCGGCTTGATGCAGTCGACGCGGCGCTCGTGGCGTCCGACGCCGTGCTGAAGCGTGAGCTCCAGGTAGAGCGCGGCCAGCGCGCGCCGATGGTCCGCCAGCCGGACCAGCAGGCGATCGAGCGCGCCCTTGGTGGCGAAGACCAGGCGCTCGGCGTCGAGCTCGGGATCGTCGAGGAGGACCCGCTCGTCGGGCGCCTCGGGCGGCGGCTCGGGCGCCAGCGGATCCCAGCCCTCGCCGGTGGCGAGCTGGTACAGGCGGTGGGCGGCGCTGCCGAAGCGTTCGAGCACGCCGCCGCCGGGCAGGCGCACGAGCTGACCGAGCGTGGTCACGCCCAGCCGGGCCAGCGCGTCGCGCAGCGCCGGATCGACGTCGAGGCGATCGAGCGGGACCGCGCGCGCGGTGGTGCGCTCGTCGAGATCGCGGGCGAAGACGTGGACGCGGGTGCCGGCGCGCTCGACCGCCGAGACCACGAGCCCGTGGCCGCGGGCCCGCGCCACCGCACAGGTCGCGAAGCGCGAGAAGCCGACCACCACCACGCCGCTGAGGCCGAGCGCGTCGAGCACCGCCGCCGCCGCCGCGCCCCACGCCGTCGCCGACGGATACACGCCGGCCAGGCCGGCGCCGCCAAGCCAGAACGTGCCGCATCCGGCGTCGTCGCGCGTGACCTCCGGCGACAGCGCGTGCAGCCGCCCGGCGATCTCGTCCTGGGCCGCGGCCAGCTCCTCGGGCGGCACCACGCCGGCGCGCAGCTCGGGCGCCAGCGCCAGCGCCGTGGCGTAACGCTGGCCGGGCAAGACCCGCAGCGCGCGCGCCGCCTCGCTGGCCACCAGCACCAGGCCCTGCGGCCGATCCTCGTCGACGACGACGGTGGGCTGGGCGCGCCACGCCGGCTGCCGCCGCCACAGGAGCTGCAGCGGCAGGGCCGGGATATCGATGCACGCGACCCGCGTCACTACACCAGCCCTGCCGGGCCGACCACGTCGGCGAGCTCGTTCCATCCCGGGCCACGCCGCTTGTCCTTCACCGCCCGCACCGTCATGCGCCAGCCGCGGCCGCCGAGCGAGCGTTCGCGTACCGCCTCGGCGCGCAAGGACACCATCGAGCCCAGCGACGCGGCGTCGCGCGGCTTCTCGGTGATGACCACGATGGCCGCGTCGTGGTGCTGGGCCAGGCCGACCAGCCGGCCCTGGACGACGATCGAGATCGCCGCCGCCACCGCCGCCGCCGCCGCCGGCCCCAGATCGAGGATGACCAGCCCGAACGCCGCCGAGCGCAGCAGGCGATCCGCCGCGCGCACCATCGCCGTCACGTCGGGCGCGCGCACCACCACCAGCGCGTCGAGATCGACGCCGGCGTCGTCGAGATCGGGCGGGAAGAACGACGCCGGCGGCAGGCCGATCCACACCGCCGGCTCGCCGCGGCCCTGGGCCTCGAGCACCAGTGACGTCACCGCCGACAGCGACGCGACCGCGCCGATCCCCGACAGCTCGGTCAGCCGGCCGACCAGCTCGTCGAGCTGCCAGCGCGGCGCCGCCACCGACCGCGCCGCCGCGAGCTCGCTCGCTCGGTCGGCGAGCGAGATGATCTTGGCGCCCTCGGCGGCCGAGCTCCCCTTCGCCCGCTCGAGGAAGGCCTGCAACGCTGCGGTCGACGATCGCTCACTCATCTTGCTCACTCCTGGGCGCGCATCCCGATCGTATACTGATCATTCGTTCAGTCTAGGTGCCACCTCTGATCTCTTTTACCGAGTGGCTCCGGAGTGGACCGATCTCGGTGCGTTGCTCGATGCTCCTGGCTTCATGGAGGCGCTGTGGCGGGAGCGGATGCAGGCGGCGGTCGACGCGATCGACGTCCCGCTGGTGGTGGTCGACTCCACCGGTCAGGTCGTGCTGTTCAACGCCGCCGCCCACACTCGCCTCGGTGACGGTCTCGACGCCGACATCGCCGCGCGGCTCGGCGCCACCGCCGCCAGCAGCCCCGACGACGCCACCGCGCTCCGCCGCGCCAACCTGTTCCTCGACTCGATCGTCGACAACCTCCCCGACATGATCTTCGTCAAGGACGCGGAGCACCTGCGCTTCGAGCGCTTCAACCGCGCCGGCGAGCAGCTCACCGGCATCCCCCGCGCCGACCTCCTGGGCCGCACCGACTTCGACTTCTTCCCGGCCGAGCAGGCCGCGTTCTTCCAGGAGAAGGATCGCGAGACCCTCGCGGCCGGCCGGATCGTCGACATCGCCGAGGAGCCGATCGACACGCCCGGCGGCAAGCGCTGGCTGCACACCAAGAAGATCCCGCTCCTCGACGAGAGCGGCGTGCCTCGCTACCTGCTCGGCATCTCGGCCGACATCACCGAGCGCAAGCTCGCCGAGGAGGCGCTGCGCCGCATCCACGGCGAGCTCGAAGAGCGAGTCGCGGAGCGCACCACCGCGCTGCGCCGCGCCGAGGAGCACCTGCGCCAGGCCCAGAAGCTCGAGGCGGTGGGCCGGCTCGCCGGCGGCGTCGCCCACGACGGCCACCCCCTCCTGCCCGGGCGCCTGGCGCAGGCGGCAGTCGCCGTGCGCGACACCGGGAACCCCG
>SXJR01000043.1 GCA_005779305.1 Myxococcales bacterium
CGTGGACTGGAACGGCGTGGACTGGAACGGCGTGGACTGGAACGGTGTGGACTGGAACGGCGTCGACTGGAACGGCGTGAACTGGAACGGCGTGGACTGGAACGGCGTGGACTGGAACGGCGTGGACTGGAACGGCGTGGACTGGAACGGCGTGGACTGGAACGGCGTCGACTGGAACGGTGTCGGCATCACGGCCATCCTCGGCGCCGAGCACGGACAGGTGCGCGTACATCCGTTCTCGCGTCCGCTCTTCTTCTTCGTACGGGCGGAGTCCCAGGGCATGACGTTCCCCCTGGCGATCCCGAGCCCCGGCGCCCTGCGCATGATCTCGAGCGCGTCCAGCAAGGAGTCGGCGGCGTACTTCCTGAAGAAGACCTTCGAGATCGCGTACGGGCCAGGCTTCCGGTGTCTGGTCGGCCATTTCGACATGGATGGAGACGGACACACCGAGCCGGTCATCGCCGAAGGCCGTCTCGGGCTGGCGCCGAGCCTGGTCGGGTTCGGTCCGTACGACGAGGCGCAGGTGAAGGCCTGGTCGTCGATGATCGGCAACCTGCTCAACCTGGAGCCCTTCCAGCTGTCGTTGCGTGCGAATCAGGTCGTGGCGATGGCAGCCGCGGAGGCCGAGCGGCGCGAGTACACCACCGTCGATCTGCGTGCGGCGATCGGACGTCTCATGCCGCCGCCCTGGGAGCCCGGCGCGCCACCGGTGCTCGTGCTCATTCGCGATCGCATCAGCTGGGTCTCGGCCAGCCTGGACAGCCAGCAGCTGCGCGATCAGCTCGACAGGCGCCGCGCGTGCCCGCTGGCGCCCAACCTGGCCTATGACACGTGCTACGGGGGCGCCGTGGTGGTCGTCGATCTGCCGTCGGCGAGCGCCATCGGACTGGCGAGCTGCGACAGCGAGCGCGGCGCCGACGCCTACGAGGGGACGGTGGTCCGCGGCTGCCGCGTCAACCTGCCGTTCCTCGTGTTCGAACAGGACGCCGCCACCTCACCGATCACGGCGTCCTTCGTCAACGCCCGACGGATCTGTCCCGAGTGCGTGAACCCGCCGGGCGGTGGCGGTGGCGGCGGCGGCGGCCGACTTCCCGACGGGCCGTGAGACTGAGTCGCTGATGACCCAGGGGCCCACGCGCGTCGAACGTCCCTCCGCCGGCGAGTCGCTGGAGCGGGGCGCGATCTGCGGCGAGTACATCGTCGAGAGCCAGCTCGGGCGCGGCGGGTTCGGGCGCGTGTATCTGGCTCGCCATCGCGTGCTCGGCCGCGGCGTCGCCATCAAGGTGCTCGATCGCGAGCTGGCCGCGTCGCCGCGCGCTTACCAGCGATTCGTCTGGGAGGCGCGGACGGCCTGCCGGGTCCGGCACCCGAACGTGATCGAGATCCTCGACTTCGGTCGCCTGACCGATGGCCGCCCCTTCCTGGTGATGGAGCTACTCGACGGTGAAACGCTGGAG
Source organism: Myxococcales bacterium (assembly GCA_005779305.1). Lineage (GTDB taxonomy): Bacteria > Myxococcota_A > Polyangia > Haliangiales > Haliangiaceae > UBA2376. The sequence goes on from SXJR01000043.1 coordinate 1,458, forward strand.
GAGCGGCTCGCGGCGCGTGGGCGGCTAGGGCTGGCCGAGACCGTGGCGATCGTCGACGCGCTGGCCGCCGCGCTGTCGGCGGTGCACCGCGCCGGGGTCGTCCACCGCGACGTCAAGCCAAGCAACGTATTCCTGCGTACCCCCGACGACCGCGTCACGTTGCTCGACTTCGGGATCGCCAAGCTAGTGCGTCCCGAACCCGAGGACCGACCGCTGGTCACGACGGTGAACACCCGGCTGGGCACGCCCGAGGCGATGGCGCCCGAGCAGATCCTCGGCCTGCCGATCGATGGCCGGACCGACGTCTACGGGCTCGGCATCACGCTCTACCGGATGTTGACCGGCGCGTGGCCGTTCGCCGCCGATGACGACGCCGAGCTCGAGCGCCTGCACCTCGAGGCAACCCCGGCGCCACCGAGCGAACGCGCGCCGGTTCCGCCGGCGATCGACGAGGTGATCGCGCGCGCCCTGGCCAAGGATCCGGCGGCCCGGCCGTCCGACGCCACGATGATCGCCGCCGAGCTGCGCGAGGCTGCCGGCCGGGTGGCGCTGAGCGCGCCGATCGATCGTCACGACGGCGAGGCGGTGGCCTGCTTCTTCGAGGTGCGCGCCCAGGGCACGGATCGCGGTGGCGTCGATCGGATCGCGCACGTCCTCGATCTGGCCGGCGAGGTGATCGCGGCCGCCGGGTGGTCGGTCACCGCCCAGACCGCGACCTCGGTGCTCACCGCGGCAACCCGACCACCCCGCACGTTGTCCGATGCCGCGGCGCTCGCCGAGGAGCTGCTGTCACGGACGCGGGGCGCCGTCGACGACACGTTCGTGGTCCACGCTTCGGTTCACGCCGATCGCGCCGTCATCGAGGGCGGCGCCGAGGGCCGGATCGTGGGCGGGCCGATCACGCTGCGCGCCGGCGCCAGCGCGTAGCGATCCGTGGTCACTTGGCGAACGCCCACTTCTTGATCGGCTTGCCGAAGTCGAGCTGCTTGGGCTGGGGGTAGTGCGCCGTGCCCTTGGCCTTGACCGCGGCCGCCATGGCCTTGCCCTCGGCGGTGGCCCAGGGCCGGCCGAAGAACGAGCCGGTCTTGAGCTCGTCGGGCACGACCGCGTCGTCGAGCAGCGAGTCGGGCGGGATCGTCATGTCGACCAAGGTCATCCCGTCGACCAGGTTGAGGCCGGCGGCCTGCTCGGCGTGGGGCACCACCTGGCCGCCGGCCACCTGGAAGCGGAACACGCGGAGCGGCTTGCCCTTGTGCTTCCACGTGCAGGCCCACTGACCGGGGTGATCGTCGAGCACCCACATGCCCGGGAAGCGCTGGTCCTCGGGCCCCCAGGTGATGGGCAGGCGCCAGACATGGCCGCTGACCTTGCGGTACTGGTTCTGCGAGGCCTTGGCGACCTCGGCGGTGCGCGCGATCACCTGCTCCTCGAGGCTCCGCGCCCGGGAGGTGCTGAGCCAGTCGAACGTCGGCGGCGGCAGGAGCGTGCCGTCCACGCTGCAGAACAGGGCGGTGTCGAGCTCCGAGGGGATGCCGGTCTCGTAGGGCGTGGCGTAGCGCACCCACAGCTCGAGCCGGTGCTGTGAGCCGAGGACGAGGAAGTTCTCCAGCAACCGGCCATGCCACGACACGTACTGCTGGCTGGCCGCCGGCGCCAGGTTGCCGCGGATCTGGGTCGCGGTCTTGATCAGGAGCTGGTAGCTGCGCAGCGGCGTGACCGCGTCGGTGGCGCCATCGACGTACGCGGCGTCGACGGTGACCGTGCCGACCAGCTTCAGGCGCTGCGCGGTGTCGTAGCAGACGTCGGAGGCGTAGTCGGTCTGCACCGCCGGGATGGCGCAGAGCAGCTCGCTCTTGGTCTTGCCCTGCTTGACGGTGAACCGCAGCATGCTGCCCGGCTGGCGCTGCTCGGTGCCGCGCAGCACGTAGCGGACCTTGAGCGCCCAGCCCGGGTTGAACTGGACACCGTCCTTGGTGTCGTAGGTGTTCTGGATGCGGAAATCGGTCTCGGCATCGTCGAGCCAGAGCGGCGGGCGCTCGGCGTGAGCGATCTCGACGGTGGCCGCGAGACCGAGGAGGCAGGCGAGCCCGAGGGTGCCGGCACGAATGGAGAGCTTGATCATCGACGTGGCTCCTTTCACGACGACGTGCGATTGCAGCCGGCGTGCCGCGGCACCGAACCGCCTAACCCAGCGCGACTCGACGGTGCGGGGTGTGGTCGGCCGGCCAGCGGAAGGCGGGGCGACGACGTCCGTCGTCGCGGCGACGGAGGTCGTCGGCCTGCGCCGGCTCTGCCGCCGCGGCGTCAGCAGGATCCGACGTCCGGCGGGCGTTCCGCCAGCGGCACGGGCGATGCACCGGCGACGGCGCGCGGAGCGATCACCGATGGACCGACGCATCGCCGTGCTGTGGGAGCGGGTGGAGACGCTGCGTCAACTCGCGGCGAGGTCGCCATCGCCCCGGCCGGTGATCGCCGCGTTCGTCGCGGCCGGCTCACACCTGACGGCGCTGCACCGCCGTGGCACGGTCCACGGAGCGTTCAGCCCCGATCACGCCATGATCACCGTCAACGGCGAGGTCCACCTTTGCGACCACCGCCGTCACGACCGCGCCGCTGTTCGCTGCGCCGCCCCGGAGGTCCGGCTCGGCCAGGTGCCGACGCCGGCCAGCGATCAGTACAGCCTGGCGGCGGCGCTGATCGAGGCGATGGTGGCGACACCGGTCCATCATGCGTGGCCGGCGCACGCCCGGCGCGCCCTGGTGCGGGCGCTGTCGGTCGATGCCGCGGCGCGCTGGCCGGCGGTGTCCGACCTGACCGCGGCACTCACCGCGAGTGGGCGGTGGCGCCGTCTGCTCTGGTGACGGCCGCGCGGCGCGCCCCCGGCGCTGGGACGACCAGGTGGCCGGCGGCGGTCACGCCTTGATGCGCAACGTCTGGATCCGCGACAGCAGGCTGGTGCGGGCCATGCCGAGGGCCTGCGCGGCGCGCGCGACCACGCCGTCGTGGGCGGCGAGGGCCTGCTCGATCACGGCGCGCTCACGCGCGTCGAGCCCAGCGCGCGCACCGGTGATCGCCGCATACGTGGCACCGAGATCGGCCCCCGTCTCCGGCGCCGCGGGCGCGGGCTCCGCGGGATCGAGCTCGCGACGGTCGAGGTGCGCGGCGTCGACGGTGACGGCGTCTGGGTCCTCCACCAGCGCGCGCAGCCGCGCCCGCTGGATCACCGCGTCCAGCTGACGGAGGTTGCCCGGCCACGGCCACGGCCCGGACACCAGCCGGCGTGCGGCCAGGGTCAGCGCCCAGGGCCGCGCCGGATCGATCCGTCGCAACGTCGACTCGGCCAGCGCCGGCACCTCGGCGGCGCGCGCGCGCAGCGGCGGGACCGTGACCACGACACCCGCCAGGCGGTGGTAGAGGTCGGCGCGGAAGCGGCCGCTGGCCATCGCCGCCGGCAGATCGCCGTTGGTGGCGCCGATCAAGCGCACCCGCGCGTGGCGCGGCTCGGCCTGGGCCCAGCCCAGCGGCCGGTAGGAACCGAACTGCGCGAAGTCGAGCAGGAGCTGTTGCGCGTGCGGCGGGAGGTTGAGGATCTCGTCGAGGATCAGGGCGCCGCCATCGGCCAGCTCGACCAGGCCGGCGCGGCGGCCGAGCGCGCCCGAGTAGGAACCGCGCTCGTGGCCGAACAGCTCGGACGTGATGGTGTTCAGGTCGTCGGCGTTGCCGAGCGTCGCTCGCACCACCGGAGTGCGGCCGCTGGCCACGGCGATCGCGCGGGCCAGCATGGTCTTGCCGGTGCCCGTCTCGCCGAGGAGCAGGATGGGGAGCTCGCTGGCCGCGGTCAGCTCGAGCTCGGCGCGGATGGCCGCCATCGACGGTGGCGCCAGCAGCGCCGCCAGGGTCGGCACCGGCGGCCCGGCGGCGGCGACCAGGGTCTGGCGCAGGCTGTCACGAGCGCGATCGAGGCGCGTCGCTCGGTCGAGCACCACCGCGAGCAGCGCGGCCACGGCCTCGCAGAGCTCGACCACCGCCTCGTCGAGACGACGCCCCGGATCGCGGACGTCGAGGTAGAGGACGCCGAGATCGCCGCGGGCGCCGGCGGTGAGCGCGATCGGCCGCAGCGGCACCGCCACCGCGCCGCAGATCCCGAGCTCCATCATCGATGCCGGCGCACCTCGCACCGTGCGCTCCCAACGCACCGTGCGGGCCTCGGACTGGACCTGGCGGACGATCGTCCTCGACAGCTCCTCGCGCTCGTCGGCCGCCAGGGCGCCGCCGCGCCCGCGGGCGTGGATGGCCACCGCCGCCCCCGAGTCGTCGGACAGGAACACGACGGCGCGATCGGCCGGCACGGCCGCGACCAGCGCGTCGAGGACGTCGTCGACCACGTCGTCGCGATCGCCGGCGGCGGTGATGCGATCGATCACCTGGCGCAGCACCGCCCACTGCTCGGCCCCGGAGTGCGAGGGACTCGCCATGTCCCGACGCTACCGCGATCCCGGCCCGTTCGTGCTGATCGGCAGGGCGGTGCGGTGGAGCTCGCCGCGGTAGTAGCGCTCGGCGACCAGGACGGTCCCGTCGGGCAACTCGACCGCGCCATCGAGCTGGGCGGCGTCGACGGCCGGCCGGTACAGCTCGCGCGCGGCCCCGCCCGCGACCGGGAGGCGCCACACGCCGTCGCGCCAGGTCGCGATGATCGAGGCGCCGTCGGGCGCGAACCGCGCGACGTCGGCGGCGGGATCGTCGCTGCGGGCCACCTCGACCTCGCGGCCGGTGGTCGGGTCCCAGAGCCACATCCGATGCTGCCGGGGATCACCGACCAGCACCCTCCCGTCGCGAGGGTGGCGATCGTAGGGCCTGCGGTCCGGGCGCGGCGCTGGTCCCACCTCGCCGGTCGCGGGATCGGCGACGAACATCTGGGTCACGCCAGGCGCGGTGACCCGCGCGAACACCAGCCGGCCATCGGCGAGGAACACCGGCGCGGTGTCAGTGGTCTCCCCGGTCACCCGCCTCGGCGGCGACGGGGCCAGGTCGACCACATAGATGCCCCCGTCGAGCGCGGCGCGCCGGTACGCGAGCAACGTGCCCGCCGCGTTCCACGCGGGCTCGCGCACGATGTGATCGGCCGGCGTGAGGTCGCGCATGGCGCCGCCGTGGTCGCGCACCGACAGCACGGTGTCCACGGTGTCGACGTAGCGCGCCATCGCGAGCTGGCCGTCGCCGCGCGCCGCCAGGTGCGTGAACCGCCCGTCGAGGATCACGCGAGGCGCGCTGGCATCGGGCGGCAGCGCGACCAGCCGCGCCCGCCGCATGCAGTGCGACGCGACCACGGTGTCGCCGCCGACCTGCATCGTCATCGCCATGCCGTCGATCAAGGTCGGCGACACCAGGCGGGGTTCGCCGGCGCCGTCGAAGCGACGCAGCCAGGTGCCGTCCTGGCCGGTGACCAGGTACGCGTCGGCGGAGGCGACCATGAGGTTGCCCCGCGACAGGGGCAGCGGCACGCAGGCCCAGCGCGGCGCTGCGGCGTGGCGGTCGAGGACACACGCCGCGATCTCGCCGCCGGTTCCGACCAGGACCCAGCGACCGTCAGGCGACAGCGCCAGATCGACCGCGAGATGACCGGCGGGCAACTCGGCCAGCGCGCGCTCGACCCCTCCCTCGATCATCCGGATCTGCGCACGATCGGGGCGGGCGTAGAACAGCGCGCCGGCGTGCCAGACGAAACCGACCGGTGACGACAGCGACGGCGGCGACGGCAGCTCGACGACGCGGCCGGCCAGGTCGATCTCGATCAGCCGCGCCGGCTTGCCCTCCCACACGGCGATCACGCGGTCCGGCGCCGAGCCGGCGACTGGCACCGACAGCGGCAACTCGGAGAGCGGCACCGACGGGCCGCCGGCGAGAGGCACACGATGGAGCCGTGTGGATCCGTCGGTGGCCTGGTGGGCGTACACGACCTGATCGCCGCGGATCACCGGCGACTCGGCGCAACCGCCGGTGTCGGTGAGCGCGATCGGCGGTGACAGCGGCGCCGCCGCGACGGCGGCCAGCCGCGGACGGGGCGCACCGCCGTCGTCCAGCGATGTCGCCGGTGTCGTCGCGGTTGTTGGCACGCCCCCGGTCGCGACCGCGACCGCGACCAGACCACCAGCCGCGGCGACCGCGCCCGCGCCGATCCACCACGCCCGCCCACGCCGGGCCGGCGGCGTCAGCGCCACCAGGAGCGCGGCCATCGACGGCCAGCGACGGTCTGGATCGGTGGCGAGCCCGCGCAGCACCGCATCGCGGATCTCGGCCCGCACCGCTGGCTCCGCCGGTGGTGGCCGCACCGCGCCTGCGGTCACCGCGTCGAACAGGTCGGCGATGGTGTCGCCGGCGAACGGCGGCCGCCCCCACAGCGCCTCGTAGAGCGCGACGCAGAAGGAGAACTGGTCGCTCTGCGCGCTGGCCTGGGCGCCGCGGAGCACCTCGGGCGCCGCGTACGCCGGCGTGCCCAGGATGGCACCGGTGCGGGTCCGCGGATCGCCGGCCGCGCCGGCGCCGTCGTCGAGCACCTCGGCGGCGCTGCGCTCGAGGCCGACCAGGCCGAAGTCGGTCACGCGCGTCCGCCCGTCGGTGCCGACCAGCACGTTGTCGGGCTTGAAGTCGCGGTGCACCAGGCCGGCCGCATGCGCGGCCACCAGCCCACGCCCGGCCTGCACGAACACGTCGAGGATGGCGGCCGGCGTGCGCGACCGCGCCGCCAGCCACTCGGTCAGGGTGCCGCCGTCGACCAGCTCCATCACCAGGAACACGCGGGCGTCGGCCTCACCGACCTCGTACACGGCGATCACGTTGGGGTGAGCGAGCCGCGCCATGGCCTGGGCCTCGCGCCGCAGCCGCGCGCGCGCCTCCTCGGCGCGCACCGACGACGTCGCCACCTCGGGGCGCAACAGCTTCACCGCGACGTCGCGCTCGAGCTCGGGGTCGCGCGCCCGCCACACCTGCCCCATGCCGCCCTCGCCCAGCCGGGCGCGCAGGGTGAACCGGGCCACCTGGTCCCCCGAATCGAGCGCGTCGGGCGGCATCGTCTCAACGTACCACGCGCGATCGCAGGCCCGCCCGCGCCGGTCGGTCCTGGGCCCGGAGCTGCTGGCTACGTGCCTTCCGTCAGGCCCGGGAGCTTGAACGGCGTGACGTCACCGCTCTTGTTGGCGATCCAGCAGCCGCGCCACACCTTGTCGCCGTGGTCGTCGTTGCTGAAGTACTCCCAGAAGGCCGCGGGATCCTCGTCCATGAAGATGTACTGCTTGCCGGCGCGCGGGTAGGGATCGTAGAGGATGACCCGGCCCCTGGTCCCGACCTTCGCGATCATGACCCAGTGGTTGAAGTCCGTCATCTTCAGGCCGGCCTTGCGCTCGGCGGGGCGGAGGTCGGTGTCGACGGTCAGGGAGTAGCGCGCGTTCTTCTCGAGCTTGTCGATCAGCGAGATCAGCTCGTCCTTCGAGCGCACCATCTGGTTCATCTCGTGGGTCGCACGGCCGAGCGCCGTGAAGCTGTTCATGTCGCTGCCCGTGGCCACGTCCTCCTTGGACGTGGTGCCGAGCACCTTCATGAGGTGCGCCAGCCGCGAGAGTGAGCCGTAGGTCGCCGCCTGCGCCGCGGGGAGGAACTCCGGGAAGAGCGCGTTGAGCGCGCTCCTCGCGGCCCGCAGCTCCGGGATCTGCTTCTTCTGGTCCGGCGTGCCCTTGTCCTCGATGGTCTGGATCTTCTCCGCCGACCTGTTGTTGAGCCAGTGCATCGATCCATAGACGACGGCGGGACCATCGAGGATGAACCCGGCGAGCGCCGTGGTGGGGCCGCAGCGCAGGTCGTCGGTGTCGGTCTTGGCGTCGTTGTCGACCTGGCCCCACTTGGCGAGGATCTCGGAGGACTTCCATTGCTCCTTGCCTTCGTACGGGAGCTTGTCACCGTCGATCTGCTTCATCTCGGCCTTGGCCTCGGCGGTGTAGCCGAGCGCCGGGTCGGGAAGGCCGTTGCCGTTGAAGTCGACGACGTTCACCTCCGGCCCCCAGCCGGTGTCGTTCGCCGGGTTGGAGTCGTTCATGTCCTTGCCACGCACGTTGGCGCCGATGGTCTGGACCCCCATGCCCACCATGCGGCTCGGCGAGACGGCGTTGAACTCGACCTCCCGCTTCTCGCCGGGGGCGACGCTGGCCACGGCTTTCCACCAGATCATCTCCGTCGGGTCGGTCTCGCTTCCCTTCACCACCTTCCCCTTGTCGTCCCTGAACAGGACGTCGACGGCGTGCTGCCCCGCGGTGCCGGCGCCCTTGTTCTCCACCTGGACCTTGACGTGCAGCGGGTCGCGCTGGATCGCGACGCGCCCGGGCTGCGCCGTCACCGTCTTGACGGCGAGATCCGCCTTGGCGCTCGACGGATCGCGCGCGATCCGTGGCGCGGCCCCGCCGCCGACCGCCACCGGGGTGCCCGCGACCAGCGCGTCGGCGACCCGATCGGCCTCGGCCTCGGCAGGGTCGCCGGGCTGCGAGACCTCGAGCTGGTGCTGGCGGTGAGGCACGCCGGCGCCCTGCTGCTGGGTGTGCGCGACCTCGTGGGCGATGAGGTGGACGCCGAACGGATCGTCGGGCCGGTACTGGCCGGCCCCGAAGTGGATGTCGTTGCCGACCGCGTACGCGTTGGCACCGACCGCGCCGGCCGCCTGCGCCGATTCCCCGCCGGTGTGCACCCGCACCGCCGAGAGGTCGGCGCCGAGCGCGCCCTCGAAGCGGTCGCGCAGGTCGTCGCGCAACGGCGCCCCGCTCGATGCCGCGGCGCGATCGATGGCGTCGTCGGCGCCCGGAGTCACCTCGCCATCGGTGCGGGCGCGCCGCGCCAGCCGCTGGGTCAACGTGCGCCGACCGGGTGCGATTCCCGACGCGCCGTCGATCGGCGCTTCGGTGGTGGTTGTGGATCGGTCGGTCGTGCGCGCCATCCAAGCCTCTGTAGGGGTCGATGCGTGGTACGGCGAATGTGACCGAAAATCGCCCGCCTTGACCAGGAATCTCGATCAGGGAGTCCACGCCTGATCATCGGCGTCGATGCGAACGGTCGTGGCGGCTGCGAGCCACGTGCGAAGCGCGGTCGGCTCGGAGGGAAGCGGGCGAGACATCAGCCGGACGCCGAAGCCTTCGCTCTGCGAGAGCAGCCCGCCAGGGGTGAAGGCGACCCGGATGACCTCGCTGGCGTGACGCCACAGCTCTGCGCTCTCGCCCGACTCGACGTCCCACAGCCACACTCCACCGCGGCGGTCTCCCGCGGCGAGATAGCGGCCGTCGGGCGAGACCGCGAGCGCGGTCAGGCGCGACGCCGGGCCGCGCAGCACGCGGGGCGCGGCGTCGCCGGCGAGCGTGACGACGCGGATCTTGCCGTCACCGCCGGCGACGGCCAGCCAGGTCGCATCGGGCGCGAAGAGCACGGCGGTGGCGGGCGCGCCGAGCTCCAGCGCGCGGTCGAGATGCGCGGGCGTGAGCGACCAGATGCGAAGGCGCCCGTCGCTGACGGCGGTGGCGGCGCGGGCGCCGTCGGGTGAGAGCGCGATCTCGATGTCGAACACGAGCGGCTCGTCAATCGAGCGCGCTTCGACGCGATCGTCGATGACCGTGGTGCCGTCGCTGGTGCGCGCGACGCGCAGCGACGCCGCGCCCTGATCGCGGACGAGGCCGGCGAGGAGCTGGCCGTCGGGCGTCAGCGCGAAGCGTCCGCGTGGACCGTCGGCGAGCGTGCGCTGGGCGCCGGTCGCCACGTCGAACACGACGGTCTTACCCTGCCACACGTACGCGACCCGCGAGCCGTCGGCGGAGATGATCGGGTCGCGCGGCCCCCCGACGTCGTCGTCGGGCGGCTGCAGGATGCGGCGCGTTCCCGCGCGAGGCCCAGCCTCGACGCCACGCTCCGTGGTCATCACCACGTTGGCGCCGTCAGGCGTCACGTCCCAGGCCAGCCATCCCGCGCCGGCGTGCATCGAGTCGAGGCGGATGATCTCGCGCCCGTCAACGGTGCTGGTTCGCATCCGCGGTTCGTCGTGACCGAGCTCGGCGAGCGCGCCGCGGAGGTTCTCGGCGTTGACCTCGACGGCCTGCCCCGACGGGGTGCCCTGGAGCCAGCGGCCGTCGCGGGAGAGGTCGGGCTCGGGAGCGTTGCCGTCGTCGCGTCCCGGCATGAGCTGGGCCTCGATGTCCCAGACGCGCAGGTCGGCGCGGCGGCCGGTGCTGACCACGCTGCCGTCGGGCAACGCCACCAGATCGAGCACCCCCGGATGCCCGAGCACCAGGGTCTCGCCGCTGGCCACCACCACGACCGCGTCGGTGGTGAGCGCGACCAGGCGACCCGAGCGCGTGTAGGTGAGGCGGGTGGTGGGCGACTGCCGCCATTGCAGTGGGTCCCCGTCGGGGACACCGAGCTCGACCAGCTCGCTCGTGGTCGCCACCGCGAGGCGCTTGCCGTCGGGTGAGAAGGCGAGGTCGGTGATGGTGCCGGTGACCGGATAGACCAGGCGCTCCTTGCCGGTCAGCGCATCCCAGACGTGGATCGCGCGGCCCGGTGCGGTCTTGGCAGCCGCCACCAGCATCCCGTCGGCGGAGGCGGCGATCCGATCGAAGCGCGCCCCCGCTGCCGAGACGCGGCGGAGATCGGGGTTCAGGAAGTAGACGCCGCCCTCGCCGGCCAACGCGGCCGCCGGTCCCTCGGTGGCGAACGCGTGTCGAGTCAGCACGGCGCCGAAGCTGACGCGCGAGCGAACCATCCCCGACGTCGCGAGCTCGATGACGTGGCGGGTCCCGGTCTCGTCGAGCAACCAGACGTGATGGCCCGACATCGACACGATGTCGATGATGGGCACGGCGATGTCGGGCAGCTCCTTGACCCGGAACTGCATCGGGCCGACGAACTCCAGGTAGGAGGCGCGGCTTCCGTGCGCGACGATCAGACCCTTGCCTGGCACGACCGCGATCGGTGCGCGACCGCCATCGGGATCTGGGCCACGGCGTCCGAGCTCGATCTGCTCTCCGCTGGTGAGATCGCGCAACCAGATCTGGTCGCTGCCTTCCAGCAGCAGGTGGTGATCATCGACGAGCAGCAGGCGCTCGATGGCACCTGGCATGCTCCAGCGATCGCGGGCATAGCCGGCGACCCGGGCGGCGCTGGCGATGACGTGGGCGGCGCCCCAGCCCGGACGGTCGGCGGGGAGCCTGGTGAGCCATGCGATCGCGGCGGTCGCGTCGGTGGCGAGGCTCGAGCGCGCCTGCTGCAGGGTCAGCGCGCTGGCCCGCTGCTCTGCCTCGGCGCGAAATCGCTCGGCGTCGGCGCGGCGGTTGTCGGCGAGCACGCGCAGGTCGCGGTTGCGATCGCGCTCGCGGGTGACGCGGCGGAAGCTGACCGCGATCGTCACCACCAGCGCGACCACGAGCACCGCCGCGACCGAAAGCGTCGCCCGGTGCCGGCGCACGAAGCGACGCACGCGCTGGCCGACGGTGTAGTGGTGCGACGCGATGAGCTGTCCCTTCTGGAAACGCTCCAGCTCGGCGGCGAGCTCGCCCGCGCTCGCGAAGCGGGCGTCGCGGTCGTGGGCCATGGCGCGGCGCACGATCGCGGCGAGATCGGGCGCGATGCCGCGGGCGAGCTCCTCGAGCGGCGTCGGCAGCGAGCCCGCGACGACAGCGCTGAGCACGGCGTCGGAGGAGGCGCCGGTGTAGGGCGGGCGTCCGCTCAGCACGTGATAGAGGATGGCGCCGAGCGCGTACACGTCGGCGCGCTCGTCGAGCGGCTCGCCCAGCGCTTGCTCGGGCGGCATGTACGACGGCGTCCCCATCACGGTGCCGACCCGGGTCGCGTCGGAGGTGGTCGCCGGCCCCGGCGCGGCCGGCGAGTCCTCGTCGCTGGTCAGGTCCTTGGCCAGGCCCCAGTCGATCACCACGGTCTCGCCGTAGTCGCCGACGAGGATGTTGCCGGGCGTGTGGTCGCGGTGGATCACCCGGTGCGCGTGCGCGTACGCGACCGCCTCGGCGGCGGTGGTGACCGCGGGCAGGAGCGCCAGCCGTTCATCGGCGCTCCTGGCGCCAGCGATGACGTCGGCGAGGGAACGTCCGGCGACCAGCTTCATGGCGTAGAACGGATCGCCACCCGGCCAGCGGCCCGCGTCGTAGACCGGCACGATCGCCGGGTGCTGGAGCCGGGCGGTGATCAGCGCCTCGCGCACGAAGCGACGCCGCGCCTCGCCGCCGTCGAGGGTCAGCTCCTTGATCGCGACGGCCCGGCCCAGCGCGAGGTCGTCGGCGCGCACGATGCGTCCCATGCCGCCGCGCGCCACCTCGTCGCCGCGTGCGTACCTCGCCGGATCACCGGTCGGCAGCGGCGTGTCAGCGGCCGTGGCGCCAATCGTCGGCGACATCGTAGCGGCGAACGCGGGCGTCCTCGCATCGAGCGCCGGCGTGGTGGCGTCGAGTGCCGGCGTCGCCGGCGCAACCGTCTCGGCGTGGGCGTCGGAATCGCCCCGGCCCTTCCTCGCCATGCCTCGATAGTACCCCCCGCGGCTGCGTGCCGTATGCTCTCGCCATGTCGACGGACACCCGCACCAGTCGCGTCGTCGCGCCGTTGTTCCAGCTGTGGAGCCACGTCTACGACGCGCGCGTGTTCCAGCGCTTCTACGGCGGCATCCACGACCGGATCCTGCGCCGCGCACCAACGGAGCTCGGTGCCGCGCTCGATGTCGGATGTGGAACCGGTGAGCTGGTCGTGAAGCTCTCGCGCCGCTATCCGCGGGCGCGCGTGGTCGGCGTCGACGTCTCGGCGGCGATGTTGCGCCGGGCGCAGGAGAAGGACTTCGGCGGGGCGACGGTCGAGCTGGTCGAGGGCAGCGTGTACGAGCTGCCGTTCCCCGACGGCACGTTCGAGCTGGTCACCAACACCATCTCGTCGCACTTCTATCGCGACTTCACCGCGGCCGCGCGCGAGCTGGCCCGGGTCGCCGCGCCCGGCGCCAGGCTGGCGATGGCGAGCCTGGGCATCGGGCCGATGCGCCATCTACCCGGCAGGGCCGGCAAGGAAGTGCGCGTCGGCGACATGGCCTACCGCGCGCCGGCGTACCAGCGCGCCATGCTCGAGGACGCGGGCTGGACCGTCGACAGCGTCGACTCGCTCGTGCTCGGCGCCGTGCTCTACACGGCCCGCCGGACGACCTCCTGATCAGGTTCATGAGACGGGCGCGCCTCGCACGCGAAATGGACCGCGCTGCTTCGCGCCCGTGGCTGCGGTAGAGTTGCCGGGGTGACGGCCAAGCGGGGGGACACCGGCTTCGAGGAGACGCTCGACGTCGCGAGCGCCGACGTCGCCCTCGACGCGACCGCGGCTCCCGGGTCAGTCGATCCGGGAACCACGATGCCGTCCGGGCACGCCGCCGCGCCCGGGGGCCAGCGAATCGGTCGGTTCGTCGTTGTCGACCAGCTCGGCGAGGGCGGCATGGGCACCGTGTTCGGTGCGTATGATCCGTCGCTCGATCGCAAGGTCGCGATCAAGCTGGTGCGCGTGCGCGCCGCGGGAGAGGTCGCGCGCGAGCGGCTGCTGCGCGAGGCCCGCGCGATGGCGCGACTCAGTCACCCCAACGTGCTCGTCGTCCACGAGGTCGGCACCTGGGAGGGCCAGGTGTTCATCGCGATGGAGCTCGCCGCAGGCGGAACGCTGCGCGCGTGGTGCGCGCGCCAGCCCCGCCCGTGGCGCGAGCTCGTCGCGCGGTTCGTCGCCGCCGCGCGTGGCCTCGCCGCCGCCCACGACGCCGGGATGATCCACCGCGACTTCAAGCCCGACAACGTGCTGCTCACCCGCGAGGGCGAGGTCCGAGTCGGCGACTTCGGGCTGGTCGGCACCCACGATGACGATCCGGTCGTGACGGCGCAGCTGCCGCAGCCGCCGGACCCCGGCGGCGAGGTCGCGATCGGCCGGTCCGTCAGCAGCACCCCTCGCGCGGCCGGTTCTTTCGGCGCCGAGTTGACCCACGCCGGATCGATCCTCGGCACGCCGGCGTACATGGCGCCCGAGCAGTTCCTGGGTGAGCGCGCCGGCCCGGCCGCGGATCAGTTCGCGCTGTGCGTCGCGGCCTGGGAGGCGCTGTACGGCGTGCGGCCGTTCGCTGGCAACTCGTTCGCGGAGCTGCAGAGGGCGGTGCTCGACGCGAAGCCGCCAGTCCCGCCGCGCGACCGCAACGTGCCGGCCTGGATCGAGACGGTGTTGCTGCGCGGCCTGGCCCGCGAGCCCGCGGATCGCTGGCCGTCGATGCACGCGCTGATCGCAGCCCTGTCGGTCGATCCGGAGGTCGCCCGCCGGCGACGGCTCCAGCTCGCTGGCGCAAGTGTCGCGCTGACCGGCGTCGCGGTCGTCGGGTTCTTCGCGCTGCGCGGCGACGACGGCGCCGACGCGCGCGCGAAGTGCCAGCGCGCCGGGGAGGGCGTCGCGGCCGTGTGGAGCGCCCAGGAGCGCGTCGCGATCGAATCCGCGTTCGGCTCGTCCGGACGGGCGCACGCCGCGCGCAGCGCCACGATCGTGACCGACGCGCTCGACGCGTTCGCGGCGGGGTGGTCGTCGGGACGGGTCGACACGTGCGAGGCCACCCACGTGCGCGGCGAGCAGTCGAACACGCTCTTCGACCTCCGGATGCGCTGCCTCGATCGCCAGCTCGCCACGGTCGCGACCACGATCGCCGCGCTTGGGACGAACAAGGACGGGCAGCTGGTCGACGCGGCGAGCGACATCGCCGCCAAGCTGCCTGCACCCGACGCGTGCGCTGACATCGAGGCGCTGTCGAACCTGGCGACGCGTCCGGGCGACGCCAGATCAACCGCGACGATCGCGCAGATCGAGGCGCTCTCCGAGCAGGCGCTGGCCCACGACCTCGTTGGCCGCCACGTCGACGAGCTGGCGGTGGCCGAGCAGATGGTCGCCCTGGCGCTGACTGTCGAGCACGCGCCGTCTCGCGCGTTCGCGTACACATGGCATGGCGGCGCCCTGCTCAGCAACGACCGGCCTGTCGACGCCGAGGCCTCGTACCTGAAAGCGATCGAGCTGTCCGCGGCGGGTGGCGATTCCATCCGCGAGGCGCTGTCGTGGCGCGATCTGCTGTTCGCGCGGGTCCGTCAGCAGCGTCTCGGCGGCATCGAGCCGTTGCTGGTCGCGACGCGCTCGGCCGCTGCGCGGACGCGGCGCCCCGATGACCTGGTGCAAGCCGACACCGCGATCGCGGTGGCCTATTTCCACGTCGGTCGCGACGCGGACGCACACGCGATCCTGCTCCGCTCGCTCGCGCATCACGCCCAGCAGGCCAGCGACAAGGAGATCGCGTGGCATCTCGAGGAGCTCGCGAGCGTCGAGATCAACCTCGGCAAGCTCGACGACGCGCTCGCTCACGCGCGCGAAGCCGTCGCGGTGACCCGCAAGATCCACGGCGACGATCACCCGATGGTCGCGAAGCGGCTGGTCGACGTGGGCGCGGTCCAGCGCGCGCGGGGCGAGTACCTCGAGGCCCTGGCGACGCTCGAGGAGGCGCACGCGATCCAGCTGCGCGTGTTCGGCGCCGCGTCACCTCGCGCGGCGGAGATGCTGTCGGAGATCGGTGACGTCCACCGAGATCTCGGCGACTACGAGCGCGCCGACCGAGCGTACCGCGAGAGCCTCGCGGTGTTCCGCTCGGCGCCAGAGGTCCAGCCGATCACGATCGCCCGCACACTCGAGCGCCAGGCGTCGCTCGCCACGGAGCGCTGGCAGTACCGGGAGGCGCTCACCCTGCTCGGCGAGGCGTGGCGGGTCGCCGAGACCGGGCTGCCGATGACGAGGGGGCTGCAGGCGTCGATCGCCAACGAGCGCGGCAACGTCATGGGTTACCTGGGGGACCTGCGCGGGGGGCTGCCGTACATCGAGCAGGCGATCGCGATCTGGACCGAGATCTACGGCCCCGACACGAGCTGGGTCGCGAACGGGCGGGAGAACCTCGCCAGCCAGTACCAGTACCTCCGCGAGTACGAGCGCTCGCTTTCGGAGTTCCAGGCGACGCTCGCGATCCGCGAGAGGACGATCGGTCCAGACACGTTCAACACGCTCGCGACCGTGAATAACATGGCGACGACCTACTTCCACATGAACGACTACACCCACTCCGTGCCGCTGCACGAGCGCGCGCTCGCTGGGTTCGAGAAGTCGGTCGGCAAGGGCGGCTTCGTGACCGCGGTCCCGCTCGGCTACCTCGCATACTCGTACGTCGAGCTGGGGCGGATCGCCGAGGGGCGCGCCGCCGCCGAGCGCGCGCTCGAGATCGTGAAGACGGCCGGCAGCACCGAGGCGCAGCAAGGCGATGCGTTGTTCGCGCTCGGCCACGCGCTGTGGGCCGAGGGCAAGGACAGGAGGCGGGCGGCCGAGCTGGTCCGGCAGGCGCTGGTCTACCTGCGCGAGCCGGGTAACGACCCTGGCCAGGTCTCGCGCGCCGAGGCGTGGCTGAAGGCGCGCGGCCTCAGTGAGAGATGAAGTGAAGGGTGCTTGCGGTGGTCCACCGCAGGGTGGCGAGGGTAGATTCCACCGATGCGGACCATCCGGGTGACACGGTCGATGAAGATCTCGGCGGAGCAGGCCTTCGACATGATGGCCGATCACGCCGGGTACACGGCGTTCCCGGGCGTGCGGTCGGCGAAGGTGACCAAGCCGGGAACCACCGAGCCCAACGGCCTGGGGGCGATCCGCGAGGTCGCGCTGCGCGGCGCGTGGGTCGAGGAGGAGATCACGGTCTTCGAGCGGCCGCGGCGCCTCGGCTACAAGATCGTCCGCAGCCGGCCGCCGATCGAGCACGAAGGTGGCCTCATCGAGCTCACCCCGACCGCCGATGGCGTCGACGTGGTGTGGACGTCGATCTTCCGCGTGAAGATCCCGATCATCGGCGGCCTGCTCACGCGCATCGCGGCGCGCCAGATGACCGCGCTGTTCACGCGCGGCCTCGCCATCGGCGAGGAACGCGCGCGATCCAGACCCGCCGCCTGAGCGAAGGCGAGCAGCGCTAACGCGCCGGCGCCAGCTCGTAGACGCAGCCGGTCTGGCCCGCTGGGCAGGCGCGTGGGAACGGATCGACGTCGAGGACGCGGAAGCGCGCGCCGCTGAAGGCGGGTGACACCCTCTGTTTC
This sequence comes from Myxococcales bacterium, assembly GCA_005779305.1. Classification (GTDB taxonomy): domain Bacteria; phylum Myxococcota_A; class Polyangia; order Haliangiales; family Haliangiaceae; genus UBA2376. The sequence continues at coordinate 18,647 of SXJR01000043.1, forward strand.
ACCTCGCGGGTTCCTGGGTTGAAGGTCACGACCAGGCGGGGCAGACCGAGCGGACGGGCATCGGCGCCGACGGCCTCGAGCAGGAGCTCGTAGGCGAGATCGGCGACCTTGGTCTCGCGGGTGACGACCAGCGTCGGCGGCGCGGGCGCGGGCGCGGGCACGGCAGGATCGGCGGGCGGGGGCGGGGCCGCGGCGGCCTCGTCTAGGTGCGCCTTCGCGCACGCCGGCTCGCCGCACTCGAGCAGCACGGGTGCGTTCCAGCGGGCGACGCGATCGCGCACGGTCTCGGCCTCGCCGTCACGGGGCAGGAGATAGAAGGCCTTCTCGTCCCAGTTCGCCCACACCTTGTAGGGCGCGAAGAAGTCGAGGGCGAGCGTGCCCCGCACGTCGCGCTCGTCGAAGCGACGATCGCCGTAGGGGATCATGACCAGGCCCATCGCGCTGGCGGCGCCGACCTCGACGTGGTTGGCGATGCCGGCCTTGTCGACGTCGCGGGTGGTGGCGAGCTCGTCGATGACGGCGGCCTTGTAGGGTACGGGCGCGAGGCGGGCCGCCTTCCAGCGGTCCCCGGCGAGCTGGCTGTGCACCGCGCCCAGATCGAGGTGCAGCTCGGACACGACGCCGTTCACGTTCACGCGGGCCACGCGTCGCGCCACCGCGCCGGTGGGGCCGCCCGCGGTCGGGTTCACGCTGTCACGGTGTCGCATGACGGCGTGGCCGTAACCGATGCGGATGGCCTGGGCCGGCGCCGAGAACGATTCCTGGGTGGCCACGAACGCGACCCCGCCGTCGCGATCGAAGCCGAACACGAGCGAGTCGGCGATCACGTCGCGGCCGACCACCCCGCGGATGTCCCGGCCATCGGTGGCGAAGGCGCGATCGTCGTTGAGCGTGACGATCCGGCCCTTGATCGTGAGGGTGCCGACGTTCATCGCCGGGACCTCGGCGACCTTGGTCTGACGCGAGGTGTCGGACTCGTCGAGCAGGCGCGGCCCGAGTCCGGTCAGGAACCCGAGCTCCGCGGCCAGGCTCTCGTCGATCGACGACGCCGATGCGTCGGGGTCGATCACGAACAGGTACGGCCCCTGGTCGCCGAAGGTGACCGGCGTGATCAGGACGCCCTGTTCGAGTGGACCGACCAGCGGGAAGATCCAGGCCGTGCCGCTGGAGAAGCCGGGTGGTGCGCCTCCGGCGCAGGCGGCGATCGTGGAGATAGCGAGCAGCAGCGAGCAGCGATGCGCGGTTGTCATGGTGGTGTCCCGATGGCCAATCCTGGCACGAATCCGGCGGATCCGACCCGGACGGCCGCGGGACGTTAGATCGGTCGGCCACGATCGGCGTTGGTAGGCGACATGACCAGGTCTCGCTCCGTCGCCGCCGTCCTGTCCCTCGCCACTCTCGTCACCGGCCCCCTCGGATGTGGCACCCCCAAGCGCACCGATCCGATCGTGATCGTGGACCCGGGCGGGGGCCGAGGCAGCGTGAGCGACCCGGGCGGTGGAAGCGGCAGCGGCAGCGCGCTGGTGGCCAGCGGCCCCCGGGCCGACGCCAAGCCGATCAGCAAGACGGTCGAGAACGGCCTGACGTGGCTGTCCAAACACCAGCTCGCCGGCGGCGGCTGGGGGCAGGGCGACGAGGCGGCGGGCATGGGCCACGGCATGGACGGCATGCGCGACCAGTCCAACGTCGCCGACTCCTCCATGGCGTTGCTCGCCTTCCTGCGCGCCGGTCACACCCCCAACCGCGGCGCACACCGCGACGCGGTGAAGAAGGGGATCGACTACGTGATCGCCGAGGTCGAGTCCTCCGACAGCGACTCGCTCTACGTCAGCTCGGTGCGCGGCACCCGCGTGCAGGCCAAGATCGGCCCCTATGCCGATACGTTCGCCGCGCTCATGGTCCTTTCCGAGGCGCGCGGCACCATGCGCGACGGCCCGGCCAACGCGCGGCTCGACGCGGCGCTCAAGAAGGTCGTGCGCAAGATCGAGCGCAACCAGCGCCAGGACGGGACCTGGGAGGGCGGTGGCTGGGCACCGGTGCTGTCGCAGGCGCTGGCCGCCAAGGGCATGAACCGCGCCGCCCAGCAGGGCATCGAGGTGTCCGAGGTCGCGCTCGATCGCCTCGAGGATCAGGCCCACAGCCAGGTCAATCTGCAGACCAACACCTTCTCCGCAGACGCGGCGGCCGGCGTCGGTCTCTATGGCGGCGCGGCAGCGACCGCGGCGGCGCGCGACACCGCGACCACGCGCAAGGTCAAGGCCGAGAGCATGAAGGCGCAGGCCGCGCGCGCCGAGAACCAGACCCCGGACGTGCCCAGCAAGGCCGAGATCGCCGCCGCCGAGAAGCGCGCCGACGAGTCGGGCAAGGCCGCGGCCAAGGTCGAGGGCGCGCTCATCGCCAACCTCTCCAACGACTCGTTCATCGCCGGCTTCGGCAACAATGGTGGCGAGGAGTTCTTGTCGTACATGATGATCAGCGAGAGTCTGGTGGCCAAGGGCGGCGACGAGTGGTCCAAGTGGGACGCGCAGATCACCACGCTCGTCAACAAGGTACAGAACGAGGATGGAAGCTGGACCGGCCATCACTGCATCACCGGGCGGACGTTCTGCACCGCCGCGGCGCTGCTCGTGCTCATGGGCGACCGCACGCCCGCGCCGGTGGAGATCGCCGGCTGAGCTCGTCGTTGCGATCGCGGTTGCGATCGCGATCGCCGGCACGGGTGCGGGGTGCGGGGACGGGAAACGGGCGGCGGGTGGCGGGAAACGGGATGCGGTCACAGCGGCGGATGCGGCTGCAGCGGCGGATGCGGTCACAGCGGCGGACGCGGCTTCGGCGGCGGGGGCAGCGGACATCGCCGCCATCGACCGCGCCCTCGAGCAGGGCGCGGCCTTCCTGGCCTCGCGTCAGGACGTCGACGGGGCCATCCGATCGCCGACCTACGCCGCGTTCCGCGACGGCTACGCGCTGAGCGGCCTGGCCGCGATGGCGCTCGGGCTCGCCCCCGGCGATGCCGCGGCGCGCGCTTATCCGAAGGTCGTCGACTTCCTGGCCACGCTGGACGGCGCCACCGAGCCGGCCTATCCGACCTACGCCGAGGCGCTGGCGGTCCTGGTCTTCAACAGCCCAGCCAACCAGCGTCACGCCGCGGTGCGCGACCGGCTACGCGCACGGCTCCGCACGCGTCAGCTCGGACCGGCGAATGGCTGGAAGGCCGATGACGCGTCCTACGGCGGATGGGGCTATTACCCGCGCCAGCCGAAGCGGCCAGCGGGAGCGATCCACGACGATCTGCTGTCGAGCAACCTGTCGGCGACGTTGCTGGTGGTCGGCGCCCTCACGCTGGGCGGCGTGCCCGCCGACGATCCGGCGCTGGTCGTGGCCCGCGGCTTCGTCGAGCGCTGCCAGAACCGGATCCTCCCCTGTCCCGCCAACCCCTGTCCCACCGACGGTGGCTTCTTCTTCTCGCCCGCCGTCCCCGACAGCAACAAGGCCGGCACGCTGCGCTTCGGCGACCGCGACGTCTTCCGCTCGTACGGCTCGATGACCGCTGACGGTTTGCGTGCGCTCCTTCGCCTCGGCGTGGCGCCCGGCGACAAGCGCGTGGTCGAGGCCGCCGACTGGCTCGAGCGCAACTTCGATCCGGCCCAGAACCCGGGCACGTTCGCCGACGGCGCCGAGGTCCGCCGCGCGTCGGCCTACTTCTACTGGTCGTGGACCTCGGCCCACGCGCTGCGTGCGATCGGCAGGCCCGAGCTCGTCACCACCCGCGGGCGCGTCGCCTGGGCGCCGGCGCTGGCCGCCGAGTTGCTCCGCCGCCAGCGCGACGACGGGGCGTGGAAGAACGACTACACCGAGATGCGCGAGGACGATCCGGTGGTGGCCACGTCGTTCGCGATGGCGTCGCTGCTGGTGTGCCGGGGCGTGATCACCGGGGAGTACCGGAGTCACGCCGGCTCGGCTGGTGTACTGTGACCCGATGGCCGCGAAGAAGAAGCCAGTCGCCAAGGCCAAGAAGCCCGCTGCTGCCGCCAAGGTGAAGCCTGCCGCTGCTGCCAAGGCGAAGCCGCCGCTGCCGGGTAAGGCCCCTGCCAGAGCCGGCAAACCGGCGACCGTCAACGCGCCGCCGGCCAGACCCGCCGTCGCCCGGCCGACGGCGCCGCCGATCCGGCTCTCGTCCCTCAGCCCGGGGTTCTCGTCGTCACGGCCGGCCGCACCGCCGCCGCCGGCGCCGTCGCCGATCGATCACGCCGCCCGCCTGCGCGATCTCTGGCGCCGGCTCGAGACCTGGGTCGGCGCCTACGGCGCACCGTCGCTCGGGCTCGCCGACGGCGCGTCGGAGCGGGCCATCGCGGCGGCCGAGAAGACGATGAAGCTGAAGTTCCCGCCCGACGTGCGCGCCTCGCTGGCGATCCACGCCGGTCAGGCCGCTGACGGCGTGGTGTTCCCGTGGATGCCGGGATGTGCGCCGCTGCTGTCCCTCGAGCGCATCGTCGAGCGCTGGGAGGAAGAGCAGGAGCTGGCCCGCAAGAAACCGCCGAAGAAGGAGAGCGTCGAGGCCGGCGGCAAGCTGAAGGGCGGCGTGTACCGGACCGGTCGCATCCCGCTGGCGGGTCCGGTCGGCAAGGATCCGGCGCGGACGTTCCTCGATCTCGATCCGGGCCCGGCCGGGGTCAGCGGTCAGCTCATCACCATGGTCAACGCCACCGACTTCGTGGTGATCGACGCCAGCTTCACGGCCGCGTTCGAGCGCTGGGTCAACGTGCTCGAGCGCGGCCTGTGGAGCTACGACGCCGAGTGGCACACCGTGCACCCGCGCGCGCTGGCCCCCGCGACCAGCCACCCCGCCGGTTTGTTCTCGAAGCGCTGAATTCTCAGATCGCCAGCCAGCCCTGGGCGGCGCGGGCGAGCGAGAGGACACCGGCCGTGACCAGCACGCTGCTGACCAACGCCGTGATGCGCGCGACGAGCGGCCCCCGGTTTCGGCCGCGGTGCGAGACGAGCGCCATCAAGACGAACCAGGCGCACGAGCCGCAGCCGATGCCGGCGGCCGTGGCCAGACCTTCGACGGTGGACGCGCCGGTGAGGAGCGAGCCGAGGACTACCAACCAGGTCAGCATCGCGCCCGGGTTGGCGAGGAGCGTGGCCCCGCCGAGCGCGAGGCCGCGGATCACCTCGCCGCGGTGGCCGCCGCGATCGTCGCCCTGGCGGTCGGTCGCGTCGACGGACCCGGTCGGGGCCCGACCGCGCAGGTGGCGGAGCCCGTAGCCGACCAGGACCATCCCGCTCACCGCCTGGAGCACCGGCGGCAGCGCCGGGTGGCGCGCCAGGAGTGGGCCGACGCCGAGCACGCCGAGCGAGGCGTAGGTGAGGTCGCCACCGGCCGCGCCGAGGGCGACCCCGAGCGCCCGCCGCAGGCCGCGCTGCGTGGCCGCTCGGATCACCGCCAGCCCGCACGGGCCGGGAATCACGCTCGAGCCGGCGCCGACGACGAGACCGAGGACCAGGTAGGCCAGCACGATCACGCCTCCGCCACGGCGGCGGACGCCGGGGTCGGCACACTCGCGTGATCGAGCCCCTCACCGGGCGTGAGGTCGCCGTTGGCCCGCCACGGCACCGACACGTCGAATCCGCTGTCCCCGGTGCGGGCCTCGGCGTCGGCGGTCCGGCGCAGCGAGTTGCGCAACATCGTCGCCGGTCCGACGGCATACCAGGAATTGGTGAACGGCCCGAGACGGTGGCGGATCGATCGAAACATGTGGCCTCCTCGGATCAGCGTGGGGCAGGGCCACGTGAGACGAGGAGGCAGCGGCGGTGACGGACGCGGCGGCAGAGCGTGAGGAAGCCGTGACCGCGGTCAGGGATCTCGATCGGAGAGATCGACAGAGAGCACCCGCGGCTCGTCGGCGTCGTGGGTCGGAGACCCCGGCGTCGTGCGCGCGGCGTCGCTTGGCCGGCAGCGCCACAGCGCGATGACGGCGACGACCACGGTGGCGGTGAGGACCAGGAGCTCGATGAGGAGACGACCGTGCATGACGACCCTGGGGCGGCGAGGTGACGGGAAGCCGGGAACTCGGCAACCATGGGCTCAGGGCGCGTGAAGGGGCGAGTGCGGTCGGCGTGAGCTTCGCGTGAACCCGCGGTGCCGTCCGTCACTCGTGATGAGATGACACCCATGACTTCGTGCCCGCGCTGTGCGAATCCCGCCGCGGTCGGCGTGCTGTTCGCGTCGTGCGCGGCGCAAGCGACCTCGGTCGCTTACGACGGCGGCACGGTCAGCGCGTGCGCTCGAACGGCCGCGCTTCGGCGATGCGGTAGGCGATCACTTCGGGCGGGCCGAGGTGGCGCTCGACCGAACGGCGGGCCTCGGGCGGCAGGGTCGCCAGCTCGCGCTCGATCGTCGCGGTCATGGCGGCGGCCCGGTCGGGCTCGGCCAGACCCTCGTGATCGACCTCGCCCGGGTCGCCATCACCGCCGGCCATGTCCTGGACCGCGGTGAAGACGTCGAGCAGATCGGCAAGCATCGTCGGGTCGAGCTTGCTCTCGGCGGCGGCCTTCGACAGATCGACGGCGAAGTCGACCATGTGTTCGGTGCGCTGCGACAGCTGCACGCGGACCGAGCCGACCGTGCGCGTGGGAACGGCCCCCGGCTTGGGCGCTGCGTAGCGCTCGGCGCGCCGGGCGACGTCGGTCGAGAAGCCGAGCTCGTGCGGCGTCGCCGCCTTGACCGCCTGCTCACCGCCGTGCACGCCCGCGGCTTCACCGACCACCACGCCGCGCGCCAGATCGTCGCTCGACGCGCCGCCGAGCCGACCCGCGCGGGCGAGATCGTCAGCGCCGCCCGCGCCGTGGCCCAGATCGCCGACGTGTCGGACGTGGGCGACGTCGTCTCCGTGCCGCGCCGCGGTGCCGCAGGCGCGGCAGCCATCGTCGGCGAACCTGCCGGCCCCGGCCAGGGCCGCCAGGATCCCGCCGCCCGCCACCACCGCCGCCTTTCCATTGCCGTCACTCATGACGGCTCGAGATTAGCAGCCCACGTCAGCCGTGCACCCGCTCGATGCTGCCCGAGACCCGAGCTCGGGGCCCGAGGCCCGAGCTCAGTGCCGGGTACCGTCGGCGTTGACTTCCCAGGTCATGCCGGAGAGCAGGAGCTTGTCGAGCTGCCCCTCGCCCTGCTTGGCGCGGGCGTCGGCGATCTGCTGGTGCGCCATCGACTCGTAGGTCGGCTTGTCCTCGGTGTGCAGCACGCCCACCGGCACCGGGAAGTCGGGATGAGTCATGCCGGCGAGCAGGTACGCGTAGGCCTTGCTGCCGCGCTCCTTGTGCTGGAGCAGCTGGTCCGGAAGCACGCCGTCGTCGCCGACCTTGACGATCTCGGGCACGAGGTCGCTGCCGAGGCGCACGCCCATGGTGCCGCCGGCGAAGGTCAGCGGCTTGCCGTCGACCAGCGGCAGTTGCTTGTTCGTGGGGTCGTCCTTGACCTGATCCCAGATGGCGTCGTTGAACACCGGGCAGTTCTGCAGGATCTCGATCAGCGCCGAACCCTTGTGGCGGTAGGCGCGCTCGAGGATGACGCCGAGGCCCTTGGCGTCGGTGTCGGTGCAGCGGGCCAAGAAGGTGGCGCCGGCGCCCAGCGCGAACTGCAGCGGGTTGACCGGGTGATCGATCGACCCGGCCGGCGTCGAGCCCGAGCGAGTGCCCAGCTTCGACGTCGGCGAGTACTGGCCCTTGGTGAGGCCGTAGATCTGGTTGTTGAAGAGGATGATCTTCAGCTCGACGTTGCGGCGCAGCGCGTGCAGCAGGTGGTTGCCGCCGATCGACAGCCCGTCGCCGTCGCCGGTGATGACCCAGATGTCGAGCTCGGGGCGCGCCACCTTGAGCCCGGTGGCCACCGCCGGGGCGCGGCCGTGGATCGAGTGGAAGCCGTAGGTGTTCATGTAGTACGGGAAGCGGCTCGAGCAGCCGATGCCCGACACGAACACCGTGTTCTCGCGCTTGACGCCGATCTGGGCCAGCGAGCGCTGCACGGTGGCCAGGATGGCGTAGTCGCCACAGCCCGGGCACCAGCGCACGTCCTGGTCGGACTCGAGGTCCTTCTTGGTCAGCTTCACCAGCTTGGGAGCAGGATCACTCATGGTCGTCTCGATCCTTCTCGATCAGGCCTTTACAGGCCCTGATCATCTAATCGTCGTCTAGGCCTGGGCTTCGACGGTCGAAGCGGAGGTGGAGGCAGAGGTGGCAGCAGGCTTGGATTCGCACAGCGGTTCGACGGCGGCGATGACCTCGCGGACCTTGAACGGCAGACCCTGGACCTTGTTGAGGCCCTTGATGTCGATCAAGAACCTGGCGCGCAGGATGGCCCGGAGCTGGCCGCTGTTGAGCTCGGCGCAAACGACGTGGCGGAAGTTGCCGATGATCTTCTCGAGGCCGGGCTCGAGCGGCGACAGCCAGCGCAAGTGGGCGTGGGTGACCTTCTTGCCCTGGCCGCGCAGCTCCTCGGTGGCCTGGCGCAGCGACCCGAAGGTGCCGCCCCAGCCGATGAGCAACACGTCACCCGAGGTCTCGCCGCGCATCTCCATCTCGCCGATCGAGCGCGCGACGCGCTCGACCTTCTCGGCCCGGATCTTGACCTGGCGCTCGTGGTTGGCCGGCTCGTACGAGATGTTGCCGGTGAGGAAGTCCTTCTCGATGCCGCCGATACGGTGCTCGAGCCCGGGCGTGCCCGGCACCACCCACGACCGCGCCAGCGTGTCGGGGTTGCGCTCGTAGACGTAGTAGCCCTCGGGCTCGGTGCGGTGCTCGACGTCGAAGCGCTTGAGCTTGGTCAGGTCGGGCAGCGGCCACGGCTCGCTGCCGTTGGCGATGTAGCCGTCGGAGAGCAGGAACACTGGCACCATGTAGGTGGTGGCGATCTTCACCGCCTCGACCGCGGCGTAGAAGGAGTCGCCGGGCGACTTGGCGGCGATCACCGGCACCGGCGCCTCGCCGTTGCGGCCGTAGATGGCCTGGGACAGGTCGCTCTGCTCGGTCTTGGTGGGCAAACCCGTCGACGGGCCGCCGCGCTGCACGTTGATGATCACCACCGGCAGCTCCGTCATCACGCCGAGGCCGATGCCTTCTTGCTTGAGCGCGATGCCGGGGCCGCTCGATGCGGTCACCGCCACCGCGCCGCCGTAGGCCGCGCCCAGCGCCGCGCCCATGGCGGCGATCTCGTCCTCGGCCTGCAGCGTCATCACGCCGTAGTTCTTGAACTTGGCCAGCGAGTGCAGGATCGACGACGCTGGCGTGATCGGGTACCCGGAGTAGAAGACGCTCTTACCGGCGAGGTGGGCGCCGGCGACGAGGCCCATGGCCAGCGCTTCGTTGCCGGTGATGTTGCGATACACGCCGGGCGCGAACTTGGCGGGCGGCACCTTGTAGACGGTCTGGAACACCTCGGCGGTCTCGCCGTAGTGGTAGCCGGCCTTGAACACCTTGACGTTCGCCTCGCCCAGCTCGGGGCGCTTGGTGAACTGCTGGTGGATGCGGCGGATCTCGGCCTCGGGCTCGCGGCCGTACATCCAGAACACCAGGCCGAGCGCGAAGAAGTTCTTGGAGCGGCCCTTCTCCTTGGTCGACAGCGCGGTGCCGTCGAGCGCGGTCACCGTGAGGTGCGAGACGTCGACCGAGTGGACCTGGTACTTCGACAGCGACCCATCTTCGAGAGGGTTGGCCGTGTAGCCCGCCTTCTTGAGGTTGGCCTCGACGAACGCGCCGGAGTTGGCGATGAGCACGCCGCCGTCGACCAGATCCTTGAGGTTGGTCTTGAGGGCGGCCGGGTTCATCACCACCAGCACGTCAGGCGCGTCGCCGGGCGTGTGGATCTCGCCCGACGAGAAGTGGAGCTGGAAGCCCGACACGCCGAACAACGAGCCGGCCGGTGCGCGGATCTCGGCCGGGAAGTCGGGGAACGTCGAGATATCGTTACCGGCCTCGGCCGCGGCCTTGGTGAATTCCGTGCCGGTCAGCTGCATACCGTCGCCCGAGTCTCCGGCGAAGCGGATGACGACTCGGTCGAGCTCTTGGGTCTTGGACATCAGATCCTCGGACGCGTCTTTCCAGGGGCGGGTGGCGCGTATCCCGGGGACCCTACCGGGGTCGGCCGCCGGGTGCAATGGCTGTGCTGATTGCCCGGGCGCCTTGCGAACCGTAACAGTTCCCGGTATCTGTAAGCGGCGAGCACCCGTAGCTCAGCTGGATCGAGCGTTGGCCTCCGGAGCCAAAGGTCGCAGGTTCGAATCTTGCCGGGTGCACGAGTGGAACGGTGGCCAAGACCCTCGCCCAGATCGCGGTTGACGCAGGTCTCCTGTCGAGGGCGGACGTGGGTCGGGCCGAGCAGATGGCCGACGAGAAGCGCGTCCCGCTGGTGGTCGTGCTCATCCGCGAGCTCGGCATCGACGAGGTCGCGCTGGTCGGCGCCTTCCGCCGCGAGCTGCGCATGCTCTCGGTCGACCCGCGGGCGGTGAAGCCCGAGACCGACGCCCTGCGCGAGGTGTCGCGCGACCTGTGCAAGCGCCTGCGCGTGGTGCCGCTGCGGGTCAGCGGTCCGCCAGAGGACGACAAGGAGATCTGGCTGGCCATGGCCGATCCCACCGACATGGGCTCGATCGCCGAGGTCGAGCGGGTCACCGGCGCGATGGTCGATCCAGCGCTCCTGCCGCTGTCGGCGATCGACGAGCTGATCGAGCGCGGTTACAAGGAGCTCAACACACAGGTCGTGAAGCGCAAGGTGGCGAAGCCCGGCAAGGTGTTCGGGGGCAACGTCACCGTCCACACCAAGCCGCACGAGCGGGTTGGCGCCGACGGCGACGAAACCTCGGATCACTCGCGCACGGTGCCGTTTCACCAGATCGCGGACGAGGCCGACGCCGCCACCCGGGTGAGCGCGCTGGTCAAGGTGCTCATCGACAAGGGCGTGATCGCCGAGGAAGACTACGAGACGGCGATCCGCGATCTGCTCCGCCGCCGCGGCGAGTAGCTGCGAACACGCGATGGGCGTTGCGATCGGAGACGTGTTCGCCTTCACCGCTCGACGGCGGTGGTTCCCGCTCCAGGTCGTCGGCAAGCGCAGGGTCTCCGAATGGGAGGTGGTCGTCTTCGACGCGCCGTCGAAGCGGCGTCCGGGCCCGGCGATCGTCGATGGCGCGCCCATCTACGTGCTGCGCCACGGGCATCCGCGCAACGAGCCGCTCTACCTGGTCTGCTCCGGCGAGCCACCGGCGACGCTGGCGCGGCTCGGCCGGCGACCGGTGGCGCTTGCCTTCGAGCTGCCGACGACCTTCCGGACGTCGCCGCGCGCCGGCGAGGATTCGCTGCCGGTGTGGGCGACCTGGAACTACGCCCGCGAGCGAATCACGCTCGATCGGGCGAAGCAGCCGCCGCCGTTTCACTCGCGCCTGTTCCCGTCGTGGAAGACCGTCGATCCGCGGGCGCTGCGGGCGATCGACGCCGCCGTCCGTCGCTTCGCGACGGTGAAGCCGGCCACCGCCGCCGCGCTGCGCACCGCCGTGCGCGCATGCAACAAGCACGAGCGCGAGATCGACACCCTCGGCCGCGAGGAGCTGCACGACAAGCTCGTCGCCATCGCCCGCCGCCACCGGTTCGATCCCGACGCGGCCGCCGCCATCATCGACGCCAGTCGCGACTGGTAGCAGCCATGGAGACGAACTTGGAGCTCGCGATCCAGGCTGTCTCGGGCTCGAAGAGGCTCGCCGTGGGGCGCACGTAGCCCGATCAGGCCACGACCATCGCGACACCGCGTGAGCGCGGTGTCGCGGTCGACCAGCTGCTCGGCTGAGGCGGACCTGCCGCGGCGCGGGGCGGCGGGCCCTGCGGCGAGGGCGGTCCGGGGTGGCACACCCGGCGCCTACCAGTGGTGGATCCGCGACAGCCCGGCCGCGGTTTTCCGGCGCAGCGAACGGCTGGTCACGGCAGGATTGCCGGGCTTTCCGTCGCTGGCGGGCGCGGCGACCGGCCAAACGCGCGGATCACCGTGGCTCCTCGACGGGGCAACCATGCCGGGGTGCCAGCGTCTGCCTGGCGCAGCCCGTGCATGGTTCCAGGAACGTCCCGGATCCGTGCGCTATATTCGACAGCGCGCTCGGACTCTCGGGACCCCCCGAAGACCATGTCCGCCCACGAGATGAACCCCGCCCCCCTCACGTGTGTGAACTGCCGGCGCGAGCTGGCCCCCGCCGCTCTGTTCTGCCCGGCCTGTGGGACGCCGCGCGTGCGCGAGGGCGCGGCCGACGAGCTGATCGGCAAGGTGCTGGGCGAGCGCTTCCTGGTGCAGGAACGTATGGGGCAGGGCAAGTCGGGGACGATCTACCGGGCCGAGCACGTGACCCTGCGCCGCAAGGTGGCGATCAAGGTGCTGCACGACGGCCTGTCGCGCGACGATCTGGCGATCGAGCGCTTCCGCCGCGAGGCCACCTCGGTGGCCGAGATCGACAACGAGCACATCGTCGAGATCCACGATTTCGGTCGCACGCCCGACGGCCGCCTGTACCTGGCGATGGAGTTGCTCGAGGGGGAGACCCTCGACGCCTCGCTGGCCCGTGATGGCCGGATGCCGATCGAGCGCGCCGCCGACGTGGTGATGCAGGTGGGTGAGGCGCTGGTCGAGGCGCACTCGGTCGGCTTCGTTCACCGCGACCTGCGTCCCCGCAACATCTACCTGGCGGTGCGGCGCGGCAAGGCCAACTTCGTCAAGCTGCTCGACTTCGGGCTGTCCAAGCTGGTCGAGAGCGGCGGTGCCGCTGCGTCGACGAGCCTGGGCATGACCTTCGGCGATCCGCGCTACATGTCGCCCGAGCAGGCCAAGGGCGACGCCATCGATCGCCGCGCCGACATCTACTCGCTCGGCTGCATCGCCTACGAGATGTTGACCGGCGAGCCGCCCTTCGCCGGCGGCAAGGTCTTCGACGTGCTGACCCGGCACGTCAACGAGAAGCCCCAGGCGGTGACCAGCAAGCGCACCGACGTGCCGGCCTGGCTCGAGGTCGCGATCATGCGCGCCCTCGCCAAGTCGCCCGACGATCGCTTCGTCACCGCCCAGACGCTGGTCGAGGCCATGCGCGTCGGCCTCGCCACCGGCGCCATCGCGCCCGACGACGCGGTGCCGGTCGCCGTGCCCGCCGGCGAGGCATCACCGGGCGCGAGCGACTCGCGCCGCGGCCCCACCGGGACCCCCGCAGTGGGTGTCCCCGTCGTGAAGCCAGCGGCTCCGGCTCCGGTTGCCGCACCTGCTGCGGCTGCGGCTGCTGCGGCCTCGGCGGCGGCCTCGGCTGCGGCTGCAGCTGCGGCCTCGGCTCCCGTTGCGGCTGCAGCTGCCGTTCCCTCCGCCGGTGACCCCGGCGCCAGCGAGCGCGTGAGCATGCCCATCGCCGCCCAGACCGGCGCGGCGGCCGACGTCAGGGCGGCCGAATCCACTGTCGAAGACGACGATCGCACGCCCGCGGCCCGCGGCAAGAAGCGCAACCCGCGTCCGTCCGACGGCGTCCCCGCCGTCGACGGCCCCACCGACGGAACCGTCCGGCCTTCGGACAGCATGAACCTGTCGGGCGCGTGGTTCGCCGCCGGCGACGGCGAGTCGCTCGGCGAGAGCCAGTCCCGCTCCCTCGACAGCGCGCGCCGCACGATCGATCCCGGCGACTCCATGCTCGACGGCGCCACCGACGCGCCACCGACCAAGAAGATCTTCCTCGTTGCCGGCATCGCGGCCGTGGTGCTGGTCGTCGCGGTGATGGTGATCGGCTCCGGCGGCAAGTCAAAGACCAAGCCCGGCAACGGCTCGCAGGCCGCCCTCGTCCAGGATGCGCAGGGCTCGGGCTCGGCCTCCGCCGCCTCCGACGCCGCGAACCTCGTCGATCCAGCCGCCTCCGACGCGGGTTCGGGTTCGGCCTCCGCGTCGGGTTCGGGTTCGGGTTCGGATTCGGCCTCGGGTTCGGCCTCGGGTTCGGCCTCGGCTTCGGGTTCGGGCTCGGCTTCGGGTTCCGCCTCGGGATCCGCCGGCAGCGGCAAGACCGGCAGCGGCAGCGGCAGCGGCAGCAGCAAGACCGGCGGCGGCGGCGGCGGCGGCTCGAGCGGCCGCACCATCGACGATCCATTCCCCAACGGCGGCTCCGGCTCGGGCTCCAGCGGCGGCGGCGGCGGCGGCGGCGCCGACGACGAGGCCGTGAAGATGGCCGAGTTCTACGCCAAGGCCGGCGAGGCCGCGCTGCGCGGCGGCGATCCCAGCGGCGCGGCCGGCAACTTCCAGAAGGCGCTCGCCTCGAACCCCAACAACGTCGACGCCATCCTCGGCATGGGCGAGGTGGCTATGCAGCAAGGCCTCTACACCGACGCGATCCGCCAGCTCAAGCGCGCTGCCAAGCTCGCCCCGCGCAGCGCCCGCGTGCACGTCCTCCTCGGCGAGTCGCACCTCAACAGCGGCAACGCGTCGCTGGCCGAGCAGAGCTTCAAGAAGGCGCTGCAGCTCGATCCCGACAACGTGCGGGCCCGCAACGGCTACAACGAGGCCGCGGGCCGACTGCCACCGCCCACCGACGATCCGTGACCCGCGTCGACGGCCGCCGCGTCCGCTCCGAGCGCACGCGCGCCGCCATCGTCGACGCCGTGCTCGCGCTGGTCGCCGCCGGCGACGCCGCGCCGACCCCGGCCGCGATCGCGAAGCGGGCCAAGGTCTCGGTGCGCTCGATCGCCCAGCACTTCCCCAGCCGCGCGTCGCTGTTCGCCGCCGCGTCGTCGTCGTACCACGGGCGGCCGGCGCAGCCCGAGCCAGCCCCGTCCGGTCCCCTCGCCGCCCGCATCACCGCGCTGGTGACCCAGCGCAGCGACGAGCTCGAGCACTCGCGCCCGGTGCGCGCGTCGGCCGCGCGTTTCGCCGCGCAGTTCGAGGTGGTGGCGGCGGCGGTGGCCGAGAGCGCCGAGCGGCGACGCGGCGTCGTGGCCCGGGTCTTCGCCGCCGAGACCGCGCGTGATCCCGAGCTCCTCGAGATCCTCGATCTGGTGCTGGGCGGGCGGGTCTGGGACGCCCTGCGCGAACGCGGGGTTCCCGCCGCCCGCGCCCGTTCCGTCGTCGAGCGCCTGGCTCGCGCGGCCCTCGGGTTGTGACCGTCGCGCGGATGTAGGTGTGCCGGCCACGGCGTCGCCGCCGTCACGACGGTGCACGGCGCACGCGCACAGGCCGCGCCCTGCCGTATCCTGGTGTCATGGGGCACCGAAGCGGTCGGTCGTGGGCACTCCTGTGGCTGAGCACGGCGCTGGTCACCGCCGCCTGCGGCAAGGACACCGGCATCGTTCTCGAGATCACGATGTCGACCGAACTGAGGAACTCGCTCGAGCAGAACGATCAGGACTTCAACACGCTGCGGGTCTGGGTCGGCCACGCCACCGAGGATCCGTCGTTCTTCACCGCCGCCGGCGACGCCTACTTCACCGTCGGCAAGACCCGCGCCGAGCTCGACCAGCCGTTCCGCTATTTGCTCGAGCCGAGCAGCGAGGACCTGGCCGCGATCGGCAACATGGTGTTCGCCGCCGCAGTGGGCGACGAGTCCACCGACGTGCGGCTGCCGTTCCGCCTGGCCGGCTTCGCCGTCGCCGACGAACCCATGGACTTCCACGAGGGCGAGATCCGCGTGGTCGAGCTCTCGCTGGTTCCGCCCGACGGCGCCACCGGCACGATCGACGACGCGTGCATCGTCTGGGGCATGGACACCCAGCAGCCGTCGCGCATCGCGCCCGACGACGATCTCGACTGCGACGGCGCGATCGGCACCGCCGACTGCGACGACATGGATCCGTCGCGCAACAACCTCGACGCCGACGGCGACGGCGTGACCAGCTGCGCCAATGACTGCATGGACGATCCCGATCCGCGGACGCCGTGGCTCGATCCCGCCAACGTCCATCCCGGCGCGCCCGATGACGAGAGTACCGTGGCTGCGTGTGATCACATCGACGCCAACTGCAACGGGGCCTGCCAGAGCGCGGTCCTCGACCGCGACGGCAGTGGCTCGACGCTGTGCGGGCCGACCAGGGGCGAGGGCGGCATCTGCGACTTCGAGCCCGCCGATTGCGACGAGAACTTCGCCGGCAACCAGGTCGGGCTGGCACCCGCGGCCGAGGCCTGCAACGGCCGCGACGATGGTTGCGACGGCTTCCTCCCGCCGGCGTTGCCGTGCCTCATCCCCGACATGCCGGGCAAGTGCTACTTCGGTGCGGTCGGCTGCGACGAGCTGCGCGGCGAGTACCTCGGCGAGCCCGGCCAGCTCGACTGCAAGCGACTCCCCGGCGCGTTCAGCGACGTGCAAGCGCCGCCGATCCTGTGCGGAACCGTGCCCGTCGAGTCCTGCCTCGAGAGCGGCGATCCGGTCGGCTGCCCCACCGCCAACGGCTTGCCCCGCGCCGACTGCGTGATCGGCCTCTCTGCCGACTCGGTGTGTCCGCACGGCCGCTCGTCGCTCAGCTACCCGGGCTTGGTGCCGCCGCCCTCGTGCGCGTGGCTCGTCGTCGGCGGTGTCCAGCAGGCCGAGTGGGAGGTCGGGTTCGTCGTCGCCAACGCGACCGGCAACCTCATGCCCATGGCCACGATCTCCGAGTGCACGCCGCACCTGGTGGCGCGGTCGCGCAGTCGCGCGCCGTCTCCGCGCACGGTCTTGCTGCTCCTGATGTCACCGCAGAACCCTGCATTCGGCGCGCGCCCGTTGTTCGTTACCCTCACCCCCGAGGGCAACGGTACCCAGTGCGACCCAGACCTCACCTGCCAGATCACGGCCGGCGGCTGAGCTCGATCGGCGTTCAGGCCAGCGAGGCGGCGGCGGCGGCGATCAGCGGCAGCGCCATGGTCGCGCCCGCGCCCTCGCCGTGGCCGAGCCCGGCGGCGACGACGGGGGTGAGCCGGAGAGCCCGGCGCGCGGCGGCGGCGGCGGCGCCTCCACCGCTGTGGGCGGCGCACACGTAGCCGGCGACGTCGGGAGCCAGGCGTGAC
>SXJR01000321.1 GCA_005779305.1 Myxococcales bacterium
GGCCCATGTCGGCGTAGAGCGCCTCGCCGCCGGTGATGACCAGGACGACCGAGCCGAGCAGCAAGAAACCCCGCAGGTGGTTGTGGGCGATGAACTCGACGGCGTAGACCGGGTTCACCGCCTCGAGCACCTGCGGCGCGCGCACGATCCACGTCGCTCCGGCGATGCCGATCGACACGAACCACAGCAGCATCACCCACCCGAACACCGCGCCGATGCGGTGAGTCCCGTAGCGCTGGACCGTGAACAAGCCGACCAGGATGCCCACGGTGATCGGCACGACGACGCCCTGGAACGACGTGGTGGCGACGTTGAGACCCTCGACCGCGCCCAGCACCGAGATGGCCGGCGTGAGCACGCCCTCGCCGTAGAGGAGCCCGGTGCCGAACAGGGCGAGCAGGATCGGGATGGCGAGACGGCTACGGCCGCCACCGTTCTTGGTCGACGCGACCAGCGCTGCCAGGGCCTGGATGCCACCCTCGCCCTTGTTGTCGGCGCGCAGCACGAAGGTCAGGTACTTGATGCAGATGATGAGCGTGAGCGCCCAGAACACCAGCGACAGCACGCCCAGCACGTTGTCGTGGGTGGCCTCGGCGCCGTGCACGCCGGTCAGACACTCCTTCATCGCGTACAGCGGCGACGTCCCGATGTCGCCGTAGACGACGCCGAGCGCGCCCAGCGACACCATCGCGAGCTCCTTGCGGTTCCCGTAATGGGCGCCGTGGGTGGGCACCGACTGCGTCGGGTGTCGGAGCGGGGCGGGGGTCATCACCGCTCGCCTACCCACGAGCGCCACGGCTGCTGCTGCGAAGTATGGAGGCTGAACATGGACGGCGCCGCGCGCTGCGCCCATCCGATATCACATATGGCGCGCGCATGTGGCCGGCACGCTGGCTTGACGGCAGGGGGCGGGGTCGGCTATCGCTGGCCCGCACTCATCCAGGAGATCGGCCGTGAATCTCACCGGTTGGCGTTCGCGTCGTGTTCGTTCGGTCAGTTCGCTGGCGCTCGCCGTTGCGGCGCTCGCGGCGGTGTCGGGTTGCGAGCAGAAGCGCAACACCACCGGCGGTGGCGGCGGGACCGCGACCGGGACCGGCACGGGCGGCACCGTGGCCACCGGGCCGATCCTCATCGGCCACTACGCTTCGATGACGGGCGCCGAGGCCACCTTCGGGCAGTCGACCGATCAGGGCATCCGGCTGGCCATCAAGGAGCGCAACGCCGCGATCGACGCCGGCACGCTCAAGGGCCGCAAGATCACCCTGTCGACCCTCGACGACGCCGGCAAGCCGCAGGACGCCGGTAACGCGGTCACCCGCCTGGTCACCCAGGAAAAGGTGACGGCGCTGCTCGGTGAGGTCGCGTCGGGCCTGTCGATGGTCGGCGGTCAGATCGCCCAGCAGTACAAGGTGCCGATGATCTCGCCGTCGTCGACCAACCCGCAGGTCACCCAGATCGGCGACATGGTCTTCCGGGTCTGCTTCCTCGACGACTTCCAGGGCATGGTCATGGCCAAGTTCGCCCGCGAGGAGCTGAAGGCGCAGAAGGCCGCCATCCTCTTCGATCAGGGCCAGCCCTACTCCAAGGGCCTCGCCGACTACGCCGAGAAGGCGTTCAAGGAGATGGGCGGCACCGTCGTCACTCGCCAGGCCTACGGGTCGAGCGACCCCGACGTCTCGGCCCAGCTCTCGTCGATCAAGGAGGCGAACCCCGACGTGGTGTTCCTGCCCGGCTACTACACCCAGGCGGCCAACATCATGCGCCAGGCCCGCAAGCTCGGGATCACCGCCCCGTTCGTCGGAGGCGACGGCTGGGACTCCGACAAGCTCGAGGAGATCGGCGGCGACGCCGTCCAGGGCAGCTACTACTCCAACCACTACTCACCCGAGGAGGACAGCCCGGTGGTGAAGAACTTCGTGGCCAAGTACAAGGCCGAGTTCGGCTCCCTCCCCGACGGCCTGGCGGCGCTCGGCTACGACGCCGCCAACCTGCTGTTCGTGGCGCTCGACAAGTCGCCGTCGCTGGGCGGCACGGATCTGGCCGCGACCATCGCCGGGATCAAAGACTTCGTCGGTGTGACCGGCACCATCACCATCGACCCCCAGCGCGACGCCTCGAAGTCGGCGGTCGTGGTCAAGGTCGACAAGGGCCGGCGTGTGCCGGTGAAGCGCTACGCGCCCTGATCCGGCGATCGTTCGCGTGATCTCGCCGTGACCAAGTTCGTCCAGGTCTGCCTCAACGGCCTGACCCTCGGCAGCCTCTACGCGCTCATCGCGTTGGGCTACACGCTGGTCTACGGCGTCCTGCGCTTCATCAACTTCGCGCACTCCGACGTGGTGACGATCGGGGCGTGGATGGCGTTCGTGTTCTGCGGCCTGATCGGCTGGCTGGGCACCGACTCGCCGATCTTCGCCATGCCCTTCATCCTGGCCCTGTCGATGGCGGCCTGCGCGCTGCTCGGCTTCACCATCGAGCGCCTGGCCTACCGCCCGCTGCGGCGGGCGCCGCGCCTGAACGTCTTGATCACGGCGATCGGCGTGTCGCTGTTCCTGCAGAACGCCGGGCAGCTCAAGTGGGTGTTCGGGACCCAGCCCCAGGCCATGCCCAAGCTCCTCAGCGAGCAGGCGCTGTTCACCATCGCCAACGTCAAGGTTCCGGTGGTGGACGTGGTCATCGTCGTGCTGGCCTTCGTGCTCCTGGTCTGGCTGCAGTACCTGGTGTTCCGCACCCGGCTGGGCCAGGCCATGCGCGCGGTCTCGTTCGACGAGCGCACCGCGGCGCTGATGGGCATCAACGTCGACTGGGTGGTTTCGATCACCTTCATGATCGGCTCGGCCCTGGCCGCCGCCGGCGGCATGATGTACGGCCTGCGCTACGGCACGCTCCTGCAGACCGCCGACTCGGTGTGGGTGCTGCTGGGGCTCAAGGCCTTCGTCGCCGCGGTGGTGGGCGGCATCGGCAACGTACGCGGCGCGGTCGCGGGGGCCTTCCTGATCGCCTTCGTCGAGATGTTCGGCGCCGCCTACCGTTCGCCGCAGATGCGCGACGTCTACGTGTTCGGCATCCTCATCGCCGTGCTCATCCTCAAGCCCGGTGGTTTGCTCGGCAAGTCGACGGTGGAGAAGGTATGAAGTCGCTCGCCGAGCGCGCGGCCGCGCACAAGCCCAACCTGCTGGCCGTGATCGGTCGCTCGGCGTGGCCGATCGCGCTCGGCTTCATCTTCGCCTACCTGATGCAGACGGTGGTGGCGACCGCGGTCGGCGACTTCTACGGCAAGCTGATGCTCGACGTCGGCATCGCCATCGTGTGCGGCGTGTCGCTCAACTTCGTCAACGGCTACGCCGGCCAGTTCTCGATCGGCCACGCCGGCTTCATGGCGGTCGGTGGCTACGTCGCCGCGGCCATCGTCTTCTACGGCTCGATCAAGCTGTGGGGCTCGCGCGACATCCACGGCGGCTTCCTCGGCCCGGGCGAGCTCCTGCTGGTCGCCGGCTGCCTGATCGGCGGCGCGTTCGCCGCCCTGTTCGGCCTGCTCGTTGGCCTGCCCTCCTTGCGCCTGCGCGGCGACTACCTGGCCATCGTCACCCTCGGCTTCGGCGAGATCGTGCGTGTGATGCTGCAGCAGACCGAGGACGTGGTCATGGACCCGAAGAAGGTCGAGGCCATGAGCCCCCTCGAGCTGTCCGACAACCTCGGCGGCGCGCTCGGCTTCTTCGGAGCGCCGCGCTACCTCGACCCCAAGAACCCGTTCTGGATCTGGCTGTTCGTGGTGCTGGTGCTGCTGGTCGCGTACCGGCTCAAGACCTCGAGCAAGGGCCGCCAGCTCCTGGCCGTGCGCGAGAACGAGGTCGCGGCCGAAGCGGTGGGCGTGCCCACCACGCGGGTGAAGGTCTCGGCGTTCGTCTTGTCGGCGTTCTTCGCCGGCATCGGGGGCGGGCTCTACGCCCACGAGCTGGGCAACAGCCTGCGCCCCGCCGACCTCGGCTTCCAGAAGTCGATCGACCTGGTGATCATCGTCGTCCTCGGCGGCATGGGCTCGATCACCGGCGTCGTGGTGGCGGCGACGGTCCTGACCATCCTGCCCGAGGTGTTCCGCGAGTTCTCCGAGTACCGCATGATCTTCTACGCGCTCGCGCTCATCCTGATGATGATCCTGCGCCCGCAGGGCCTGTTCGGCATCCGCGAGCTGTGGGAGCTGGGGCCGTGGCGCAAGCTCTTCCGCCGGGGGCGGCTGTGACCATGTACGCCCTCGAGGCCGACCAGCTGTCGATCGCGTTTGGCGGTCTCAAGGCGGTGTCGGAGCTGACCCTCAAGGTGCCGGCCCGCGGCCTGCACGGGCTCATCGGTCCCAACGGGGCGGGCAAGACCACGGTGTTCAACCTCCTCACCGGCGTGTACACGCCCGACAGCGGCAGCATCCGGCTCGGCGCGACCAACCTGCTCGGCCTCCGTCCCAATCAGATCGCCCGCGCCGGCCTGGCTCGTACCTTCCAGAACATCCGCCTGTTCGGCGAGCTCGACGTGCTCGACAACGTGCGGGTAGCGGCGGCGGTGCGCGCGCGCTCCGGCCTCATGCGCAGCCTGCTCCGTACCCCGCTGTACCTGGCCGAGGAGCGGGCGATCGTCGAGCGCTCGCGCGAGCTGCTCGACATCCTCGGCATCGCCCACCGCGCCCACGAGCAGGCCAAGAGCCTGCCCTACGGCGATCAGCGGCGGCTCGAGATCGCCCGCGCCCTGGCCACCGAGCCCAAGGTGCTCCTGCTCGACGAGCCGGTGGCCGGCATGAACACGCAGGAGAAGCTGGAGATGCGCAGCCTCATCCAGTCACTGCGCGAGCAGTTCGACGTGGCCATCCTGCTCATCGAGCACGACATGGGCCTGGTCATGGACATCTGCGAGCACATCACCGTGCTCGATCACGGGGTGACCATCGCCACCGGCATCCCCACCGACGTGCAGAACGATCCGGCGGTGATCGAGGCCTACCTGGGCGTGGCCGCAGAGGAGCCGAGCTGATGGCGCTGCTCGAGGTCAGCGGGCTCGAGGTGCGTTACGGCGGCATCCACGCCGTGCGTGGCGTCTCGCTGTCGGGCGAGGAGGGCCAGGTGGTGGCGTTGATCGGCGCCCACGGCGCCGGCACGACCACGACTCTGCGCGCCATCTCGGGCCTGGTGCGGCCGAGCAAGGGCACGGTGCGCTTCGCCGGCAAGGACATCACGTCCATGGCGCCGCACCAGATCGTCGCGCTCGGCCTGTCCCACGCGCCCGAGGGTCGCGGCATCTTCGCCAACCTCACCGTCGACGAGAACCTCCAGCTCGGCCGCTACCTGCGCACCGACAACGCCGCGGTCCACAAGGATCGCGAGCACGCGCTGTCCTTGTTCCCGCGCCTGCGCGAGCGCCTGCAGCAGAACGCCGGCACGCTTTCGGGCGGCGAGCCGCAGATGCTGGCCATCGCCCGAGCGCTGGTGGCCAGGCCACGCCTCCTGCTCCTCGACGAGCCGTCGCTGGGCCTGGCGCCGCAGATCGTCCAGCTCATCTTCAAGATCGTGAAGACCATCGCCAGCGAGGGCACCACGATCCTGCTGGTCGAGCAGAACGCGCACATGGCGCTGAGCGTGGCCCACACCGGCCACGTGCTCGAGGTCGGGACTCTGGTCCACTCGGGGCCGGCCAAGCAGCTCGCCGCCGACGACGCGATCCGCAAGGCGTACCTGGGCGTGCACTGAGAGGGCCTCGGGTCCGGGCCGATGCCGGAGCGGGCATCATCGGCCCATGAGAGGCGGGCTCGTGCGTGTGGGCGCGCGCACGCGCGCAAGGACCCTCGCCGGCCGGCGCCGTGGCGACGTCGCTCCGATCAGCCGTCCGTCGCGGCGTCGACCAGCGTCGGCTTCAGCACGCGCACGAGGTCGGCGGGGGCGAGCTCGACCAGGAAGCCGCGGGCGCCGCCGTTGATGAACATGCGGGGCAGGGTGGCGATCGAGCGCTCCATGTAGATCGGCATGGAGCGGCGCAGGCCGAAGGGCGAGGTGCCGCCCACCTGGTAGCCCGAGTGGCGATCGGCGATCTCGGGCGTGCACGGCGCCACCTGCTTGGTGCCGAGCAGGCGAGCCAGATTCTTGGCCGAGACCTCGCGGTCGCCGTGCATGAGCACGCACAGGGGTGAGCGAGCTTCGTCCTCGAAGATCAAGGTCTTGATGACCTCGCGCTCGTCGACGCCGAGCGCGGCCGCCGAGGCGGCGGTGCCGCCGCGTGGCTCCCAGTCGTAGAGGTGAGGCGTGAAGGCGACGTCGTGCTGGCGCAACGTGCGGATCGCCATGGTGACAGGGTGCCGGTCGCGGGCCACGACGCATGGTACTCACGGAGCCGCTGCGTCAGGTAGAGTGAGGGAAGCGACCGCGATGGCGACAGCAGAACCAGCGCCCCAGCATCATCCGTCCGAGCACGCCCACCATCACGACTTCGCTGTGATGCTCGAGCGCGGTGAACGGCGGACGCGCTGGGTCGTGGCCGTGACCCTGGTGATGATGGTGGGCGAGCTGGTCGCCGGCTACATGACCGGCTCGCTGGCGCTGACCGCCGACGGCTGGCACATGGCCACCCACGCCGGCGCGCTCGGGCTGGCGCTGTTCGCGTACTGGTTCGCCCGAACCCGCGCCGGCTCGCGACGGTTCACGTTCGGGACCGGCAAGGTGTACGCGCTCGCCGGGTACACCAGTGGCGTCGGGCTGGGCGTGATCGCGCTGTGGATGGCGATCGAGGCCGGGTTCCGCCTGCGGGACCATCCGCACGTCGACTTCCTCGACGCGTTGCCGATCGCGGTGCTGGGGCTGGTGGTGAATCTGGTCTGCGCGGCGTTGCTGGGCGGAGGGCATGGTCATGCCCATGGAGAAGAGAAGAAGACCGGGCACGGGCACGGGCACGAACACCACGGGCACGGGCACGAACACCACGGGCACGGGCACGAACACCACGGGCACGACGAAGCGCTGACGGATCACAACCTGCGCGCCGCCTACTTCCACGTGCTCGCTGACGCGCTCACCAGCGTGCTGGCGATCGTCGCCCTGCTCGGCGGTCAGTACCTCGGAATCTGGTGGATGGACCCCGCGATGGGTTTCCTCGGCGGCGCGCTCATCGCGCGCTGGTCGGTCGGGCTTTGCCGGGACGCGGCCGCGCAGCTCGTCGATGCCGTCCCCACCACCGACCTGGCCCAGCAGATCGAGCAGCACCTGTCGGCCCTCGACGATGTGCACGTCGCCGATCTCCACATCTGGGAGCTGGCACCCGGCAAGCGGGGCTGCATCGTGTCGCTGGTCAGCGCCCGCCCGCGGGACGTCGACTTCTACCGAAAGGAGATCCTGGGCGTCGTCCGCCTGGCCCACCTGACGGTCGAGGTGCACGGCTGCGAGCGCGGACATGATCGCGATTCGATCCGTGCGTGATCACTTGTGATCGTGTCTGTGGGGCGTGGTCGTACATCCCGGCACAAGCGCCCACCGGCGAGACCCGCGATCGCAGTGCGTGTCAGCCAAAGTTCGTGCGAGGTCCGCCGCATCGCGTGATACGACGCCGGTCGGTCGGGGGACCGTGGCCACGTTCTTCTGGAGGTAATCATGGCGACCAAGACGGAGAACACCGCCGTCAACCGGCTGATCGAGCAGGCGCACACGCGGACGCTGGACGCAGACGACGCGCTCTTCTCGAGTCCGCCGTCACGCAAGATGCTTCCGCGTCCGTTCCCTGGTCGCATCGACGTGTCCGCCGATCCGCCGGCGCCGCTGCCGCGCAACCGCATCCCGGCGTCGACGCAGACCCACCTCGCCGCCGCGCCGCCCGCGCCGCGTCTGGCCGATCTCGAGGATTCGGGGCTGCTCCAGGTCGACGACGACGACGACATGCCCGTGACCGTGTCCGAGGAGCCGATCCGCCCGATCGCGGCGCGGCCGTCGGCGCTCGGCGCCGTCCCCGGGCTCGACGAGGCCGCCTGGTACGAGGAGAGCATCGGCGTCGATCGCCTCGACGAGGCCTCGCTCGGCACCCGCGTCGTCGCTCGCCCCAACCGCGCGCGCTCGATGCTGTGGCTGTCGGCGGCCTTTGCCGCTGGCCTGGTCGCCACCGCGGTCGTGGCGTGGCCCGGCCGCTCGGCGACCGTGCCCAAGGCTGCGGCGCCGGCCGTCATCGCCAGGCAGCCCGCAGCCACCGTGGTCGCTCCCGCCGTGGCACCGACGGTCGTGGCCGTCGAGGCTGCGCCCGCGGTCGTGGAGCCTGCGGTCGTGGAGCCCGCGGTCGTCGAGCCCGCGGTCGTGGAGCCCGCGGTCGTGGAGCCCGCGGTCGTGGAGCCCGCGATCGTGGAGCCCGCGGTCGTCGAGCCGGCCGTGCCGGTGCCGGTGACGGTCGCCCTCGACTCCGAGCCGAGGGGGGCCACCGTCCTTCTCGTCGACGGGAGCACCAC
Source organism: Myxococcales bacterium (assembly GCA_005779305.1). Classification (GTDB taxonomy): domain Bacteria; phylum Myxococcota_A; class Polyangia; order Haliangiales; family Haliangiaceae; genus UBA2376. The sequence goes on from SXJR01000321.1 coordinate 8,456, forward strand.
GGTGACCCTGGGCGTCACCCCGCTCGCGCACCCGCTCGAGCCGACGCGCAGCTACGAGCTCATGTTCACGCTCGCCGGGCACAAGTCGGCGCTGGTGTCGGTCGATCCCGGCGCCTCGGCGCGCGTCTCGGTGGACATGAAGAGCGCCACGGTGGCGATGGAGCCCGCCGTCGCGAAGGCTGCGCCCAGGGCCGCGCCCGCGGTCGCGAAGGTCGTGGCCCCGAGGGGGGCGAAGGTCGAGCCGCGCAAGGCCGAGCCCAAGGCCAAGCCTGCGCCCAAGGCCGCGCCGCGGGTCACCAAGGCCGAGCCGGTGAAGCCCGCCGCCGGTGGTAAGGGCGGCGTGCTCATGCTCGGCGCCAAGCCGCCGTGCGACATCTTCATCGACGGAAAGGCCACCGGCCTGAAGACGCCCCAGCGCGCGATCAAGGTCTCGCCCGGGCCGCACAAGGTGACCCTGGTGAATCGCGAGAACCGGATCACCGAGACCTTCACGATCGACGTGAAGGCCGGCGTGCCGACCAAGATCGTCAAGGACCTCACGAAGCGCATGAAGTGATCCCCGCTGGCGCCCAACGAGGCGCTGCGCGCGTAGAATGAACGGCGATGGCCGACCCCGAGGCCGACCCTCCCACCGAGGTGCCTGCCGCCGGCAGTGCGGCGATGAACGCCGCCGATCCGCTGGCGATGGTGGTGTCGTTCGATTTCGCCCACAAGCGGGACCCGATCATCCCGGTCGGCGAGGCCAAGGCCCACATGGCCGACGGCAAGTTCGTGTGGATCGACATCGACGTCGCCCGCGTCGACGAAGCCCGCAAGCTGCTCACCGATCTCGGTCTGGTCGCGCCCGAGATCGTCGAGGATGCGCTCACCCGCGAGCCGGCGACCCAGATCGCCCGCTACGACGACTACGTCCACCTGGTGATGTCGGGCTGCCGCCTGGCCGGCCACAAGTTCGACCTCGAGCGCGTCGACGCGATCATGGGCGCCCGGTTCCTGCTCACGCTCCACCGAGGTCAGCCGGTCTTCCTCGAGAGTGTGCGCAAGAGCTACCACGCCGACTTCGTTCGTTTCGCCCAGAGCCCGAGCTTCATGCTCTACGAGCTCTGGGACCATCTCATCGACAACTACCTCGCGATCCACAAGGCATTCGAGGAGCGCGTCGAGGAGGTGCAGCGCACCCTCATCGGCGATGTCGACGAGCGCGTCTTCGGCGAGGCCTCGGAGCTGGGCTCCGACCTCCTGCACCTGCGCAAGATCGTGCTGCCAGCGCGCGCGGTGCTCACCGAGCTCTCGACCCGCAAGTCGCCCTTCGTCAGCGAGGCGACCCAGCCCTTCCTCGGCAACATGGTCGGAACCATCGAGCGCGTGCTCCAGGACGTGCTGGTGGATCGCGACATCCTTTCGGGCGCGCTCAACAACTACATGTCCATGGTGGCGCACCAGACCAACAAGGTCATGGGCAAGCTCACCGTGGTCAGCTTCATCTTCCTGCCCCTGACCTTCCTGTGCGGCGTCTATGGGATGAACTTCGACTACATCCCGGAGACCAAGTGGGGCTGGGGGTACGGCGCCTTCTGGATCGTTGCGGGGGTGGTCGCGGGAACCACGGTGGCAGTGATGCGCAAGATCAAGCTGCTTTGATCGGCAGGCGCGTCGGTCTGCTACGTTCGGGGTCATGGTGCGTCGTGACGACGACGGAAGCCTCGGCCGCGAAGCTGCCGGGAACCCGGCGTCATGCTGTGATGATCCAGCGGGTGCACGTCCCGTCCCGGTAAGCGGTGACGCGCCGGGTCGCAGGCTCCCGGCGTCGAGAGAGATCCCGGCGTCCGAAGCGGAGCGTCGAAAGCCCGAGTCGCGAAGGCGCAGCGGGGAGCAAGCACGCGGGCCGCAACATGAAGTGAAGCCTGCAGCCTGGTCAGGACTACGATCCGAGGGCCGAGCCGCTCATGTCACGGCGAAAGCAACACCGACGACGCGAGACACCGATCGCGACGGCGGCCTCGGCGGGGTACGGGGAGCAGCACGCGTGCAACGATCGGTGCGGAACACGAGAGTTCCGTCTGTGCCGCCGTCGTCACGGCAAGGTGGCTCGTATGAGCCCACGGCGAAGTCGAGCGTCGCGCAGCGGAAGTCCGAGGGGATCGTAGCACCGACGAGGATCGCGACGAATCACGCGATCGCCTTCTTCGGCAACATCGATCACGTCGCGCTGATGTCGCTGCTCGCGCGGCGGATCAGCGACCGGCGGGTTCTCAAGTCGCACGAGCTGGGTGGCTCCGTTGCGTATCCGGAGGCTGTGTAATGCCGCATCACGTCCGCAAACGACCGCCCGAAACCCGTGTGCGGGAAATCCGCCCGCACGGTTTGAAAGAGATCCTTGCTGAAACCCACCGCGCGGTGGGGGAAGGTTAGGTTCAACCAATGGACTATCGCAACGCTGGGGGCACACAGGGTGGGACGGGGCTGTTTGTCGTCGGGCTGGCCCTGTTCTCCGTCGGGATCTACCTGCTGTTCCAGCAGATCGACGTGCACGGCGGCTACTGGCGCTGGGGCGTCGGCAACGAGACCACCTTCGGGCTCACGCTCATCCCGCTCCTGGTCGGGATCGGCGTCCTGTTCTATGACGGCAGCTCGAAGGTGGGCTGGGCCCTGGCGGGCCTGGGGCTGCTCATCATCGTGGCCGGCATCATCGCCAACATGCAGATCCACTGGCGGCGCACGACGCTCTTCAACGCTCTTCTCATCCTGGCCATGGTCGCCGGCGGGCTCGGCATGATGGCGCGCTCGCTGCGAGCTGGCGGCGGCGGCGGTGACGACGATGGCGGTGGCCGCCGCCGTCGCGAGCCCGAGCAGGAATGACCTCACGCGCCGTCACGTTCGACGCCGGGCAGACGCTGGTCGAGCTCGACACCGCGATGCTGGCCGCGCGGCTGGCCGAGCGCGGTGTACAGGTCGGCGCGGACGCCCTGGTCGCGGCCCAGCCGGCGGCCTGGCGGCGCTACGACGAGATCGTCAAGCAAGGCGGCCACGAGACGCCGTGGCAGGTGTTCATGGCCAGCCTGCTTGCAGGCGCCGGCGTGGCCGAGGACGCGACGCCCGCGCTGGCGGCGTGGCTGTGGGACGAGCAGCCGCGCCGGAACCTGTGGCGGCGGCCGATCGCCGGCATGTTCGAGCTCGCCGCCGAGCTGGCGGCGCGCGGCATCCCGGTCGGCATCCTGTCCAACTCCGAGGGCCGGCTGGCCGAGCTGATCGACGAGATCGGCTGGCGCGCGCCGTTCACGGTGATCGTCGACTCCGGCCGCGTGGGCGTGGCCAAGCCCGACCGCGCCATCTTCGACCACGCCGCGCGCGCCCTGGGGGTGGCGCCGGCGGAGGTCGTGCACATCGGTGACTCGCGCAGCGCCGACATCGACGGTGCGCGCGCGGCCGGGATGCGCGCCATCTGGTTCGGCGAGGCGGCGCGGCCCACCGGCGACGACGGCGTCGCGGTGGCCGCCGATGCCGGCGCCGTGCGCGCCGCGCTGGTACGCTGGGGGCTCGGATGATCTCGCTGGCCTTCGCCCTGGCCGTGACCCTGGGAGCGGCCGAGGCCGGCGCGGTCGAGGCTGCGCCCGCGGTCGATCGCGCCGAGCAGGCAGCGCGCGAGGTCCTCGACCGCCGCTACCAGCGCGAGCTGCCGATCGAGCAGTTCGGGCGTGATCCCGATCGGGCCAAGGGCGGCAAGCCGCGGCAGGCCCCGGGCCGCGCCAAGCGCGCGCCCGATCGGGCCAAGGACCGCGAGCGCGATCAGGAGCAGGTCGCGTCGCCGATGGCGATGGTCATGCGCTTGATCATCTACGGCGTGCTGGCGGTGGCGGTGGTGATGCTGCTCATGTATCTGTTCCGCGATCTTCGGCGCGGCACCGACAAGGTCGGGCTCGAGGGCGACGAGGTGCCGCAGCCCACCGTCGACGAGGACGTGCTGGCCCGCCCGGTCGGTGACGCCGACGAGCTGGCCCGGGCCGGGCGCTACGCCGACGCCATCCACACCTTGCTCCTGCGCACGTTGATCGAGCTGGTGCGGGCGACTCGCACGAGGGTGCCGTCGTCACTGACCAGCCGCGAGATCCTGGAGCGCGTGCCGCTGGTGCCGCCGGCGCGCACCGCGCTGCACGCGCTGGTCGGTGCCGTCGAGCTGTCCTATTTCGGCGACGACGTGCCCGGCGCGGCCGACTACGAGCGCTGCCGCAGCGAGTTCCAGCGCTTCGCCGACGCCTACCGAGGTGCCGCGTGACCGCCGGTTCGAGCGCGGCCGCGCCCCAGGACGCGGCCTTCTCGCGCACCGCGGCGACGCTGGTGGCGGCGGCGATCGGCCTGTCGCTGCTGGGCGCCATCCTGCTCACCGTCTTCCTCGACGACATCACTGGCCGCCCGTCGGCGTCGTCGGACGGCTACTCGGTGTCGGCCATCGGCCATCACGCCCTGGTCGAGACCCTGCAGGAGCTCGACATCCCGGTCGTGGTCAGCCGCCATGGCTCGGGCGCCAAGGCCAAGGACGGCGTCCTCATCATCGCCGAGCCGGTGGTGCCGGCCGATGACGACGAGGCCGCCCAGAAGTTCCACGACCTGGTGACGTCGGCGAAGACGACCCTGGTGGTCCTGCCCAAGTGGTACGGCACCCCCAAATCGGACAACCGCCGCTGGCTGAGCGGCGTCGCCTTGCTCGACGAGGCCGAGGTCGAGACCGCGCTGCGTGCCCTGGGCTCGGGCGGTACCGTGGTCCGAACCGTCCCCGAACCGGTCGAGTTCGACACGCTCGATCTGGGCACACCCGACCTTCGCCTCGCCGAGGGCCTCGAGATCGCTCAGCTCACCACCGGTGAGGTCAACACGATGCACCGCCTGGGCGGCCGTGGCCTGCTACTCGAGCTCTACGTCGAGGACACCACGGTCTACGTCCTCACCGATCCCGACGTGCTCAACAACGCCGGCCTGGCCCGCCGCGGCAACGCCCGCTTCGCGGTGGCGCTGATCGAGGAGCTGCGCGCCGGCGGCCCGGTGGTGATCGACGAGACCTTGCACGGCTTCGCCGAGGAGCCGAGCCTGTGGAAGGCGATGTTCCGCTTCCCGCTGTCGCTGATCACGTTGCACGTGGCGCTCCTGGTCCTGATCGTGGTCTGGGCCGGGCTGGGCCGCTTCGGCCCGGCCAGGAGTGCGCCGCCGCCGCTCGCCGCCGGCAAGGAGTACCTGGTGCGCAACACCGCCGCGCTCCTGCGCGTGGCCGGCCACCATAGCCACGCCCTCGAGCGCTACTTCTCGTCGGCGGTGGAGGCGGTGCGGGTCGAGCTGCACGCGCCGCGCGATCTCGCCACCGTCGACCTGCCGGCGTGGCTCGAGCGCATCCGCGTTGCCCGCGGCGGAACCGTCCCGTATGTCGAGCTGCGTGATCAGGTCGCCGAGGCCGTCCGCAGCAGCAACGCACGCGCGGTGCTGGCCGCGGCCGACCGCGTCCATCGCTGGCGCGTGGAGATGACCCATGGACCTCAACACCATTCGTGAAACCGCGGTCGCCCTGCGCGGCCAGATCCATCGCGTCGTGATCGGACAGGATCACGCGATCGACCTCCTGCTGACCTCCTTGCTCAGCGAAGGGCACATCCTGTTCGAAGGCGTGCCCGGCACGGCCAAGACCTTGCTCGCGCGCTCGTTCGCCGCCGCGTTGAAGCTGAATTTCGGCCGGGTGCAGTTCACGCCCGACCTCATGCCCGGCGACATCATTGGCACCAACCTCTTCAACTTCCAGACCGGGCGTTTCACCCTGACCAAGGGCCCGATCTTCACCGACCTGCTCCTGGCCGACGAGATCAACCGCACGCC
>SXJR01000322.1 GCA_005779305.1 Myxococcales bacterium
CCGACGGCGGCGCGGTCAGCGGTGGCTTGGCGGCCGCAACCGGCGTGGGTGCAGGCTGCGGCGCGGCCGCGGCGGCCGGCTTCTCGGCGGCCGCGGCGGGCGCCTTGCGCGGACGATCTTCATCGACCGCGGTGGTCGCGGCCAGGGCGTCGAGCGAGCGGACCTTGGTCGCCTCCTCGAAGGCCTCCTCGGGGAACTCCTCTGCGTCGCTGTGGAACGGCATCGGCCGCGGCAGCGGCGTGTTGTCGGTGCGCTCGTCGGCGAAGTCACGGCGCGACGGCGTCAGCGACCCCATCTTGGGCTTGGTCTCGCTCGCGAGGGCGCCCACCAGCGGCGAGGGCGCGACCTTGGTCGGCACTTCGAGGAAGCCCTTGGGCGCACCGTCTCCGCCGGCCGGCACCGCCGACGGCTGCTTGGCCTTCTCGGCCAGGATCTTGTCGAGGACGGTCTGACTGCCATCGCCCAGGCGATCGAAGCGCACGCCCATGCCGGGGGCGGCCGCGGGACGCTGCGGGTCGTTCTCGCGGGTCCAGACCACCGTGCCCTCGCCGGTGATGAGGGGCGTCGCATCGCGGAGCTGGAACTCGAAGCGCATCTGGGTCCCGACCGCGAGCGGCTCCTTGGTGCGGATGAAGATTCCGCCCGGGCTGACGTCGACGGCATAACGCTCGATGAACTGGTCGAGCGTCGCGCTCTTGAACTTGATCTTGAGCGTGACCGGGGCGCGCTTCGCTTGTCGGGTCGTGGTGTCCACCTAGCTATCTCCCTGGCACCGAAGCGTACGACGTCCGTCGCCGGGTGCATGCACGGCCGCTGCGAGACACCGGCGTTCGAATGCCGGGCTCGCCGCGCAGGTTCCGATGGAATCGGTCACCGCTGATCGCAACGCTTCGATATGTTTCATCTTAGGAGCATGAGGCACGTGAATGCAACCTCTCACCGGGCGCAGCCGCTGGCGCGGTCCCTGGTTGGCGCCGGGCTGGTGGCGATCGCCGTCGGGTCGTGGATCTGGCGAACGCCACCCGCGCTGGGCACCCAGGGCTCACACGGACCCCCGCTGGAGAGCAGGCGTGGAGCCGTCGCCGCGGACGATCCCACCGCCAGCGCCGTCGGGGCGGCCGTCCTCGCGGAGGGTGGCAACGCCGTCGACGCTGCGGTGGCGACGGCTCTGGCGGTGGGCGTCCTCAACCCCGCCTCCTCGGGGATCGGTGGCGGTGGATTCGCGCTGGTGTGGGACGCCGGCGCCAGGACGACACGCGTGTACGACTTCCGCGAGGTCGCGCCGGCGACCCTCGATCCGTCCGACTTTCACGTCGACGGCAAGCCCGATCCCGCCCTTGCCCGGCGCGGGGGGCTTGCGGTCGGGGTCCCCGGCGAGATCCGCGGCCTGGCCCAGATGGCGCGCGGCCAGGGCCGGCTGTCCTGGCGGCGGCTGGTTCTGCCGGCCGCGCACCTCGCCCGCGACGGCACGCCGACCTCGTGGTTCCTCGCCCACGTCTCGCCCGAGACCCTGGCCGATCTCCCGGACGAACCGCCCTATACGCCGCTACGGGATCTGCTCGGCGGCGATCGGGCCCGTCGCCGCGGTGATCTTCTGGTGCGGCCTGCGCTGGCAGCGACGCTGCTGGCCGTGGCGGCCGATCCCGAGGCCTTCTATCGCGGTCCGCTGGCCGACGATCTCGTCGCCACCGCGCGCGCCGCCGGTGGCGTGATCTCCGCCGAGGATCTCGCCGCCTACCAGGTGGTCGAGCGCGCGCCGCTGTGGGGCTCGTGGCAGGGGCTGCGGGTGGCGACCATGCCGGTGCCGTCGTCGGGCGGCGTGATCCTGCTCGAGACGCTCGGCATCCTCGAGCGCACCGGCATCGATCTGCCGGCGCTGGGCGCGGGATCGTCGGCGGCGATGCACGTGATCGCCGAGGCCCTCAAGCATGGCTTCGCCGATCGGGCGCGGCTCATGGGCGACAGCGAGTCGGGGCGCGCGGCCGCCGCCGCCCTCCTCGACGACGCCCGGCTGCGCCGGCTCGCCGCGCGGGTTCGGCTCGATCGCACCCAGCCGGCCGCCGTGTACGGCGAGATGCCGGCGGGTCCGGCCGGCGTCGGCGGGAGGCCAGGTACCGGCGGCACCTCGCACGTGTGCGTGATCGACGTCGAAGGCAACGCGGTGTCGTTGACCACGACGGTCAACGGCTACTTCGGCTCCAAGCTGGTCACCGCCGGTGGCGTCGTGCTCAACAACCAGATCGACGATTTCACGATCGATCCGACCCTGGTGAACGGATTCGGCCTGACCCAGAGCGAGGCCAACCTGGTTGGTCCGGGGCGGAGGCCGCTGTCGTCGATGACGCCGACCCTGCTGTTCGACGGCGATCGCGTCGTCGGCTGCGCCGGCGGCTCGGGCGGGCCGCGCATCATCAGCAACACCGCCCAGGTCATCCTCGGCGTGTGGCTGTTCGGCCTCGATGCCCGCACCGCGGTCGAGTCGCAGCGCGTCCATCACCAGTGGTCGCCCGACGAGCTGAAGGTCGAGGCCGACCTGGCCCCCGATGTGCGCGGCGCCCTGGCCGCGCGCGGTCACGTCCTCGGCGTGACCGGCAGCCCGTCGGCGGTGCAGGTCATCCGGGTGCGTCCCGATGGTGTGCTCGAGGCCGCCAGCGATCCGCGCAAGGGCGGCGCGCCGGCCGCGCCGGCCGGGCCGGCCTGGCCGTGATACACAGCGCGCGATGATGCGCGTCGCGGTCCTGGTGCCCTGCCTCAACGAGGAGGCGGCGATCGGCAAGGTCGTGGCCGACTTCCGCGCGGCGCTGCCCGACGCGACGGTCTACGTCTACGACAACAACTCGACCGATCGCACCTCCGAGGTCGCGGCCGCCGCCGGCGCCACCGTCCGCCGCGAGCGTCGGCCCGGCAAGGGCAACGTGGTGCGCCGCATGTTCAAGGACGTCGACGCCGACGTCTACGTGATGGTCGATGGCGACGACACCTACGAGGCGGCCGCGGCGCCGGCGCTGGTCCAGCGCCTGGTCGACGAGCAGCTCGACATGGTGGTGGGCAAGCGGGTCGAGACCCACCAGGCCGCGTACCGGATGGGCCATCGTTTCGGCAACGCCTTCCTGACCGGCCTCGTGCGCCGGCTGTTCGGCTCGCAGATCGACGACATGCTGTCGGGCTACCGGGTGTTCTCGCGCCGGTTCGTGAAGAGCTTCCCGTCGTCGGCGCGCGAGTTCGAGAGCGAGACCGAGCTGACCGTGCACGCCGGGCAGATGCACCTGGCCATCGCCGAGGTCGACACCCGCTACAAGGAGCGGCCGCCGGGCTCGACCTCCAAGCTGCGCACGTTCCGCGACGGCTGGCGCATCCTGGTGACCATCGTCAACCTCATGCGCAACGAGCGCCCGCTCCTGTTCTTCGGCGGGATCGCGTTCGTGCTCGGGGCCCTGGCCCTGGCGCTCGGAATCCCGCTGGTCGTCGAGTACGAGCGCACCGGCCTGGTGCCGCGCTTTCCGACCGCGATCCTGTGCACCGGCCTGGGCGTGGTCGCCGGCGTGTCGGCGGCGACCGGCCTGGTGCTCGATCTGGTGGCGCACGTGCGGCGCGAGGTGAAGCTGCTGGCGTACCTGCGTCAGCCCGCGCCCGGCGTCGGTCCCATGGGACAGGCCGGCCGCGACGCCGACTGAGTGGCGACGCGTCCGCGAGATCACAGGCGCCCTCGGCGGCGCCGGCGTGGCATGTCGGTTGCCATGCGTGAGCTGCATGAAGCTCACTCCCCGCCTCCTGTCCCTCCTGGTCCCGCTGGCCGTGTTGCTCGCCCCCGCCGTCGCGCGCGCGCAGATCCAGCCGCCGCCTATCCAGCCACCGCAGCCGATCGTCATCCCCGAGACCGAGCGCGTGCTGTGGAGCGTGCCTGGCAGCGCATACCTGCAGATCCGCACCCGGCTGTGGACCACCACCCGGCAGTGGAGCTATTCGACCCACTGGTCGGCGATCGGCGTGGCCGGCAACCGCCTGCTCTGGCAGCGCACCGACACGGGCGAGACCAACCTGTGGAAGCTCGACGACGCCGGCAACTACGTCAGCCACGCCGCGCTGACCACGCCGGGGCCGGCCTACCGCGCGCGCAGCATCACGCTCGCCAACACCTTCGTCGGCTCCTGCTACGACCGCCGCGACACCCAGCGCTACCACGTGTTGTGGGTCGACAACGCCGGCGCGATGGTGCTCGATCTCGTCGAGGGCAGCGGCTTGCGGAACGCCAGCTACGTCGTCGATCCGCTGGCCGGCGTGACCCAGCCGACCGCCGTGGTCGGGGTGTACGCGGCGCTCGGCGGCCCGCAGATGCTGACCCACGTGACGCCGGCCGGGCAGACCGCGCGCTTCGAGATCCGCTTCCTCAACTGGACCGGCACGCGCTTCACCGCCAACTCGGTGGCCGCGCAGTACAACCTCGCGTCCGGCTACGTGCCGGTCAGCATGAACGCGCGCGAGTCGTCGGTCGACGGGTGGACCGATCAGGTGTTCACCCGGGTCTCGGTCGGCTCCGGCTCGCTGTGGAACATCGGCTGGGATCGCACGCCGCCGAGCACCGGGCCGTACTGGATCGGCGAGACCTTCTACCCGTACCCGTCGCAGGGCTGGCAGGCCAAGGCGCACACCGTGAACCCGGCGATGTGCCCCTGAGCCCCACTCGCCCGCCCGGCACCGCGCACGGATGTTGTAGATTCCCGCGCGATGTCCTCGCGCTCCGTCACACCCATCCGTCGGGTCCTGGTCGCCAATCGCGGTGAGATCGCCGTGCGCGTGATGCGCACGTGCAAGGAGCGCGGCATCGAGACCGTCGCGGTCTACTCCGACGTCGATCGCAACATGCCGCACGTGATGATGGCCGACCGCGCCATCGGCATCGGGCCGGCGCCGGCGCGCGAGAGCTACCTGGTCATCGACAAGATCCTCGACGCCTGCCGCCGCAGCGGCGCCGACGGGGCGATGATCGAGATCGATACACTGAACGACAGCGCCAGCAAACCAAAGGCCCAAGGCTTGATGCCGGGCGGCATACTGCGATGCTCATTCCAATCCTGAATAATCGGGCCGAAGAGGCGGTGATGCAGCAGATAGTGATGCAAGGA
>SXJR01000323.1 GCA_005779305.1 Myxococcales bacterium
AGCCACGTCGAGTGGTTCGAGGGCAACTACGTCGACTACGAGGCCGACAAGCTGCGCCGCCTCGGCCACGACGCCGACCAGCCGCACCGCATCAAGTACAAGCCCATCGGCTGATCCCTTGCCTACGGGTGCGGCATCCCGATGATCACATCGGCGATCAGCGGGCGATGATCACTCGCCCGCTTGGCCAGCTCGGTCTCGCCGCGCATCAGCTCCAGCATCCGGACCGTGCCGCGCACGTAGAGGCTGTCGAGCGCGCGCAAGGGACCCCAGGCCGGGAACGTACGCGGCCGCTGCTCGGCGCCCCGGAACCCGGCCGGCTCGAGCAGCGCCCCCAGGTTGCCCCACACGTCGTTGAGATCGCCGCCGACGATCACCGGCGTGTCGTGGTGCAGACCCTGGAAGGGATGACTCTCGAGGAACGTCGCGAGCTGACGGCGTCGCTCGTACTGGGCCAGCCCGAGGTGCATGTTGAAGATGTGGACGGTGCGGTCGTGTTCACCGAGGTTCACGCGAGTCACGGCGTGGAGCACGCTGCGTTTCTTGCGCAGGGGTAGGGTGAGATCGATGTTGCGGACCTCATCGAGAGGGAAGCGCGACAGGATGGCGTTGCCGTAGGTGCCGCCGCCGCGCACGTCGACGTTGGGGAACCAGGCGTGGTGGGACAGGCCGAGGCGGTCGGCGAGCAGCTCGGACTGGCGATCGCCGTTGGAGCGGCGGGCGCCGGCGTCGACCTCCTGGAGGAGCGCGACGTCGGGCGCGTAGTGGGCCAAGGTCTCGACGGTGCGGGCCAGGTCGTAGCGGCGATCGACACCGCCGATGCACTTGTGGATGTTCCAGGTGACGACGCGGAGCTTCATGAGGCGGCCCGGGTTGCGGCCGGCGGCGCATCGACCCGCGCCACCACCAGGGTCATGTCGTCGCCGGGCGGGAGCCCGCTGAGGTGGGCGGCCAGCTCGGCGGCGAGGAGGGCATGCACGCTGGTCGGATCGAGCCGGTGCGGATCGAGCCGGCGCAGCGCGCGCTGCAGGCGGCGATCGCCGAACTGGTTGCCGTCGGCGCCGCGGCACTCGACCAGGCCGTCGGTGTACCAGACGATGACGTCGCCGGGGACGATCGGTCGCGACGCAGTGCGGGTCACCGGCGCGGCGCCGGCGCCGAGCGGGTTGCCGCGCGCCACCAGCGCGGTGAGCGTGATGGCCGCACCGGCGCCGGCGTCGGGCGTGACCCGGCAGACGTAGGGCACGACGTGGCCGGCGTTGGCGAAGCGGACCTCGCCGGCGAGCGGATCGACGACCGCGGCGAAGCAGGTGAGGTGGAAACGGCCGGCCCCGACCCGGCGCACCGCGCCGTCGAGGTTCTCGAGCAGGCGACCGAGATCGAAGCCCGCGCCCATGATGCGCACGGCGACGTCGCAGGCGCCCTTGGCGGCCGCGGTCACCATGGCGGCGGCTACGCCCGAGCCGGTGACGTCGCCGATCACGATCAGCGAGCGATCACCGGGCAACGCGTAGCAGCCCCACCAGTCGCCGCCGCAACGGCTGGTCGGTTGCCAGGTGCCGAGCACCTCGGCCGCGGGCGTGATGATCGGCTCGGGCCTGGGCACGAACCCGGTCTGCACCGCCGCCGCAAGCTCGACCTCGCGGGCGACCTCGGCCCGGGCCGCCACCTCGGAGGCGACCCGCACGAACTGCAGCGCCGGTGCCAGCCGCTCGGCGACGACCTCGACCAGGCGCAGCTCGCCGCGGCGGAGCGCCCGCCCCGACGCGCGCTCGCCGATCACGAGCAGGCCGACCAGCTCGTCGCGCGCCACCAGGGGCACCAGGAGCTGGGCGTGGTGCGCGGCCAGCAGGTTGTCGAGCGAAGGGCGCAGGTCATCGAGGCGGAGGCCGTCGAGTTCGCCGCGCCACAGGGGTCGCCGGTGCTGGGTCAGCCACGGCACCAGCAACGGCTCAGGGGTCGCCGGGTCCGCCAGCGGGGCGCCCTCGGCGCTCTTCCACGACCAGTCGTCGCGGGCCGGCAGCAGGAGCTTCGACGTCGCGCCCAGTCCGAGATCGAGCACCTCGGCGGTGCGCTGCGCGACCTCCTCGACGGCGGTGATCTGGTGGATCCGGCTCGTGAACTGCGCAGCCAGCCGATCGAGCGGACCCTCACCGCCGGGTCGAATGGTCCAGACCCGCACGCCCAGGCCGACCGCGACCCGTGCGGCGAGGACGGCGCCCACGACCGGTAGCGCCGCGGTCCAGCCGTCGAGATCGGGCACCAGCCTGCCCAGCACCAGCCAGCCGATCGCCGCGGCCAGGATCGCCGCCGCCAGAGCGGTCGGGGCGCGACTGTCGACCGCGCGCGCGCGCAGGAGATCGTCGATCAGGATCGAGCGCAGCATCAGGAGCGCGCTGGTGGCCACGAACAGCCACGACACCGGCGCCCAGCCGATGCCGTAGGCCAGGAGGACGTCGACCAGCCCGACGAAGGCGATGCCGAGGGCCAGGATCCCGCTCGCGAGCTGGCGCCGGCGCACCAGGGTGGTCTCCCTCCGGTAAGCACGCACCGCCTCGAGCGTGCCCATGCTGGCGAGGATGGCGATCGCCGACACCGCCGGCGCCACCACCGGGCCCGCCGAGAAGAAGCGAAGCCCCGACGGCGTGATGATGACGTCGTCCACGGCGAGGGTCGTGGTCCAGCCGACGACGAGGAAGGCCACCCCGATCAGCGTCGCGATCCAGACCAGCACCCGCTTGGCGCCGAGCCGCTGGGCCAGGGCCAGCTGGAAGGCCATGCCCCCGGCGGTGGCCAGCGGCACCGGCGCGACCGCGACCTGGTAGAACGCGATCGCCGCCTCGTCGGAAGGCGCCGACACCGCGAGGCCGGTGCCGACGACGAACGGCAGCAGGCTGCCGGTGAAGACCAGCACTGGAATGCGCAGGTGCGTCGCGCCGCGCATGAAGACGGCGTAGCTGAGCACCATGCCCAGCGCGACCGCCGCGATCACGAACGGGATCGAGGCGCTGCTGGCCGCGTAGCTCGAGGCGTCGAGGAGCGGCGACATGGATACGTCTCCTGGATCCTGGTGTAGAATTGGTGCTGGTGTCCAGCGACGGCAAACGCCCAGGGCCGTCTCGATTGCCGGTGAGCTTGCCGTTGCCGCCACCGTTGTCCGATTCGGGTGATCCGGAGGACCAGACCAGCCGCGTCCGGATGAGCATGACGTCGTACGTGCCCGAGACCACGGCGCGCGACCTGCCCATGCTGCCGGTCGAGCCGTGGACCGGGCCCGATACCGACGACGAGATGTTCGAGAGCATCACCGCCGCCGTGCCGCGCGAGTACCTCGACACCCTGCACGCGATGCAACCCGCGCCGGGCAGCGTCGAGCGGTCCGGCGGGGATCGCAACACCGTCCCCGGCGTCAAGCGACCCAAGAGCGCCCGCCGCCTGCCCCTGCCCGCCGACCTGTCGACGTCGACGCCAGCGCCACCGCCACCGCTGTCTCCCGCGCCGCGCGCGCTCGACGCGCCGCGCATGCCGTTGCCGGCCGAGCCCAGCGTGGCCCGTCCGTTGCCGCGCCCGCCCGGCGCGCCGGCG
>SXJR01000324.1 GCA_005779305.1 Myxococcales bacterium
CAGCGGCCCGGCGGATCTGGCTCTGATGGTCGTATTCGTAGGAGAAGGTTCGATTGCTCGCGCCGACCAGCTCGGTCATCCAGCGAACGTCACTGGAGGCGAAGTAGCCATGGGTCTGTCGGCCGATCAGCCGAGGCGAGAGGAACGATCAGCCGGCGCTCGTCGCCAGCGGCTCCGGCCGCGCGTCGGGGCGGCAAGCGGTGCTCGACCACGCCGCCGCGTGCACACGGCGGCGCCGCTCCGACTGGCCTCGCCGACCGTGGCGTCGGTGCGCGCCGGCGACACGATCGATCGGTGCCGCCTCGGCGACGGGCGGCGCGATGGGCGTCGTGTACGCGGCGCGACCCCGAACTCGGCCGCGAGCCCACGGCCTCACCCCTCGACGGTGAAGTCGCACCGCTGCGACCCGGCGCTGCGACGCCGAAGCGACATGTGCACAGCGGTTGCCACGCGGAGGATGGCGCGCACAGGGGTCACGCGCGTGCGCAAGGCGCAACGTGCAGTGATGAAGTCTCCCCTCACCCGCTTCTTGTACGCCGCTGCGCTCGTGCTCACCGCCTGCGCCTCGCCGTCGGTCCCCGATCATACCGACGCCGCCGAGACCTTGCTGGAAGTTGCCGCCACGGCCGATGGCCGGACTCGCCATCTCGTGCGGCTGCGGCCGGTCGCGTCGAGCGCGCTGCGGCTGCGCGTGACCGATCCGCGCTTCGGCAGCCACCAAGCGCCCGAGGTGATCCAGGCGGTGCAGCAACTCGAGCGCGCCCACCGAATCTCCGCCGCGGTGGTGCTCAGCCGCAGCACGCAGGCGTTTGCCGCCATGTTGACGCCGGCCGAGGTCGAGCGGTTGCGTCGGGATCCCGGGGTCGCCGCGGTCGACCCCGAGGGAGTGATCGCGTTCTCCAGCGATGCCCACTCGGTGTGGCTCGAGCAGCCGGTCGGCACCGAGGTGAAGTCGTGGGGCAAGCAGGCCGTCGGCGGCCGCGACGGCAACGGCGGGGGCCTGCAAGTGTACGTGGTCGACAGCGGCATCGAGGATCACTCCGATCTCAACATCGCGCGGTGGGTCAACGCGGTCAGCCCCAACAACCCGGCCCACGCGCGGCTGCCGAGCTGTCATCCCCATGGCACCCACGTGGCCGGGATCATCGGGGCCAAGAAGGGAGGCGGCGGCGTGCGCGGCGTCGCGCCCGGCGTCCCGCTGATCTCGGTCTCGGTGCTCGATCCTGCAACCATCGGCAACGGCTGCCTGCCCAACGCGGCCCACCCGAGCAACGTCGCGGCAGCCCTCGAGTGGGTGCGCTCCGATCTGGTGATGCGCAAGCACCCCGTCCCCGCGGTCGTGAACCTCAGCCTCAACGGTTACTCCAGCCCGGGCCAGGTGGTGCACGGTGCGATCAAGCACCTGTCCACGCCGGTGGACACCGACGGCTACCTCGGCGCGCTGGTGGTGCAGTCCGCGGGCAATCAGTACACCAGCGCGTGTTCCTGGGCGTACACGCCGACCAGTGGCAGCGACGGCGTGATCGTCGTCGGCGCCATCAACGATCACGGCCAACCGGTGCGCGCCCTGCAGGGCTTCCACGGCTTCCAGAACATGCCCGAGGCCTCGAACGAGCCCGGCTCCAACTACGGGCCGTGCGTCGAGATGTGGGCGCCGGGCGCGGCCATCCGCTCGACCTGGCGCGGCAACGACCGGCGCTTGATGGGCGGTACTTCGATGGCGGCGCCGCACGTGACCGGCCTGGCCGCGGCGATGGCGTCGGGGCCCAGGAGCGTGCAGATCGAGGCGCAGGTCGTCGCCACGCTGCAGGCGCTGGGCACCAACGACCAGACCAACCGGCCCGTGAGCATCCCCTCGACCGCGCACATGCCGCCAGGGACGCCGCGCAACCGGCCGTACGGGGAGCTCCGCGCGCTCCCTCCCAACGCGCACGAGTACCAGACCTTCCCGAGTCGGCGGCCGGGCGAGACGCTGGAGCTCTATGATGACGAGGGCTCGGTAGTGTGGATGGGCTCGACCGGCGCGCCGGGCTACACCTGCCTCGTCGATCGACAGAGCCCGGCCGGGAGCATCCAGCGCCTCGGCACTGCCCCCGAGGGCCGCCACGACAACCTGCCGTGGACGCCCGGTACCTGGCGAGTGTTCTCGTCGTGTTTGCCGGCGGAGGTGCGGGTGATCTCGCGCCCCGCGCCACGGGTGACCTGGCGCCTCGATGGAGTGCCGCAGGTCGACGACGCCACGGTGGAGCTGCCGGCCGACACCACCCAGGCCTTGACCTTCACCAGCGTGAACGCGGTCAACTGCGACATCGAACTCGCCTGGCACGACAACTTCAGCTGGCCTCCGCATCCTGGGTATCCGCTACTCGGCGTGGGCACCGCGGGCGCGACGCCGCTGCAGCGGACCCCGACCAGCTACCACTACAGGGTCGTGTGCCGCGATGCCGTGGGCACCGAACGCTCGAGCGACCTGAACGTCCAGATCGCGCCGGTGCTCGCGCCCTCGGTCGATGACGCCACCTTCGTAGCCCAGACCGTGCCGAGCTCGGTGGCCGCCGGCGCGACCTTCACCGCCGCCGTCACCATGCGCAACACCGGCAACACCACCTGGAGTCACGCCAGCGGCTACCGGCTGGGCTCGCAGAACCCGCACGACAACACCAACTGGGGCACCGGCCGCCTCTACCTCGCGGCCGGGGACCAGGTGGCGCCGCAGGAGACCAAGACGTTCACCATGACCTTCACCGCGCCCGCCACGCCAGGGACCTACGCCTTCCAGTGGCGGATGGTGCGCGAGACCATCGCCTGGTTCGGGGCCACCACGCCCAGCGTCAGCGTGACCGTCGTCCCCGCCGGCTGCGTCAACCCCGTGTGCGTGGAGGGATCGACGCGCACCCGCGCATGCGGCAACTGCGGTTCGGCGGTCGACACCTGCTCCGCGAGCTGCCAGTGGGTCACCGGCAGTTGCGGCAGCGAGGGCGTTTGCTCGCCCGGTGAGAGCGCCGACTGCTGCCCCGACACCTGCGGCGCGTGCCAGTGCCCGGGCGTCAAGTCCTGCGACGCCACCTGCCAGTGGAACGTTTGCGAGGGGGCGGCGTGCGCTCCCCCGTGCCACTGATCCCGCTCGGCCTTTCCCGCGCGAACCAGCTGCTCCCGCCTCGCCCGAGCCCGGAATTGTGGGTGCCGATGTGGGCAACGTAACCACCAAGCAAGCGCTTTACTCGCTGGCGCGCCGCCACGTAGCCTTGAGGCGTGGCGAAGACCGAATCCACGGCCGTCACTCGCCTCATCGAGCTGGCCCAGCAGCGGCCGCTCCAGGGCGACTTCGACTGGTTCGCGCCGGCGCAGCCCAAGCGGCTGACGCGCGCCGAGCAGGTCGCCGAGGAAGTCACGCAGGTCGTGCGGGTGCCGACGCGGCGACGCAAGGCGGTGGTGGTGTCGCCGCTGGCGGTGGTGGCGGCGTTTTTTGCCGGTGTGCTGACGGTGGCGGTGACGACGTGGGTGATGGGGACGCAAGCGCAGACGCAGACGCAGACGTTGGCGCAGCCGCAGCTGCAACCGCAGCCGCAGTTGACGACGGTGACGGCGGTCGAGCCGGTGGCCGTTGCCGTTGCCGTTGCCGAACCCGAACCCGAACCCGTTGCCGAACCCGTTGCCGAACCCGTTCCCGTGGCCGTCCCCGAGCGGGTTCGCCCGAGCCGGCCGGCGCGCACACGACCGCCCGCGTCGTTCGCGTCAAGGCCGCGTGCGGGGCGACCGGCGGTGCGCGAGGGTGGACCGCTGGCCGAGCTGCGCATCAACAGCAAGCCGCCGTGCGAGCTGTTCATCGACGGGCGCAGCATCGGGTGGACGCCGCAGCGGGGCGTGAGCGTTGCGCCCGGGCGTCACACGGTGGTGTTCAAGAACCGCGAGATGGATGTCGAGCGCAAGGTGATCATCGACGCCAAGGTCGGCGAGGTGCACCGCGTGATCCGCGACTTCACCGAGCCGTGATCGCGGTCAGCGGATGATGTGACGGGTGACCGGGGCGGCCAGGTGGCGCGAGCGCACCCAGTCGCGATGGTTCAGGACCTGGCCGTCGAGGCGCACGGCCTCGACCATGGACAGGTCCATCTCCGCCATGACCCAGCCCGGCTGATCGAGGACGCCCATGGCCACCACGCCGGTCTCGGGGAAACCCTTGTCGGGCGGACCGTAGACGCCGGCGGCGCCGCGGTTGTCGTCGAGGGCAAGCGCCCACGGCGCCGAGCCCACGGTCGGCGCCTGCACCACGTAGCACTGGTTCTCGAGCGCGCGGGCCTGACACGCGATGCGGACCCGCCAGTAGCCGGAGAGCGCGTCGGTGCAGCTCGGCACCAGGATCACGCGCGCGCCGTGCTCGACCAGGCGGCGGACCAGGAGCGGGAACTCGCTGTCGTAGCAGATGGCCACGCCGACCATGCCGAGCTCGGTGTCGAAGACCACGCCGCCGTCGCCGCGGGCCACGCCCCAGGTCTCGCGCTCGAAGCGGGTCATCTGCATCTTCTCGACCATCCCGCCCTCGCCCGACGGACCGTACATCCAGGCGCGGTTGCGGAACTCCTCGCCCACCTGCTCGGGGAACGAGCCGGCCAGGAGGTAGACGCAGTAGCGCCGGGCCAGCGCCGCGCAGGTCTCGCGGTAGACCGGCACCAGCTCCTGCAGGTGCTCGAGCTGAAGCCGAAGATCGGCCTGCACCGGCTTGGGCAAGACGCTGACCAGCTCCATGCCGGCGTACTCGGGCATCACCACCAGCTGGGCGCCGGCGCGCGCGGCCTCGGCGATCATCTTCTCCAGCTTCTGGGCCCACGCCGCCACCGTGCCCACCGGCTCGATGGGGTACTGGCAGGCCGCGACCTTGACCTTGGCCATCAGGCCGCCTCCGCCAGCTCGCGCAGCCAGAACACCATCGGCTTCTCGGTCTCGGCGTCGTCGCCGACGTCCTTCCAGGCGAAGCGGGCCACGATGTCAGGTCTCCGGACAAACCCGCGCTTGCGCCAGAAGGCGTCGTGGGGGACGTGCCCGGCGGGCCGGCGCCGGTCGTCGGCAGCCCGCTCGACCGCGCAGAAGGCCACGTGGCGGTAGCCGAGGCGGCGGGCCTGGGCCTCGCGCTCGTCGAAGAAGCGATGGCCGAGGCCGACCCCGCGGCGATCGGCGCGCAGCACGCTCTCGCCGAAGTAGTAGACCGTCGCGACGTCGAGCCCGGCCGCGGCCAGCGGCGGCGCGACCTCGTCGGCGTGGGCGGTCACCGGCATCGCCGTCGAGGCGCCGACCACGTCGTGCCCGTCGAAGGCGATGGCGACCATGGCCTCGGGTCCGGTGTAGCCGGCCAGGTAGCGCTCCTCGTAGGCGAGGGTGCCGTCGTAGAGGTAGGGCCACTCGCGGAAGACCTCGATGCGCAGGGCCGCCACCGCCGGCAGGTAGGGCGCCACCGAGGCCCCCACGAACGACTCGACCCGGACGCCTGTGGCGGCGGGGCTCGGAGATGTGGAAGCGCGCTCGCGGATTCCAGTAGAGTAAGTCGGTTCCATGGAGCGGCGCCATGACCTGTGCATCCTCGGCGCTGGTCCGGCCGGAATCGCGGCGGCCGCGCGCGCCCACGCCCTCGGCAAGCGGGTGGCGCTGGTCGAGGCGGTCCGGCCCGGCGGCGCCGGCATCGCCGACGGCGCGCTGTCGTCGAAGACGCTGTGGCACCTGGCCATGGACTTCGTCCGGGCCCGCCGCTCCGATCGCGGCTGGCACGGCGGCGCGCTGACGCTGTCGTGGCCCGAGGTCACGGCCCAGATGCGGGCGGCGTGCGCCGAGGCCTTGCGCCACGTCGAGCGCCAGCTCGAGCACCTGGGCCGTCCGTCGGAGCGGGGCGGCGTGGTCGAGCGGGTGCGCGGCAGGGGCCGCTTCGTCGCCCGCGACGTGATCGAGGTCGCCGGCCCGGACGGGCCTCGAGCCATCTCCGCCGATCACGTCCTGGTCGCCGTCGGCTCGCGGCCCCGCACGCTGCCCGGCATCGACGTCGACGGCGAGCGCGTGCTGACCAGCGATCACGTCGAGCATGTCGCCGAGCTGCCGGCCAGCCTCGGCATCATCGGCGCCGGCGTGGTCGGCTGCGAGTACGCGACCATCTTCGCCGGCTTCGGGCGCACCACCGTGGAGCTGTTCGATCGCGGCCCGCGCATCCTGCCGTTCGAGGACGCTGACGTCTCGGGCGAGATCGCCGGCTCTTTCGGCAAGGCCGGCATCCACATCCACGCCGAGGCCCGGCTCGAGGAGCTGCGCGTCGACGGCGACGGCGTGCGCTTGCTGGCGCGGCTCGGCGCCAGCGGCGAGGTCTTCGAGCGCCGGCTGTCGCGGGCGCTGCTCGCCGTCGGCCGGGTGCCCGCGCTCGATGGTCTCGGCCTCGAGCTGGCCGGTGTGTCCGTGGTCAAGGGCGCGATCGCCTGCGCTACCCCGGGGACGTGCCGCACCGCGGCGCCGCACGTCTGGGCCGCCGGCGACGTCAGCGCCGATGTGATGCTGGCCAACGTCGCCGAGCAAGAAGGCCGCCACGCCGTCGACGACATGTTCGGGCTCTCTCCGGCGCCGATCTGCTACGAGGCGCAGTCGGCGATCTACTTCTTCCGCCCCGAGGTCGCGGCGGTGGGCCTCAACGAGCAGCTGTGCGCGGCCCGCGGCCAACCCTACCGCGCCGCGGTGGTGCGGCTCGGCCTCCTGCGCCGCGCCATCGCCATGCGCGCCACCGACGGCTTCGTGAAGCTGCTCGCCGCGCCCGACGGCAAGCTGCTCGGCCTGCGCGTGGTCGGGCCGCAGGCATCGAGCTGCATCCA
This sequence comes from Myxococcales bacterium, assembly GCA_005779305.1. Lineage (GTDB taxonomy): Bacteria > Myxococcota_A > Polyangia > Haliangiales > Haliangiaceae > UBA2376. The sequence goes on from SXJR01000324.1 coordinate 6,840, forward strand.
GGGCGTCGCCCTCCTGATCGAGCAGGGCGCGTCACTCACCGATCTCGATCAGTGCCTGCACCCCCACCCCGCCGTCACCGAGGGGGTCCAGGAAGCCGCAAGGCTCCTGCTGGGCACCTCCGCCCATCCGCCCGCCGCCTTCCCCGACCTCGTCTCCATCATCGACCGCTCGTAGTCGTGGTCGTGGTCGTGGTCGTGGACATGGACGTGGACGTGGACGATCTCAGGACGCCACATCGAGCTCACGCGCGACCGCCGGCGCCACCGCTGGCAGCTCGACCGTGAACGTCGAGCCCTTGTTGACGACGCTGTGCACCTTGATGGTGCCGCCCAGGAGATCGCACAGGCGCTTGACCAGGGCCAAGCCCAGGCCCACACCGCCGTAGCGGCGCTCGTCGCCGGCGTCGAGCTGCTTGAAGGCCTCGAAGATCTCCTGGAACTTGTCGTCGGGGATACCGATGCCGGTGTCCTCGACCGCCACCGTGAAGCGATCGCCGATCACCTTCGCGCGCACGCGGACCTCGCCCTTCTCGGGCGTGAACTTGGCCGCGTTGGCCACCAGGTTGACCAGGATGTGGCCGAGCAGGCGGCGATCGGTCTCGACGGTGGCGGTGGGGACATCGGCGACCAGGGTCAGCTTCTTGGTGGCCAGCATCCACTGCACCGAGCCCATCACCTGCTCGACCAGCTCGTGCAGCTCGACCGGTTTGGCCACCACCTCGAGCCGGCCGACGTCGGCGCGGACCAGCGCCAGCAGATCGTCGATGAGGTGGAGCAGCGACTGCGCGCTGCGCTTGATGGTGGCCGCCGCCTCGCGCTGCTTCTCGCCGACCGGGCCGTAGACGCCGCTGGCGATCAGCTCGGCCATGCCCTGCACGCCGTGGATCGGGTTACGCAGCTCGTGGGTGACCGAGGCCAGGAAGACGCTCTTCTGCTTGCCGGCCTCGATCAGCTCGGCGGTGCGGGCCTCGAGCTTGAGCTCGCGATCGTGGAGCTTGGCCATGATCATCGACGTGAACACCGTCGGCACGCCGATCGCGAAGGCGGCGAAGACCATGTACAGGACGATATGCCCGCCGCGCATGGGGCCGGCGGCGAGCGACTCGGTGGGCGCCAGCGTCCCGTTCCAGACCAGGACGCACATGGTGCCGTAGCAGGCCAGGATGCCGGCCGAGGTCATGAGCGTGGTGCCGAGGTTGGAGAGCAGCGCCATCACCGCGACCTCGATGACGTAGACCGCGATGAGCTGGCTGCCGGGGCCGCCGGTGTAGTAGATGCCGGCGGTCATGCAGAACACGTCGGCGGTGATGTTGAGCGTCATCAGCTCGAGCGCGAACTTCCAGCGCCGCGCCATCGCCACCAGGCAGATCGTGTTGATGGTCAGCTTGACGGCGACGATCAGCGCGAACGGGCCGGCGTACGGCGAGATCTCGAACAGCACCGCGGCGCCGGCCAGGAGCGCGAAGCCGATGACGATCAGGTAACCGGTCCAGATCCCGGCCCACAGCTTGGGGCGGTTCTCCTCGCGGCGCAGCTCCTCGACGAAGGGCGGCAGCCACATGGCGCGCTACGCGCTGGGGGTGGATTCGCCGATCAGGCGCTTCACGCGGGCCAGGAGGTCGGTCAGATCGAACGGCTTGGACAGGTAGCCCTCGGCCAGGCTGGGCGCGGCCAGGCGATCTTGCTCGTCGCGCGGCGCGTAGACCGCGCTCATCAGAAGCACCGGGGTGTGCTGGCCCTCGGGCGTGCGCTTGATCTCCCAGCACACCTCGAAGCCGTTCTTGCGCGGCAGCTGCACGTCGACCAGCATCAGATCCGGTCGCTCGGACCAGAAGCGGGCGACGCCCTCGGGGCCGGTCGCCGCGCCCCGCATGTCGTAGCCGTGCGCGCCCAGGAAGTCGGACAGGATCTGGAGATTGACCGGATCGTCCTCGACCACGAGGATCTTCTTCACGGCGATGCTCCCCATACGGCTGAGCGATCGTAGCACGCGGCGGTCGCACCTCTGCGATCGGCCTCGCAGTCACCCTGGTAGGGTGTGGTGGGAGACCCGGGTCACATTGGTCACGTCGGGAGCGTTCGGAGTCGGCGGCGGCTCCAGGGTCAGGACGTCGCCGCGGCGGGCCCGCTCCAGGGCCCGATTGTCGACGGAGCGGTGGCGCTTGAGCAGGCGCGCCGGCACCCAACCCGGCGAACCGCACAGGATCAGCTCGAGCTTGCCCTTGGAGGGGTGGGGATCGGAGACCACCCGCCAGGTCGCCACTGGCGGCGGGGCAGCCTCGGGCCGGCACAGGACCAGATAGGCCAGCTTCATGTCGCCGTCGCGCAGGCCGGTGACCCGGGCGACTTGCCGCGCCCGCGGCGGGAGCGCGAGCGGGCGATGGTCGTGACACCAGTCGCGCTCGTCGGCGAGCGCGGGGCACGGCGCGTCACGCCGGGTGCACGGCGCCAGCACGGCGGCGGTGCCAGCGGCGACCAGCGCGTCGCGGACCTGGTGCAGCGCGCGCGTGGTCTCGCGTAGCGCTGGCTCGACGACGATGGCCACACCGGAGGGCGCGAGCACGGCGACCAGCGCGCGGGCGAGGTCGGCGGGGAAGGCGAGCTCGTTGAGGACCGAGCCGGCGAGGATCAGGTCAAAGGGCCCGGCCGGCAGCGGGTCGCCGACGTCGGCGGTGATCGTGACGAGCGTGACGTCGAGGGCCAGTGCGCGCGCCACCGCGGCGATGGCGTCGGCGGCGATGCGGAGCGCGTCCCCGTCGCGATCGACCAGCGTGGCGTGTACGCGAGGGACGACCGGCGGCGGCCCGGGCGAGCGCGCGGCGCGCGCTGCGAGGAACGTGCACAGGCCGAGCGTCATGGCGCCGCACCCGGCGCCGGCGTCGAGCACGCCCAGCGTCGGCGACGACAGGAAGCCAGCCGGCGCCGGCAGCGCGCGGCCGGCGAGCTCGGCAAGCGGCACATGCACCTTGGCGGCATCGGCGACGGTGAAGAAGAGGGCGCGCGCCGCCAGGTCGGCGATCGACGCGCGTCCACCGCCGGGCGTGCCCAGGCGCTCGCGCTCGCTGGTGTAGCGGCGTGAGCGATCGACCACGGCGGCGGTGAGCGCAGGGCCGCCGCACAGCTCGGGCGGCAGGCGCCGCCGGGTCGCAGCCAGGAGGGCGTCCTCGACGATGGCGGGGACCTCGAAGGTGGTCATGGCGCGCGCTCTGGCGTCACGGCGTGAACGTGACGCTGGCGTCGGCGTCGGCGCCGGCGGCGATGGTGACCGAAGCGGTCGCGCGCTGCGCCGGCTGACCGCCGGCCGGAGGGAGCCACGCCACGATCGTGAAGGTGCCCGCCGGCACGTCGCGCAAGAGGATCGCGCCCTCGTCATCGGTGACGCCGGCGTAGGGGTGCGGCGGCGCAAGCACCCAGGTCGCGTCGTCGGCAGCACCGTCGGTGACCACGCGGATCGCGCCGGCCTCGTCGAGCGGCACGGCGACGGTGTGGCCGATGACCGGCAGGTGCGTCCTGGCCAGCGTGACCGGCGCCAGGAGGATGTCGTCCTCGAGCCATGGCTTGCCGGTGCGCTCGACGAAGACCTCGTGGGCCACGTCCTGGCTCTGGATCTCGAGCGTGCTGCCGAGGCGCGGCGCCGCCAGCGCCGCGGGCGTGCTCGCGCAGTCGCGCACGGTGACGCGGATCGCCGCCACCGGCGGCGGCGCCTTGCCGGCGCCGACGTCGAGCACGACCATGGCGCCGGCGACGCCGTGCAGGGTGCCGACACGAGCGCGCGCCCGCCGCGGCGTGTGACACGCGGTGTAGCCCGGCGACGCGCGCACCGCGGCGGTGGCCGTGGGCCAGAGCACCTTCACCGTCAGCGACGCGCCACCGACGCCGCCATCGGCGTCCGTGGCCGCCAGCACATACGGCGCGGCCACTCCGTCGGGCGCCGTGCCCGTGCCCGTGCCCGTGCCCGATCCTCCGGCCCCTGTCACCGTCCCCGCGTCTCCCGCATCCCGCCTCGGTGTCGAGTTGCCCTTGCCCGGGCATGCGGCGAGCACGCAGAGCCAGGTTGCGATCAATGCGTCCTTCGACCCGGCGGCGAGGCGGCCTCGCTCGGGACGACCGGTGGCAGCGGCACCCTCGCCGGTCACCGCCACGCCGCCACCTGGCGCGCCACCCGGCGCGCGTCAGCGATGCAGTCGTTGACCGCCACGCCATGATACGCGCTGCCAGCGAGCACCAGCCGGGCGGCATGGGCCTCGCGCTCCCAGCCGGCGACGCGTTCGGCGTGCCCGACGGGGTACTGGGCGATGCCGTGCGCCCACCTCACAGTGCTGGCGTGGACCGGCGCGGCGCGCACGCCGAGCACCTTGGCCAGATCGGCGCCGGCCTGAGCGAGCAAGGCCGCGTCGTCGAGGGCGGCCGCGCCCGGATCGCGGGCACCGCCGTAGATCAGACGCACGAGCACGTGATCGGCTGGGGCGCGCTCGGGCCACAGCGTGCTCTCGAAGACGCAGCCCAGCACGCGCGGCGCCTCACCGGCGGCGACCAGGAACCCGAACCCGCCCAGGTCGGCCGACACGTCGCGGGCGCGGAAGCCGAGGAACGCGATCGCGACCGGCGCGTAGTAGACGTCGCCCACACCGCGGGCCAGCTCCGGCCGCGCGCCAGCGAGCAGCCGCGCCGCCGCTGAGCCGGGCACCGCCAGCACCGCCGCGTCGTATCGGGTACGCGCGGCGTCGTCGCCGACGATCGAGACCCCGCCGGCCTCGGGCACCACGTGGCGCACGCTCACGCCCCGGCGCACCCGCTCACCCAGGCGCACGGCCAGTGCGTCGATCATCGCGATCATGCCGCCGGCCGGCGTCGCCAGCCGCGACCGCGCTCGCCGGTTGCCGCCGCCGAACATGCCTGCGAGCATGCCGCGCACCAGGCCGCCGCGGGCATCGAGCGCCGCCAGCTTGGGGAACCCGGCGGCCAGGCTCAGCTCGCGCGCGTCGGCGGCGAACACGCCGGTGGCCATGGGCGCGACCAGCGCGTGCGCGGCCTCGGGGCCGAGGCGCCGCACCGCGAAGTCCCACAACGACTCGTCACCGGCGCTGGCCACGTCGCGGGCGCGGTGGAGCGGCTCGCCGAGGAGGCGCAGCTTGCCACGCCACGACAGGAGCTGGGTGCGGGCGAACGAGCCCGGACCCGACGGCAAGGCGTGCAGCCGCCCGCGCAGGTAGATCCAGCGCGTCTTCGCCGCGGGGGCCGCCTCGACCACCCCGACGCCCAGCTCGGCGCACAGCGCGGCTGCACCGTCCTCGGCGCCGGTGAGGAAGCCGTTGGCGGCGTGCTCGCGGCGGAAGCCGTCGACCTCCGACGTCCCGATCACGCCGCCAGGCCGTGCGCCGGCGTCGAGGACGTGGACCTCGTGTCCACCTTCCACGAGCCGCAGCGCCGCGGTCAGCCCGCCGATGCCGCCGCCGACGACGGCGACCTTCACCGGGAGGCGCTCCACGAGCGCGCCTTGACCGACTCCACCATCACCCGCACGTGCTCGGGGTTGGTCTCCGGCGTCACGCCGTGGCCGAGGTTGAACACGTGGCCGAGCGGTCCACCCTGATCGAGCACGGCCTCGACCCGCGCCCGCAGCTGGTCGGGCGGCAGGTAGAGCGCACCCGGATCGAGGTTGCCCTGCAGGGCGACACCGTCGCCGACCCGAGCCCGCACCGTCGACAGATCGATGCGCCAGTCGACGCCGAGCACGTCGGCGCCCGAGGTGGCATAGCTGTCGAGATACGGCGCGCAGCCGTTGACGAAGTAGATGATGGGCACCCGCGCCGCGGCCACCGCCGGATGGGCGCGCAGCTTCGCGATCACGTGTCGAGCCCAGCGCAGCGCGTACTCCTCGAAGTCGCGCGGCGACAGAATGCCCGCCCAGCTATCGAAGATCTGCACGGTCTGGGCACCGGCCTCGACCTGGGCGGCCAGGTACGCGGCGACGGTGTCGGCCATCTTCTCGAGCAGCGCGTGCGCCGCCGCCGCGTCGCCGAACAAGAGCTTCTTGGTCTGGACGTAGTCCTTGGAGCCGCCGCCCTCGACGGCGTAGGTCAGCAGCGTGAACGGCGCGCCGGCGAAGCCGATGAGCGGCACCCTCCCCGCCAGGCCGGCGCGGATCTGCCGCACCGCCTCCATCACGTGGGGCAGCTCGGCCACCGGGTCGGGCACCACCAGGCGATCGATCGCCGCCCGATCGCGGACCGGCTGGGCGATCACCGGCCCCTTCTCGGGGAACGCGATCTCGAGCCCCATGGGCGGCAGCGTCACCAGGATGTCGGAGAACAGGATGGCGGCGTCGAAACCGAACTGATCGATGGGCTGGAGCGTGACCTCGCACGACAGCGCCGGCGTGCCGCACATCTCGAGGAACGAGTGCTTGGATCGCACCGCCCGGTACGACGGCAAGTAGCGCCCGGCCGGGCGCATCATCCAGATGGGCGTGCGCTCGACGGGTTCGCGGCGACAGGCGCGCAGGAACAGCGGCTCGGCCGCGGTGGACGTCATCGGTGCCTCATTGTACGCGGCCGGCGGCCGACTACCACGCCCGCAGGAGCACGTCTCGATGAGCGGGTGTATCGTCCCCGAAATGAGGACACGGCCGTTCGCGATCGCGTTCACCCTGGCCGCGGCGCTGGTCGCCTGCGCCGACGACGAGTACCTCGGGCCGCGCGGTCCCGATGCACCCGATCCGCCGCCGCCCGGGCCGTTCGACGGGCTGAGCCTGACCCAGGACATCCACTCGCCCGAACTGACCGGCGCGGTGCACGCCGCCCGCGATCGCTACGGCATCATGCACATCTCGGCCACCACCGTGCGCGACCTCGGCTTCGCCCAGGGCTACGTGATGGGCCACGACCGGCTGCCGCAGATGGACATCCTGCGCCGCTTCGGCGACGGCACGCTCGGCGAGCTGTTCGGCGCGGTCGATCAGGGCACGGTCGAGACCGATCTGGAGATGCGCGTCCACCGGATGCGGCCGATCGCCGAGCAAGCGCTGGCCACGCTGCGGGCCTCGACCGACCCCAGCGATCGAGAGCTGGTGCAGCTCCTCGAGGGCTTCGCCGCCGGCGTCAACGCTGCCAACGCCGACTACGCGTCTGGCAAGATCCCGCTCGACTCGGCGATCGCGGCGACGTTCGCGCCGTCGACGTTCCGGGCCTGGACCCCGGTCGACTCGCTGGTGCTGGGCCGATTCCAGGCCTTCGCGCTGTCGTACACCGCGCCGATCGAGGTGACGCTCACCGAGATCTACGACGCGGCGCGGGCCACGTTCGACAGCGCCACCGCCGGCAATGCGGCGGCCTTCGCGCGGCGCGGCATCTCGCGCGATCTGCTGACGATCACGCCGGTGGGCCGGGTGCCGACGATCAACGGGTTCCCCAACGTCGGAACCGATACCGGGACGCGGGCGGATGCCGGCCGCCCGAGCATGTTCGCGGCTGCATGGGATGCGTCGTTCGACGCGGGCTCGCATTCGCGCGCCCGGCTCAGGACGAACGGGGGCAAGCGCGACCGGGGATCACGCCCCGCCGTGCCCAGAGAGCTCTTGCGCAACGCCCGGCAGTTCTTCGCGCCGTCGATGGCGCAGGGGCCGCACGCCTTCATGGTCCCGCACGCCGGCAGCAACGCCTGGGCCGTCGGTCCATCGCGCACCGGCGGCAAGGCCATCCTCGCCGGCGATCAGCACCTCTCGCTCCCCAACCCGACCATCTTCTATCCGGTGCACCTCATGGTGCCGGGCATGATCGACGTCTTCGGTCAGACCTTCCCCGGCATCCCCGGCATCATCCTCGGCTCCAACGGCAAGGCCGCGTGGTCGTCGACCGTCGTCTACCACGACGTCAACGACGTCTTCCTCGAGACCATCGTGCCCTGCACCACCGGCGGCGGCGACTGCGTCATGCACGACGGCGCCCAGGTCCGTATCGAGCCGTGGACCGAGACCATCCGCATGGGCGCCCTCGGGACCATCACCGGCCAGATCACGGCCACCTACGAGATGGTGCCGCACCACGGCCCCATCATCCCGACCGTGCAGGACGGCATGGTCGTGCCGCGCACCGCCAACCGTGGCCTCTCGGTCCAGTACACCGGCTATGCGCCGACGTTCGAGATCCGCGCCATCTGGGAGCTGGTGCGGGCCAAGACCGTCGACGAGGGCTTCGCGGCGCTGCGCCACTTCTCCTACGGCGGCCAGAACTGGGTCTTGATCGACGATCAGGCCAACATCGGCTGGACCACCTCCGCGCGGGTGCCGACCCGCAAGCCCGCGGCGTACACCTGGAACGCGTCCACCAACCCGACCGGCCTGGCGCCGTTCCTGGTCCAGCCCGGCGACGGCAGCGCCGACTGGGACGGCTTCCTCTCCTCCCGCTACGTGCCCCACGCGATCAACCCGGCGTCGGGCATGCTGGTCACCGCCAACTCCGATCCAGTGGGCGAGACCTTCGACGGCGATCCTCTCGACGGTCCCACCACCGACGGTCGCCCGCTCTACGTCGGCGCCACCTATGCCGCCGGCGTGCGCACCGAGCGAATCGACGAGCTGGTGCGCGCCGCCGACGCCACCGGCGACGTCGACCTCACCAACAGCGCCGCCGCCCAGCACGACGCCCGCAGCAACATGGGCTTCCACCTGCGGGCATCGATCGTCGCCGCCCTCGCTTACGCCGCCGATTCCACCGGCGCGCCGCCTGACGTGGCGCCTTACGTCACCGGTCTCACCACCGCCCAGCGCACTCGCCTCGCCGAGGCCCGAGCCAAGCTGGTGACGTGGTCGTTCGGCACGCCGCCGGCGCTGGCCGCGTCGGCGACCCAGCAGCAGATCGACGACTCGATCGCCACCGCCATCTTCAACGTGTGGATGCACTACTTCATCGAGCAGACACTGGGCGACGAGTTCACCGCGATGACGATGTCGCCGTGGGATCTCGAGCAGAACCTCCTGGCCCGCATCGTGGTGGCCATGCTGGTCGAGCCCGGCGCGATGGTGCTGTCACCGTCGACCGGCCAGCCTATCCTGTGTGACGAGATGGGCACCACCGGCGCCGACGCCAGTTGCACCAAGAAGGTGATCGAGGCGACCCTGGCCGCGCTGACCCAGCTCGACACGCTCATGGGCTCGACCAGCATGAGCACGTGGCGCTGGGGCAAGCTGCACACCCTCACCTTGCGCCCACTCTTCCCCGACGCCCGTCTCGAGGTCCCGGCCCCGGGCAGCGCCCAGGCCGGCGGCTTCCCCAAGCCCGGCGACAACTTCGCGGTCAACCGCGCCGACTGCGGCTGGGCCGACCTCGACTTCAAGCAGGACGAGGACGGTCCGGCTCAGCGCTTCCTCGCCGAGGCGGCCGGGGCGGGCGCGCCCCTCGAGGTTCGCCTGCAGTTCCCGGGCGGCACCATCTACAATCCTTCGAGCCCGCACTACAAGGACGTGCTCGAGAACCACTACATCGCCGAGCAGCACTTCGACCTGCCCTTCACGATTCCCGAGATCCTGGCCGCAGGAGAGGAACGTTGGGTCCTGAGGCCGTAGAATGAAGGCCTGAGCATGGGCAAGACCATCGAGGTCCCCGAGACGGTGATCGTGGTCGCGTCGCGCGGCTGGAGCGGCGGCGCGGCCCAGCCGCTGCGCGAGCTCGTCAACAAGCTGGTCGCCGCCGGCACCGAGACCGCCGTGGTCGCCGACGCCGCCGAGGCCGCCAAGGCCCTGGTCGACGACGAGGGCGCGGTCGTCATCATCGACGTCGACGACGCCGCCCGCGGCCTCACCACCCCGGCCACCGCCGCCGCCCGCGTCTCCGAGATCGCCGCCGCTGTCCCGGACGCCGCGCCGGTGGCCGTGGCCCAGCGCCCGGCGGTGGGCCTGGTCGTCGCCTGCATGCGCGGCGGCGCTGTCGACTTCGTCGACCTCGGCAGCGAGAGCTACGAGACCACCGCCGAGGCCCTGGCCTACGCCGCCCGCAAGCGAGCCAAGTACGGGGCCCAGAAGCGCGCGCTCAAGCAGCTGCGCTCGATGGTCGAGGAGATGCTCAAGGATCTGGTCCGCACCGAGCGGCGCTCGATCGATCTCGAGAAGCAGCTGGCTCAGAAGAGCGCGCGCGACGCCGGCCTGGCCTCGGACGTCGAAGGCGCCCGCGACCCGGTGGTGATGGTGGTCGAGGACGATCGCGAAATGGCCGACTTCCTCTGCGACAAGCTCGAGGACAAGGAGATCACGACGTTCGCCTTCGTCACCGGCGAGGAAGCCGTGGCCCACGCCGATCTGATGGCGACCCGCGGCCAGGCCCTCGACCTGGTGCTCATCGACATCGGCCTGCCCGGGATCGACGGCCTCGAGGTCATCCGCCGCCTGCGCAAGGACCGGCCTGGTCTGGCCGCGTTCCTGATCACCGGCTTCGCCGATCCCAACCTCACCGCCCGCGCCGCCGACCTTGGCGTGGTCGGCTTCGTGCTCAAGCCGTTCGACGACTCGATCACGCTCATCGAGCGCGTCCGCAGCGAGGCCACGGCCGCGATGGGACGCACCCGCGACCACGGCTACCTGCAGCGCATCAAGGCCCGCCACGATCGCGTGCTGACCCAGTACCGCTTGTTGCTCGCCGATCTCGAGAAGTGATCACGCGCGCCGTCGACGGCGCGCCCACAGCGACGCGAAGACGACCAGGGCCAGCGGCGCCGACGACGCGCCGCTGCCGGCGCCGCAGCAGCCGCCGCCGCCCTCGTCGATTCCGAAGCCGGCGTCGGCCCTGGCGTCGGTGTCGGCGCCCGGCGCGTCGGGGCCGGCATCGCCGGCGGTCAGCGGTGGCGGCCAGAAGGCCGGCGTGGCGATCACGCCGTCGCTGGCACCACCGGCCGGTGCCATGCCGCCGACCCTGGGGAAGTCGGTCGAGGTCGACGCGCCGGCGACGATGTAGAAGTCGCCCTCGCCGGTGGCCACTCCGGTCAGGCCGTCGACGCCGCTGCCGCCGAGATACGTGCTGAGCTGTCTACGCTCGAGCTCCGCGAACCCGTTCACGCCGAATCGGGCCACGAAGCCATCGGCGCTGCCCGGTGTGGCGCCGCACGGCGACCCGGCCAGACTCGCCTGGTACGGGAGGAGCACGGCCGTGGTCGGGAAGTCGCTCGAGTAGGTGCGGCCGCTGACCACCAGATCTCCGGACAGGGTCTTGCCCACGCCCGAGATGGTGTCGGCCTGGCTGCCGCCGAGGTAGGTCGCGGCCGTGAGCGACGCGTTGCCGACCGCGCTGGTCGAGATGACGCCCAGCCAGCCGTCGCCCCATCCGTCGGGATCGTTGGCCCCGCAGCCGACCACGCCCGCGCCAGCGAGCATGGACTGCGATGGCTGGAGCGTGGGCATGTCGACCGAGTGCGTGTTGATGGCGACGAACGCGCGACCGTCGACGACCAGGCCGTGGGGCGCGGCGAGGTCGTTCTGGCCACCGCCGAGGTACGTCCCGTAGCGCAGCGTGGTGGCGTCGTCCGAGAAGACCGCCAGGTAGCCGTTGAGGTTGGGCGGCGCGATGGTGATGCGGCCGTTGGGGGTGGGCGCGTCGCTGCTGGCGGTGGTGGTCAGCACGTGGACGGCACCGCCGTCGACGTCGACGCTGGGTACCCCGCGCTCGTCGCCGCTGCCGCCCACGTAGGTCGCCCACTGCAGGCTCTGACCGGTGCCGTCGAGGCGCAGCACCACGGTGTCGGCGCCGCTGGCGAGCGCGCGATGGCGGCCGGCGAACGCGGCCGCGTACGGGCTCTCGAGGTGCAGGTCCTCGCCGGCAGCGGTGTTGAAGACGACCACGACGTCGTCACCTGCCCAGTCGGCGTGCAGCCCGAGCACGCCGCCCGGGCCAGTGCCGCCGATGAACGTGCACCACTCGGTCGCGCCGGTGGCGCCGTCGAGCCGGCAGACGAAGCCGTCTTCGCCGCCGCGCGCGGCGGTGCTGCCGCCGGCGAACGTGGGATCGGCGGCGCCGGTGGTCGCGGTCAACGACCCGGCGCTGCCGCCGACGAAGACGTCGAGGTCGCCGCCGATCGCGACCACGGTCGCGCGCTCGTAGCCGGGGCCACCGATCACCGTCGACCACACCACCACGCCCGGACTCTCGAGCCGGGTCACGAAGGCGTCGAAGGGGCAGCCGCTGCAGCCGGCGTCGGTGGTGGCGTCGACGGTCGAGCCGTCGGTGGTCGGGAAGTTTGTCGACGACGTGCCGCCGGCGACCACCACCCGCGCGCTTTGGCCGCCCGAGGCGGCGATGGCGGTGATCTCGTCGGCGCCGCCGCCGCCCAGGTAGCTGCTGAAGTAGAGCGACGCCACCGGCTGGCCGTCGGGGGGCGGAGCCGACTCGTGGGCCATGGCGGTGGTGCCGACCGGCACCTCGCAGCCGGCGAGCGCGGACGCGGAGGCGAGCCCCAGGACGAGGACGGCGCGGAGCTTCATCACACTCGGCATGCGTTCACAGATCACGACAGCCTCGCTCGGACCCCGACCGCGACCGCGTCGGCGACGCAGATGCGATTCGACGGGTGTTCGATGGTGTTGCAGGTGACGACCCGGGCGGCGCCGGCGGCGAGCAGCTCATCGTGGGCGCGATCGGAGAAGACCGCGTGCACGGCGACACAGATCGGCTCGCGCGTGCCGCGGTCACGCAGATGGACCAGGGTCTCGATCATGGTCCGCCCGGTCGAGATGATGTCGTCGACCAGCACCGGGGTGTGGCCGTTGCAGCGATCGAGATCGGGCGCGGTGACGCTCACGTCGCGATCACCGCGCCGGGTCTTCTCCAGCACCATGTACGGTGCGTCGATGCGCCCGGCCACCGCCGCCACCCACTGCTCGCTCTCGGCGTCGGGGCCGATCAGGACCGGCGACGGCACGTGCTCGCCGACCCAGGTGGCGATCGCGGGCGCGGCGTGCACGGTCTCGGTCGGGATCTTGTAGATGGCGTCGAGCGACGCCCAGCGGTGCAGGTGGGGATCGACCGTCACAAGCCAGTCGACCGCGCCCGACACCAGGCCGGCGAAGTAGGTCGAGGTGATGCCCTCGCCGGGATGGAAGCGGCTGTCCTGGCGCATGAACGACAGGTACGGCGCCACCAGGCCGACCCGGCGCGCGCCCAGATCCTTGGCGGTGGCGGCCAGGAAGAGCAGCGGCAGGATCTTGTCGGCCGGACGATCGAGCCCACACACCAGCACCACGTCGCGCCCGCTCACCGGCGAGTCGATGCGCACGTAGATCTCGCCGTCGGGGAAGTGGCGGACGAAGGCCTGGCCAGCCTCGGCGTCGAGGCGGCTGCGCAGTCGTTCCGCCGAAGCCTCGCTGCCCGGAACCGAGAGGACGACGCAGCTCACGCGCCGATGGTACCAGCCGCGACGGCGGCGGTGTCCGCAGTTGTCGGCGTCGATCGTCCCTCGTGGCGAGTGGGGCTCACGCCGTTCGCGTGACCTCGAGCGCCCGAAGACCGCGCGTCAGCGGTGCTTCAAGGGCGTGAGCCGAAGCAGCATCGGGATGACTTTGCCACCCGTGACGATCTGCATGTGGCCGTACTGGGACTTGATGTAGAGCAGCTTGGCCGACTTCTCGCGCTTCTTGAGCTCTGCCGTCGACGCCGGCAGGCGATCGCGGGTCACGGCGAACGGGTACTTCTTGGCAAAGGCCGACGAGCTGTCGGCGGTGTCGGAGCCGACGACGATCAGCTTGTGATGTTTGGCGCGCTTGCCGGTGCCGATGAACTCGTCGAAGGCTTTGTTGCCGCCGTAGAGCGCGTCCAGCAGGATGACCTGGGCCACCAGCCGGTGATCGACCCACTGCATGACGGTGCGGAACGCGCCCGAGTGGCCTATCACCACGATCGGCCCGTCGGGCATGCGGATGTTGGCGCGAGAGATCGCCTTGCGCAGATCGGTGAGCGCGGGCCACTTCACGCTGTCGTCGTTGCCCGTGGGCGCGTCGGGCACGATGAACAGGGCGTTCTGGCCGCTGGCCTTGAACTGACGGGCGAGGTCGTGCGACTTCCACGCGCCGTCCGAGCTGGTGTAGTAGCCGTGCACGTAGACCACGGTGCCGGCGGTGGCGCGGTCGTAGCCGGGCGGCACCCAGACGTGGATGGCGCCAGCGTCGGTCTCGACCCGCCAGTGCAGGCCGCCGGCGACCTTGTCCTCGGTCTTGTCGAGACGGCCGGTCTTCTTCGGAGGCTTGCGCGCCGGCCGCGGTTTCCTCGGTGCCGGCGGCTCCACCTCGGGCACGACGGGCTCCACGACCGGCTCCACGACCGGCTCTGCAGAGATCGGCTCCGCGAACTCCTCGACCGGCGCCTCCGGCGGCTGCGGGTCGGTCTCGGCGACGGCGACCGGCACCAGCGACGCGATGACGCCGCAGAGCACGGCGATGCCGAGGGTGCGCGTCACGGGGTCGCCTTGGGTGCGGTGATCATGAGGTGCACGTTGCCCTCCGAATCCGGGTAGCCGTACCTGAACCGGAGCTTGCGGCGAGCCTGCCCCGCCCACAACTTTCTGAACGCCTCGTTCTCGCTCTCGCTGGCGCCCAGGTAGCTGCCCTTGAAGGTGCCGTACGTCGTCTGGGTGAAGCCACCCCGCCTGGCGTGACGGGGCGGGATGCCGGTCGAGTCGGAGATCATCCAGACGGCGTGGGTGAGCAGGTAGTCGCGGATGCCCGAGAAGTTGCCGAGCCACAAGAGGTAGCTCGCCGCCTTGGTCATGGTCGCGACCTTGCCCTTGGCCTCGAGGTGCTTGGCCAGCGGCGAGCCCGGGAAGGCGTCGTCGGCCAGGTTGGCGGCGATGTGGCGGTGCGTGATCAGCGGCGCCTTCGGATCGCCGGCCTTGCGGAAGCTGAGCTCGGAGTTGGTGAACGCCACCGAGAAGTCGGTGTCGACCCACGACCGCTTCTTGCGCTTGGCGCGGGTCCCGACCTGGGCAGCGACCTCGGCGGCCGACAGGTGGTGGAGCGTGCCGTCGGGCTCGATGGTGAAGAAGGTCAGGCTCACCGGCTCGTAGCCGAGTGCGGCCAGCGCGGTGATGAAGAACGAGAGCTGGCCGGGCACCGCGCCACGCTCGAGCTTCTGCATGTTCTCGCTGGCCGAGTCGTGGTTGGCGAGCAGCTGCCTCACCGCCGATCGATAGGTGGCGAGCCCGGTCTTGAGCTGGCGCGGCGTTGCGACCAGAATCCGCGACGGATCGCCGGCGTGCTCGAGCGAGATCGTCGTGATCTCGGTAGCGTCGGGGTACGTGATCAGCGCGGAGAGCAGGTCACCGCCGCCGAACGGGTACACCACCGTCGCCGGCAGCCCGGCCGGCCGTAGCGTCGCGAACAGCTCCCGCGCCGGGGTCACGTAGGTGGTCTGGAGGCGGGCGTACCAGGACGTCACCTGCTTGCAGTGGGCGTCGATCATGCGCGCGTCGAGCCCGGCCGGCAGCGCGGCGTCGCCGCCGCAGGCCACGGCCCGGTACATCAGGCGGGCGTCGGCGCCGAAGTCCTGCGCGGAGTCGGCGGCCGCGGGCGCGGCCATGGCGACCGCACCGGCGACAATGGAGAAGGCGAGCAGGCGCATGGCGAGCGAGCAACTTCGACGCTGGATCCGGCGCCGATATTCCTAGTTGAGGTCCCGGGCCGCGGGCCGCGACGGGCGGGGTGCCGATGCCGAGCGCTCGCTGCGCACCGACTTGGGGCCGACCAGGCTGCGCAAGGTGGCCCGCGCCACCACCTCGCCGCCGGCGTCGGTCATCACCACCGGCACCAGGTACTCGGCGCGATGGCTGGTGGCCGGCACCGGGCACTCGGTGGTGGCGGTGATGGTGCCGCGCGCCTTCTTCACGTACTCGATCGAGAGCCCGGCGACGATGAAGCGGGCGTCGTCGGGAAGGCCATAGGCGAGGCCGACGTTGCCGGCCAGCTCGGCGAGGTTGACCAGCGCGACCGCATGCACGCACTGGAGGTGGTTTCGGACACCTCGGCGGTCGTCCATCTCGACCTGCGCGAACCCGGGCCGGAGCGCGGTCACGCGGGCGCCGACGGTGGCCGTGTACGGCGCCATGCGGCCGATCATCCGCGAGAACAGGAGCTTGCCGCCAGGCAGCCCGGCCAGGAGGTTCCAGGCGTCGCGCAGGACGTTGCGGTTACCGTCGAGCGTCAGGTTGGGCAGGAGCTTGCCGAGCACAGCCAGCATCCCGGGAACTTACCCGGTGTCGGCGCCAGGTAAAGGTCTTTCTGGCGCGACCGTGGGCCGAGCTACTTGCTGGCGGTGGTGCGCGCGGTGCGGCCCGAGATGGCCTCGGGCGGCACGTCGTCGCCGGACAGCATGATGAGCGCCCAGGTCAGGAGCGCGCCACCGCCGACGAGCATGATGGTGCCGTTGCGCAGCTCGCCGCCGTCGTGGGTGCAGTCGCTGCCGTTCCAGTTGGCCTGATCGCAGCTCCAGCCGTCGATCAGGAGGGTGCCGCCCATCACGGCCGAGACCCCGCCGACGACCGCCAGACCCTGCTTCTGGTTGGTGGAGAGACTCCCGGCGCAGGCGGTGGTGGTGACGAGCGCGAGGGCGAGGGCGAGGTTCATCCGGCGCATGGCGTCGGCGGGTTGCAACGGGCGCGCCACCGGCCGAGGCGGCGTCAGCGACGCGAACGGCGTGGATTCACGTCGGTGGTCACGGGCTCGCGGGGGCCGGGGCCGCGGCTACTCTCCCAGCCACTCACCGGAGTCCGGAGAGGTGTCGCCGGCCGATCACGCGTCGCACCCGTCGCACTGCGCAGCGCGTCAGACGCGATCGCCGCCGACTATCGACCGAGGCGCGTCGACTGGGGGTTCTTGCCCTTGAGGGCGATCCAGATGGCCCGCAGCGCGTGGCGCGCTCCCGAGGCCAGCCGGAAGTCGACGATGTCGGAGAGCTCGGTGCGGGCCGGGTTGATCTCGACGGTGGGCTTGCCGTCGGCCTTGGCCAGGAGCACCGGCCGCGCCACGTACGGGAACAGCGCCGACGTGCCGATCGAGAACACCAGGTCGAAGCCGCGCGCCACCTCGGCCTCGAAGCGCTGGAACGGCGCCTCGGGCAAGGGCTCGCCGAACAGCACCACATCGGGCCGCACGATCGAGTTGCAGCGCGGGCAGTGGGGCGGGAACGTCAGCGTGGCGTAGTCGGCGACCGTCTTCTTCCACTCGCAGCGGGTGCAACGAAGGTCGTGCACGTCGCCGTGGATGGCGATCACGTTCCTGGAGCCGGCGGCGCGGTGGAAGCCGTCGACGTTCTGGGTGAAGACGACCACGCGTGGGATGCGCTGCTCGAGGAGCGCGATGATCTCGTGGCCGCGATTGGGCGTCGCGGTGCGGCAGGCGAGCTCGACGTCGTGGATGTACTTCCACACGATGTCGGGACGGCGCTCCATCATCTCGCCCGACAGCACGGTCTCGACGGGCAGCCCGTCGTCGGTGTTGCGCTTGTCGTAGAGGCCGCCGACCCCGCGGTAGGTCGGCAGCCCCGAGTCGGCCGAGATCCCGGCGCCGGTGATGAACAGGGCGCTCTGCGCATTGGTCAACAGCAACGCGATGCCCTCGACCAGCTTGCGATCGAGGGTGTCGCGGCGCTTGACCGGGCCGCTGCTCATCGAGAGCGAAGATACCGCGGATCCCGCGCCGGTCGGGCCTCAGCGGAAGGCCAGCACGCCCACGTGATTGCCGGTCGCGAAGGACCCGTCGGTGGCCATGTACGGGGTGGTCCCGTTGACGATGAGCGACATCTCGACGTAGGGGACCAGGCCGTGGGCCCAGGTCCCGATGTCGCGCCACACCCCGGTGCGCGGGTTGCGCTGCATGACCCGGCGACGGATGAGCGCGGGCGCGTACTCGAGCCAGGCGGCGTAGAGCACGTCACCGTCGGCGGCGATCGCCCAGGTGGC
>SXJR01000325.1 GCA_005779305.1 Myxococcales bacterium
CGCCGGCAACTACGTCCTGCCCCACACCCCCGGCGTCCACACCGTGTCCGCGATCTTCGGCGCCGGCGAGCACGGCCCGGCCCGCACGCCGATCGCGCCCGCCGGCCCCACCGCCCGCTACGAGGTCATCGATCACGGCTCGTTCTCCACCCGCCGCTATACCCAGGCCTTCACGTCCGGCTCGAGCTCGATGGAGCTGGAGTGGGAGGTCCGTCTCCCCGAGACTGGAGGCTTCGGATTCCTTCTCGCCGAGCCTCACATCGGCGATCACGTCTGGGCCATCGCCGCCTTCGACGGCGGCGTCAACCGCGACGATCTCGCCAGCATGTCGTCGTGCACCGGCGAGACCCTCGAACCGTGGCGCATCACCGGCGCCCTGCCCGGCGGTGACTCCTTCCGGCTCGACTTCCGCTACCTCCCTCCCGCCGCCGGCTCCGGCCCGCTCTTCCCCACCCGCGGCGAGGTGACGTTCGGGGGCACGACCACGGTCGTCACCGACTATTTCCGGCTCGTCTACGCCGGCGAGCACCACAACTGGAACAACCAGTACTGGATCCTGTTCGCCTCGCCGATCACGTACGCCGGCCACCCCATCTCCGGCCTCTGGCTCGACGAGCACGCGTACATCTCCCAGCTCGAGGCCGCGTGGACGCTCGACGCCTCACTGCAGCCGCTCGATCGCCTGACCGTCACCGGCTACGCCGTCGGCCCGGTCAACTGATCTTCGACCGGCCGAGGGACTGTACGATGCGCGCATGCGCAAGCGGCTCGAGTTCGTCGCCGGCTCGTCGGCCAAGTTCTGGGCGATCGACGTCACCGGGGCCCAGCACACGGTCACCTTCGGCCGGCTGGGCACGAGCGGGCAGACCAAGGTCAAGGCGTTCGCCGACGCGGCCGCGGCCAGAGCCGACGCCGACAAGCTGCTCGCGTCGAAGCTGAGGAAGGGCTACCGCCCGGCGAAGGCGACCAAGGCGGCGCCGCCCGCGAAGGCCAGGCCGGCGAAGGCCAAGGCCGTGCGCCCTTCGACTCGGCCGCAGACGGCCTCGCTCAGGGCGACCGGGTCCCGAGCGGCGAAGGCGCCAGCGGCGGCCAAGGCGCCGGCTGCGGCGAACCCGGATGCCGTCGCCCGCGCGATCGCCGACGCGGCCGGCAAGACCGCGGTCGCCAAGGTCGACCGCCTGCAGCTCAAGCTGCCCCGCGGCGCCACGCTCGAGCCGCTGCTCGCGTGCAAGGCGCTGCGCGATCTCACCTTCCGCGGCGGGGCGCTACCCGACCTCACGCCGCTGGCCAAGCTGCCACGCCTGACCGAGCTCACGATCTTCCCCGGAACCCCGGCGCAGAGCCTCGCGGGCCTGGCCGCCGCGCGCAACCTCACCAAGCTCACGCTCAGCGCGAGGACGGTGCCGCCGAGGCTCCTCACCGGCGTGGCGATGCCGGAGCTCGAGGAGCTCATCGTGTACGGCCCCATTGGGGTGCCCCGGTACCTCGCCGGCCTGACCGGCCTACGGTCGCTGACCCTCAAGGCCAACACCGCCCGCTCTGACCTCGCCGATCTGGCGCCGCTCGGGCGCATGCGCGGGCTACGCCACCTCACCATCACCGGCGCCCAGGTCCGCTCGCTGCGGCCGCTCGCCGACCTGCGGCTGGAGGGGCTGAGCGTCGACTACTGCAACGTGCTGCGCTCGCTCGCGGGGCTCGAGGGCTCGGCCGACCTCACCTACGTCGACGCCAGCTACTCGAAGGTCGAGGACCTCTCGGCGCTCGCCGGCGCGCGCAAGCTGGAGAGCTTGAACCTGCGCGGCGCCCCGATCGCGGACCTGTCGCCGATCCTGAGAGCGGTCGGCATGCAGCGGCTGTACGTCGAGAAGACCAAGGTCACCTCGCTCGCCGGCCTGGAGCGGATGCGCAAGCTCGAGCTCCTCTGGTGCTGGGACGTCCGCGTGACCGACCTGACCATGCTGGAGGGCCTACCGCTATTGCGCGTGCTGGACGTCCCGACCCTCGAGTCGCCGTCGTGGGACTTCCTCGCCACCCTGAAGAGCATCGAGCAACTCGACCTCATGATGACCGACGTCCCCGCCGACGTCGCCGGCCTGCTCCTCGGCCTGCCCCGGCTCAAGAAGGTTCGCCTGGCCAAGACCGCCGTGCCGCGCGACGACGCCGCCGTGAACAAGCTCGACGCCCGCCTGCGCAAGCGCCAAGGCGGCGTGTCGTTCGACGCGTCCAAGCGCTGGAGCTGGACCATGTGACGTTGGCGTCCTCGTGCTCGTCGAGTAGTGTCGCTGCATGAAGGTGTCCGCACGCGGAATCGTCGTTGCTGCCGCGGTCATGGCATGCGCCGGGCGCAACCGGCCACAGGAAGCGAGCACGCCGACCGCGCGGCCGGCCCCGGTGGTGCCGACGCAACCCCAAGGCGCCCCACCCCGGCTCCTGGCAACCATCGACGTCGACGGAGCAACCTTCGAGGTCTACGCCGCGACGCTGCCAGACGGTGGCGCGTGCTGGACGTACGTGAGCCGCGGCCTGGCCCAGGCCGGTAGGCCGGAGCTCGTGATGACCGTGGTCGCTCGAACGGATGAGGACATCACTCGTCCACCGCAGGAGTCGATCGCGTTCTTGAGCGCGGCCGCCGCGGTGCCGGCCAGCGGTGCGGCGCTGACAACCTGGTCGTGGCGCGAGCTGGCGCCTGGGCTCTTCGGACGCGACGATCTGATGGCCGTCGCGGCGGTGCCAGCGCGAGCCCCCGAGGGAATCGCCGTGCCCGCCGGCGCGCTGACGCTCGTGCCGTTGACGCACGACGAACTGACGGTGATCCAGGCGCATGGCGTGCCACGCGTCGCCAACATGCTTGCATGGGCGCAGCGACAGCACCCGGCACCGTGGTGGATCGAGCGCGATCGGCCCACCGTGGTGACGGAAGCACAGTTCGCACGCGAAGCCTGGGGAACGACGACGGCCAGATATGAAGCGGGCATCACCCTGCTCCTCGACGTCCATGGGGAACCCGTGCTCTTGCCCAGATCCCGCAAGGCGCCCGGAGGCTGGTACCTCGAGGGGACGTGGCGGCTGCGGGTCACCCCGGCGAGCGCGGCCGTGCTGGCTGACTACCTGAAACGGCTGAGCGTTCGATCGTCGACCACGATCGCGCTCGCTCCCGATGAGCTCTCCAGAGCGAGCTTCGTGTGGATTCCTGGACCTGGAGGACCTGGAGGTCCGCAGCTTTTCGGCAACAAGACCGAGAGCCAACCCGCGGTCGTGCTGGTTGGCTTCGTGCCCATGAAGGTGCACACGGGCGCTCAACTCTTCGACGACGGCGTGATCATCTGGCTCTCGTGGGACCAGCGCGACGCGCTGGTGTCCGCCCTCACCAGCGGACAGGACGTGACCATCGAGCCGGCCACCGAGGGCATGACGCCCTGGCGGCTCGAGTGGAAGCGGTGACGCACCGCCGAACTGGCAAGGCAGCGTTCAGGTCAGCGCGATCGCTCGGCGAGCCCCGCCCAGGGACACATCGGCGACAGTGGGCAATGGGAGCCGTCAGTTCAGGCACTGGTGAACCCCGACGCGCCCAGAATGTTGCGCGTTTCGGCGTCGAGTTCGTCGCTCCCGATCTCCGGCCGGAGGGCAATGGTCCAGTATCTCAGGCACACCTGGCAAGGCAGCGTGCTCGTCAGCATCCACGATAGGTCCCATCCAGTATCGACGCGGCGTCTCGAGAGCACCTCGATCCCGATCGCATGACAGAAGTTGAATGCGAGCGTGTCGAGGTGGCGGTCGCGTAGCAGCTCCCAGAAGGCCCTCAACAGCGGCTCGGGCGCCCCTCGCACCGCGAAGGAGATCGCCTCGAGCGCCGTCGACAGCATGTGGCTCGACCAGGCTAGGCTTCCGTCGGCGTTCACGAACCTCGCGACCATGCGATCGCACAGGAGCATCGTGTCGGAAGTCGAGAGGGGCGCCAGGGGGGGTGTCGCAATCTCTGGCGCGATCCGCAGCCACAGCAACGCGCGATGAGCAGCCACCCATGGCGGGGCGGACCAGTCGACCACAGGCTGATCGCCCGACGTTGCGGAGGCCAGATACTCGGACAGCTCAGTCATGAAGAAGGATCTTGACGCGGGTATGTGGATCGAGTGTGCCGGCCCTTACTCTACGCGATATCTCTTCGAGACGATGATGCCCGCCGGTGACATCGAGTCTCCCGTCCGCCAGGCCCGCTGAGCTAATCGGGTCCTCCCAACGGAAGCGCACGAGTTCCTCGTTGGAGAGCCGCGAAACCGGCCCACCCTGGGTTTCGTTCAAGGGATGCATTACCTGACCAACTTTGAGATCTCCTGCATCGAGTTCGTAGATCCGCGGATTCAGCACGGACACAGATGGAGTGAGAGGATTCGCCCTTGTGCCATACGGGCGCCCTTTTGCGACTACCTCTCGGGTTCGAAAGAGGACACTGTCAGGAAGCGTCAGTTCCCCGTTGCGGATTGCCGCGCCGAGACGAGTCGCGGATGGTGAGCCGATGCGCCCCTCACGACCGGCGAAGCGCCGACGATGCCGAACGCGTCCTGGGTGGCGCGCTGCTGCAAGATGTCGGAGGTCACGCCCCGGCAGGAGGATTCGCTGTCGCCGACATATCCGCAGTACCGGAGCGCCTCGTCATCGAGCTCGCGGATCGCGGACTCGTCTCCGAATCGGGCCAGGCTGAGCAGGTTCCCGGTGTGCCCGAGGTCGATCCACTTCTGCTGGTAGGAACGCTGCAACCAGTCGCCCATGGGAACCGGCGGCTCGGACCGGATGCGCTCCGCCAGGTACGCGGACGCCTGCTGCTGAACCCGCGCGAAGGCCCCTTCGGCGTCACGACTCGACAACCCCCACGGATCCCGCCACGTCAGCGGCCCGCTGTTGACGAAGGCGAACAGGTTGGCGCCGCCGCCGAGCTTGATCGGATCGGGGGACAGGAAGCGGCCCAGCGACGGCCGGTAGACGCGGGCGCGCATGTCCACGAGCCCGAGGCCGAAGTCGTGGGGCAGGCCGTGGTAGCCGAAGCTGGGCAGGACGCCCGTCGCCGGCAGGGTGCGGCCGGCGGCGTCGAGCAGGCTCACCTCGCCGTAGGCGGAGTACGAAAGCCAGGGCTGGGCGACGCCGGCGTCGTCGGTCTGGGCGTAGACCGAGCCCTGGCGATCCTGGTGGAAGTAGCGGCGGGCGCCGCCCGGGAAGATCGTGACCACGGGTTGATCGAGGCCCTCGGCAGCGAGCGTGGTCTCGATGGCGCCGGTGGGGCGCTGGACGAAGACACGCTGCGCGCCATCCCAGGCGAAGCGGGTGACCGCGCCCGAGGCGAGGTCGGTCTCGGCGACCACGCGACCGAGCGCGTCGCGCTGGTAGCGCCGGCCGCCGCTCGTGCCGAGCGGGCGGACCTCGGCGACGAGGCCGAGC
>SXJR01000326.1 GCA_005779305.1 Myxococcales bacterium
CATGTGCGCGGCGCGTTCTCCGGCGCCGACCGCGCCCA
This sequence comes from Myxococcales bacterium, assembly GCA_005779305.1. GTDB lineage: Bacteria > Myxococcota_A > Polyangia > Haliangiales > Haliangiaceae > UBA2376. The sequence goes on from SXJR01000326.1 coordinate 39, forward strand.
TGACGGGCTCATCACGCCGTCGGCGGGCGGCACCTTGGTCCTCGACGAGATCGGCGACCTGCCGCGGGCGGCGCAGGCCAAGCTGTTGCGCGTCCTCCAGGAGCAAGAGGTGCGTCCGGTCGGCGCGACGGCGTCGACGCCGGTCGATCTGCGAGTCCTCGCCGCCACGCATCGCGACCTCGAGCAGGCCTGCATGGCTGGCGAGTTCCGCGAGGATCTGCTGGCGCGGCTTGGTGGAATGTTCGTGTTGCCGCCGCTGTGCGAGCGGCGCGAGGACGCCGGGCTGGTGATCTCCGCGTTGCTCGCCGCCAGCGAGGATCCGCGCGCTGCTGGTGCGACGTTCACGTCGGAGGCGATGCGCGCGATGCTCCGCTACGACTGGCCGCGCAACGTGCGCGAGCTGGAGAAGTGCGTGGAGCGGGCGCTGGCGCTCGCCGACGGCGCGGCGATCGATGTGCGGCATCTTCCCGAGGAGGTGCGGGTTCCGGGTGAGGTGCGGGCGCGACGGGGATCGACGCCGGGGGCGGCGGCGGCGGCACCGGGGGCGGCGGCGCTCGGCGAGGAAGATCGGGTGCGCAGGGAGCAGTTGATCGCGCTGCTGAAGGAGCACGGCGGCAACGTCGCCGCCGTCGCGCGCGCCATGTCGACGGTGCGCTCGCAGGTGCAGCGGTGGATGAAACGGTACGGGCTGGAGCCGGGTAGTCGGCCCTGACCAGATTCATGACCGCCGCTCCGTGCGGGCGCCCGCGGGCGCCCACGGGCGCCCATCGCATCCGCGCCCGTGACCTTCGTGAACCCGCGGCCTTACGCCGGGTACGTCACTTGCTGAGAAGCCGACCGACCCCTTACCCGGAGGCTTCTCGTGCACAACCGTCCTCGCTGTCGTCGTTCCGTCCTCGTCGTCGCCGTCGTCGCCGTCCTCGCCCTCGTGATCGCCGCCTGCGGTTCGATCCAGGATCTACCGCCCTCCACCGAGGACGCGCCGGGGCCCGCGGAGCTGTCCGCGCTCGGCGCCGGCTGCGCCGGCGATGCCGAGTGCGAGAGCGGCACCTGCTCCGACGGCGTGTGCTGCTCGTCGAACTGTGACGGCGAGTGCTCGCGTTGTGACCTCGAGGGCTCGCGCGGCACCTGCACGCCGGTGCCGTCGACCACCGAGTGCGGCACGCCGTCGTGCGACGAGGGTCAGCTCACGCCGGCGCCTCACTGCGACGGCAACGGCGGCTGCGTGGCCAGCGCGCCGACCAGCTGCGGCGCCTACGTCTGCGAAGACGAGACCGCATGCTTCGAGGCGTGTACGCCCGGCTCCAACGCGGCGTGCAGCGGCAACCTCGTGTGTGCCCAGGGCACGTGCGCGCCGGCGACCTGCACCGACGGCGTGCGCTCGGCGCCCGAGACCGCCGTCGATTGCGGCGGTGGCACGTGTCCGCGCTGCGCCGCCACGCAGACGTGCGCGGTCGGCACCGACTGCGAGAGCGGCACCTGCGGGAGCGGCGGCACGTGTACGGCGCCGACCTTCGCGTGGCGGAACACGTCCTATGGCACCTGCAGCGCCGGCGCCTGCTCGGTCGGCACCCAGACCCGCAACGTCTGGTGCGAGCGCAGCGACGGCACCACCGTGAGCGACGCGCTGTGCACCGGCACTCGCCCGGCCCAGACCCAGAGCTGCAACAACACCAACGGCTGCACCTGGTATGCCGGCACCTACGGCACGTGCAGCCAGCGCTGCGGAGGCGGCACCCAGGCTCGTCCGGTCTACTGCCGCGACGGCGTCGGCGCCCAGGTGCCGTCGAGCTGGTGCACGGGCACGCCGCCCACTGCGACCGCGTCGTGCAACACCCACGCGTGCGTGGTGAACGTGGTGGCCGGGCCGTCGGCGGCGATGGGGCCGTGCTGGTCACCGCCCAGCTGCCTCGGCGGCTATCCCGCGATGCCGTCTTGCCCGGCCGGCTACGCGCCGACCCGCTCGGAGACCGCGTGCGGCAACCCCAACAACTGCGGCGGAAACTGGGCGCTGTGCACCTTCCAGAACGTGGCTCACTACGGCTGCGCCGACCCGACCTACGTGATGGGGATCGCGGTCCGCGAGTGTACGTACCAGTGATAGGCTCAATCCATGCGCCTCGCTTCGATGCTCTCGGTATTGCTCCTGGTCGCGTGCGGCGAGGTCACCAGCACCGAGATCGACGCCGCCAACGTCGACGCGCCGGGCGGGGATCCCGATTGCGCCGGGCGGGGATCCCGATGCGCCGGTGAGCCCCGATGCCGGGCCGCCGGTGTGCGGCGACGGCATCACCACCGCCAACGAGGATTGCGACGACGGCAACCCGACCGACGATGGCAACGGCTGTAGCGCGACCTGCCTGCGCAACAGCGTGTGCGGCAACCAGCGGGTCGAGTGGTACTTCGAAGCCTGCGACGGCTCGCCCGGCTGCACCGCGAACTGTGCCTCGGCGACCCTGGCATTGACGCCGGTCTCCGACCGAGGCGGCGGCGACTTCGACGGCAATGGCACGTACGACGCGCTCAACAACGAGACCTCGACCGGCGAGGCCATCGCCTGGACCGGGCCGAGCGGAATGGAAGAGCGTCGCATCGCCTGGGAGTTCGACTCGGTGTTCCTGTCGCCGAAGCTGGTGGTGCAGTCGGCCCAGCTCTCGCTGTTCCCCAACAACATCAGCGGCGGCCCGCAGACGCTCGAGCTCCACGCCTACCGGGCCAACGGCGCCGTCGAGCTGGCCGACATGACGGTGTCCGGGCTCATCGCGTCGCCGATCGTGTCGTCGGGGACCGCGCCGCTCGCGTTCGACGCCCGGACGTTCCTGCAAGACCAGGCCGCGATCAGGCCGCCGTTCGTCGGCTTCATGTTGCGCCTGCGGACCCGGCCGGCCTCGTTCTTCAACCTCGGCATCACCATGAGCAACAACACCAACACGGCCATCCGGCCTCGGCTCGATGTGCTGGTCTGCGTCGACCCCGAGGGCAACGGCTGCTGAGCCCCTAGTCTTCGTCGTCGCCGAGCAAGACCCCCACCCGTAACTCGATCGCCTGGAAGGGCTCGGCCCGCACACGCTCCTCGGCCTCGGCGCGCAACACCACCAGGTCGCCATCGGGCGTGTGTCGGTGGACCGTGAGCGTGCGGTCGACCTGATCGAGGATCCAGTAGTGGGGAACCTCCGCCTGGTGATAGCGGCGCAGCTTCTTCACGGTGTCGATCATCCGATTCGACTCGCTGACGATCTCGCACAGCCAGTCTGGTCGTAGTGTGACCGGACGCTCCTTGAGCGGGACGGGGCGTTCGCGGCGCCAGCCTGCGAGGTCCGGACGATACCCGCGGCCGTCGAGCAGGATGTCGACCTCGGTGGCGAGCCACCATCCACCAGGACCCCGGGGACCGCCCGCGCGCCGAGCAAAGGATCCTCCAAGGACTGCCCCGGTGTTGAGCTGCGCTCGTCCGTGATCGAAGGTGGGCGCCGCCTTCTCGACGAACTCTCCGTCGATGAGCTCGATCCGAGCGTCGACGGGCAGCGCCAGCCAGTCCGCCACCGTCTTGGGCGTGCCCTTGGACGCAGCGGTCGACATGCCGTTCGATCGTAGCATGCGTTCGATCGCCGCACCGCGCCCGCCCGAGCGCGCCGAGCGCGCCGAATCGGCGCAACGTTGAGGTCAATGACATCGATCTGCGCCGACGTCTGAGGCGACGGACTCGACAATGACAGCGACCTCATGGCCGACGAGGGATGATGTGGGTATCACGGACGTGCACTCCCGCCGCCGGGATGCCAATCCTGGATCTGCTGGTCGATGCGGGAGCCTCGTGACGTTCTAGTTCTACCCGCTTCGCCGACCGCGAACGGCGCAGCTCTCGCGGGTTGGTGTCCTGAACAGGATCATGTTGGCGGCACGTGAACGTCGACCTGGTAGTGCGCGCCGGGCG
>SXJR01000327.1 GCA_005779305.1 Myxococcales bacterium
AAGTCGGTGTGGATCACGCCGGCCGCCTCGGGCGCGAGCGCGCCCTGCTTGATGGTCCAGGCGCGGATCTCCTTCTCGCCGGCGGTGAAATACGACTGCAGGCCCAGCAGCCGGTAGCACTCGCGGGCCAGCGAGCTGAGCGCTGGCTCGGTCAGGCCGTAGGAGGCCAGGAGCTCGGTCTTCTCCTCCTCGGTCATGCCGGCCAGCTCGGCCTCGATCTTTCCGCACAGGATGACGATGCCGGCGCCCTCGGCGGCGGCGCGCTTGCGCACGCTCTCGCTCCACGCGTTGCCGGCGGGTAGATCTTCCTCGCCGACGTTGCAGCAGTAGAGGACCGGCTTGACGGTCATGAGGCCCCAGGTCAGGACCTCCTTCTTCTCGTCGTCGGTGAGCGCCAGCGAGCGGCCGGGTTTGCCGGCGTGGAGGTGGGCCAACACCTTCTCGACCAGCGCCAGCTCGGCCTTGCCCTCCTTGGCGCCGGTCTTGGCAGCGCCCTGGGCCTTCTTGAGCCGCTTCTCGGCGGTGTCGGCGTCGGCCAGGATCAGCTCGAGCTCGATGATCTCGATGTCGCGATCGGGATCGACCGAGCCCGACACATGGACCACGTTGGGGTCCTGGAAGCAGCGGACCATCATCAGGATGGCGCTGGTCTCGCGGATGTTGGCGAGGAACTTGTTGCCCAGGCCCTCGCCCTGCGACGCGCCCTTGACCAGGCCGGCGATGTCGACGATCTCGACCACGGCCGGGATGATCTTCTGGGTCGGGATGTGCTTCTCGATGCGCTTGAGGCGCGGATCGGGTACCGGCACGATGCCGACGTTGGGATCGATGGTGCAGAACGGATAGTTGGCGGCCTCGGCCTTGCCGGCGGTGAGCGCGTTGAAGACGGTGCTCTTGCCGACGTTGGGTAGACCGACGATCCCGACGGACAGTGACATCCGGGACGCATACCCAGGTTCGCGCCGCGACGCAAGGTACGATGCAGTGTGGCTGCCAAGACCACCGCGACCTGCGCCACCTGCGGCGCGGACCAGGGCGACCGTCCGCCGCTCTACTGCCGCTTCTGTGGCGCCCGGCGGGCAGGCGGCGTCGACGCCTCGTTCCGTACCGACGGCGAGCGCTACGACCTGGTCGAGAAGCAGCCGGCCTACGCCGGGGCCATGCGCCATGCGCCGCGCCTGGGCTGGGGCGACGCGCTGACGCAGGTCGGCATGTTCTTCGTGGCCGTGCTGGTCGGCGGCGGCGGTCTTCTGATCGCCCAGGCCGCCGACGCCGGGACGGCGTTCACCGTGCTGTTCGTCGGCATCTGCGCCCTGATCGTCCTGTTCGGGTTCTACGAGCTGGGCCTGGCCTTCGCGCGGATGCTGGCGCCGACCCGGCGCCCGATCGCGGTCCTGAGCGCGGACTTTCTCTCCGGCACCTACGTGCGCAAGGCCCGGCTGCGGATGCGCGATGGGGACGAGGTCGACTCGGTCGCCGCCGACGCGCTCATGGGCCTCTTGGTGGTCGGCGACATCGGCGTCGCGTACATGCAGCGCGATCGCCTGGTCGACTACCGCTGGTTCGACGTCATGCCGCCCGAGGACGCGCCTGGCGGCACGCATTGCGCGCCCAGCTGCGCGACCTGCGCGGCGCCGGTGGTGTTCACCACCCGGGAGGTGTGCCTGTCGTGTGGAGCGACCCTGCGCACGCCCAACCTCGGCGAGCACGCGGCCGCCCTGGCCGACGCGCGCGACGCGGCGGCCAAGGTTCCGCCGGCGCCGCCGCGTGATCCGCCGCCGCCGGCGCTCGGCCCCGGCCTCGTGCTCGTCGCCGGGCTCGGCGGGCTGTATCTGGCCTGGAGCGGCCAGCTTGTGTGGTTCGAGATCGCCGAGACCTGGCCCTACATCTGGCTCTTCTTCGCGCCCTTCGTGCCGCTCACGCTGGTCGGCGCCATCTGGATGTGGCGGCGCGTCGGGCCGCGCCCGCCGCCGACGCGCGTGCTGGCCCGCGTGCTGCGCCGCCGCAAGGTCGCCTACGCCGAGGTCAACGGCCGCCCGGTCTACCGCCACTACGTCACGCTGGTCTCGGACAACGGCGCCCGCCAGGAGGTGCGCGCCGACCTCGGCACGTGGAAGGCGCTCTCGCCCGACGACGTGGCCGTCATCTGGGTCCGAGGCGCCTCGCTGGTCGACGCTGTCAAGGTCTGATCGAATCGTCGTCGAGGACGGGCGACCCGCGTTCGGATTTCCCGGGCAACGTCGGGCTAGCTGCCGGGCCGCCCGCCCTCGGTCGCAAGGAGGATGATTCCCATGCCGATGAAAGCCACGAAGACGATCCCGACCGCCATGCCCGCGGTGAAAAGGCCATGGCGGCCTTTTCCCGCGACGTTCACACAGGCGGCGGCGGGCGCCTGATCGCTCGGGAGCGTGCGGTCGCACGTCGCGTTCTCGGTGCGCTCGATGCCCGGGCATGTCTCGATGCAGTCGATGAATGGGCGTTCGTCGCATCGTTACACGAGGGCCGGGGGACGCGAAACCGCCGGGCCGCGATGGGTTCGGGCCTCGCGTTCGGGTCTCCGACCGCTCAGTCGTCGGCAAGCACGATGATCTTGTCGGCTGCGGTCAGCCGTATCGACCGGCTCTTGCGTGGATTCAACGCCACGCCGAAGGCGGCGCCTGGATCGCGGGTGCTGGCGGCGGTGCGCACGCCGATGGCGACCTCGCCGCGGCGGAGCGCGGCCTCGACCACGGCCTGAAAGGGCAGGTCGGTGTCGAGGCGGACGTATTCGGCGGCGGGCTTGAGATAGATCTCGTGGCCGCCGGGGCTGAACAGATCCTGGAACACGTGGGTCAGGTGCTGGTTCTCGGCCACCTGCGAGACCATGAGCGACACCAGGGTGTTGCTGACGATGAAGTCGTCGGCCTCGGCCACCGCCGCCAGGTCGCGGTTCTGGATGTCGAGGATCTCGCTGGTGATGGGCACGCTCTTGCCGCTCTTGCGGGCGATGTCGCGCAGGTGGAGCAGGGTGATCATGGTGCGCGCATCCGCCATCTCCTGGCTGCGGCCGCCGGTCTCCGACAGCACCAGCACCGAGTCGTATCCGCCGAGGTCGAGCGAGTCGAGGAGCGCGCGTTCGGTGGGATCGCCGTGCCGGGTGTCGACCTTGGTGTTCCGGGTCAGCGCGCTGAGGTCGCCGAGCTCCTCGAGCACGGCGCGATCGCCGACCACCAGGGTCTCGCTGCCGGCGGTGACGTAGGCGTCTAGCTCGCTCATCACCAGGGCCAGGCGCGGGCTGGCGCCCAGGATCAGCGTGCGCTCCTTCTGGCGCACCGGGCTCTTGGCGGCGGCGACGAGGGTGGCGTCGTCGAGCTTGACGTGCTTGCCGTTGAGGATCGCGGTGTCGTCGTCCTCGCTGATCACCACGACCTGATCGCCGGCGGCAAAGCGGCGATCGAACGGCGGCGGCAGCATCAGCGCGCCGGCCTGATCGACCACGCCGAGCAGCACCGAGTCGTCGTAGGCGAAGACCCCCTCGCGGAAGCTCTTGCCGGTCAGCCCCGGCTCGGCCCGCACGTACATCTCGACGCCGCCGAAATCGAGCAGCTCGCTGTACACCATCGACAGCCCCGACTGCCGTCCGGTCTGGACCAGGAGCCGGCTGATCAGCGGCGGCGCCACGATCAACGCGGCGTCGTCACCCACCACCATGCGCGCCACCGCCTCGGTCTTCTCGTCGGAGAGCTCGGCCACCAGGTGCAGGCGCGGCCCCGCGACCTTGGTGATCGCGAGCAGGACCTTGAGCACGACCGTGTCGGCCTCGTGGGGCGCCATGGCCGAGCCGTCGGCGTGGGTCTCGGGTGCCAGCACGATCACCGCCTTCGACGTGCTCAGGCTGACCAGCGCGAGGTCGCTCATCGTCATCGGGCTGCCGCTCCGGGTCACCGCCCGCAGCTTCTTGCCAGCCAGCGCGCCGGCCAGGTGCTCGTCCATCGCGACCTTGTCGCGTTCGGCCAGCACCACCACGCAGGCGTCGCGCTGGTTGGCGCCGGCGGCGGCCAGCTCCGAGACCAGCGTGTCGATCTTGGGGCTCCAGCCGAGGATCACGGTGTGGCCGCGCTCGATCACTTCGCTGCGGCCGCGGCGCAGACCCTCGATCAGCGCGCCGAAGCCGTTGTTGAGGATGCCGATCAGCGCCGACACCACGAACAGGCCGCCGATGGTGACGAACAGCATGATGAACAGAAAGGTCCACCCCCCCGCGTCGCCGCCGACCGCGCCGGCGTCGAGCGCATGCATGAGCGCCTTCCACACCCCGCGGCCGAACGAGTCTTTCTGGCCATCGTCGTCGGCCGGCACCACGCCGAACACGATCACCGCCAGGGTGGTGATGACCACCAGCACCAGGGTGGCGACGGCGAGGAGCAGGATCTGCGCTCCGACGCCTCGCGCCATCAGGTTGTCGAAGCGGTAGCGCAGCCGTTGCCGGAGTCCGTGAGCCATGTCGCGGACACTACTCGTGGCCCAGGGGGTATGCGAAGCTGGTCGGGTGAGATCCTGGGTCGTCGCCGTGTGCCTTGCTCTGGCCGCCTGCGGCGACGATGACCTCGAGGTCACGCCCGACGGCGGCGGCATCGACGCTCCGGCCGGCGACATCCTCGAGCAGCTGCGCGGCCTGGCCGAGGTCGCGAGTGTCACCGAGTCGACCACCGATCAGGCCGGCTACCGCTACTTCGAGATCCAGTTCGACCAGCCGGTCGATCACGCCAACCCGGGTGGGCCGCGCTTCCAGCAGTACGCGACCCTCATCCACAAGGACGTGGCCGCTCCGATGGTGCTGCTCCACACCGGCTACGGCAACTGGTACTACGACTTCCCCGGCGAGCTGACCCGGCTGCTCGGCGCCAACCAGATCGTCGTCGAGCACCGCTTCTTCCGCGGCTCGCGCCCGACCGGCACCGCGGCCTGGGCCCACCTCACGATCGAGCAGAGCGCGGCCGATCACCACCGCATCTCCGACGCCCTCCACCGCATCTATCGTGGCCGCTGGCTCGAGACCGGCGCCAGCAAGGGCGGCATGACCTCGATCTACCACCGCCGCTTCTACCCCGACGACGTCGACGGCACCGTCGCCTACGTCGCACCCCAGTCGTTCGGCGCGCCTGACTACCGCTACGAACCCCACCTCGAGCAGCTCGGACCGCCGGCGTGCCGGCAGGCGCTGCGCGACCTCCAGGCCGAGCTCCTGCGCGACCGCCGCGCCATGCTCGAGGCTCGCGCCCAGAGCGAGGCGGTCAACCGCGGCTTCCTCTACACGCGCATCACGCTGCCGGTCGCGGTCGAGAGCGCGGTGGTCGCGCTCGAGTGGTCGTTCTGGCAGTACGATGGCGCCGCCCGCTGCGCGCAGGTGCCGGCGGTGACCGCCAGCGACAGCCTGGTCTGGGGCTTCCTCAGCAACACCTCGCCGGTGTCGTCCTCGAACGACGAGGACATCGCCGAGTTCGAGGCCTATTACTACCAGGCCGAGGTCGAGCTCGGGTACCCGGGCACGATGGACGACCACCTCACCGGGTTGACCCTCTACGGGCCGACCGACTTCGAGGGCACCTATCCCGTCGGCGTGACCCGGCCGGCGTGGCGTGCGGAGCCCATGACCGACGTCGACGTCTGGGTGAAGGCGATGGGCGACGGCATCGTCTTTCTCTACGGCGAGTGGGACCCATGGAGCGGCGGCATGTTCGAGCTCGGCAACGCCCAGGACTCACTGCGCGTGGTCGCGCCGCAGGCGCCGCACGGGGCCAGCATCGGTGACCTGGTCGCGGTCGATCAGACCGCGGTGCTGGCCAAGCTCGAGGTCTGGTCGGGGGTGACTCCGGATGCCGGCCAGCTGAAGCGGCGGAGCCCGGTGAGGGAGCCGGGCAAGCGCGTGCCGCCGGTGATCGTGCGGGCGTTGCAGCTCAACGGGCGGCAATAGGCGGCACGTAGACAAGGGCAGGGGCAAGGGCAACGGGCGGGGCTGCGTGATACAAACGGCGGCATGAGCACGCCCCGCACCGTCCTCGTCACCGGTTCCACCGACGGGATCGGCAAGGCGACGGCGCTGGCGCTGGCCAAGGCCGGGATGCGCGTGATCGTGCACGGCCGTAGCCGGCCCAAGGTCGATCGCGCGCTGTCCGAGCTCCTGGCCGCCGTCCCCGGCGCCGAGGTGGAGGGCGTGTCCTTCGATCTCGGCTCGCTGGTTTCGGTGCGCAAGGGCGCCGCCGAGGTCGCCAAGCTGGCGCCGGCGCTGCACGTCCTCATCAACAACGCCGGCATCTTCGCCGCCGAGCGCGTCCTCACCGGCGACGGCATCGAGGCCACGCTCGCGGTCAACCACGTCGGCCACTACCTGCTCACCCACCTGCTGACGCCCCAGCTCGAGGCGGCCGCGCCGGCGCGGATCGTGATCCTGTCGTCGATCGCGCACACCCGCGGCCGCATCCACCTCGACGACCTCTCGCTCGAGCGCGCCTTCTCGGGCTACGCGGCGTACGCCCAGTCCAAGCTGGCCAACGTGATGCACGCGCTCGATCTGGCCGCGCGTTTCGATCCCGACGTCATCTCGGCCTACAGCCTTCACCCCGGCGTGATCTCGACCAAGCTCCTGCGCGAGGGCTTCGGCCCGGTGCGCGGGTCGTCGGTGACCCAGGGCGCGGAGGTGCCGGTGATGCTCGCCACCGCCGAGCGGATCGAGGATCCCAGCGGTACGTACTGGTCGGAGGGCAAGGTGGCGGCGCCGGCGCCGGCAGCGCTCGACGGCACCGTGCGCGATGCCTTGCGCATCGCGACCGAGCGACTGGCCGGCATTGAGTGAACCGTCGTACAGCGCGCGCCGCGAGACCGCCCTGGCGGCCCTCGCGGCCGGCGACGCCGAGACCGCGTTTCGCGAGTTCCGCTGGACGCTGTGGTACCCGCGAACCATGCCCATCGACGAGCTCGTCGACGGGCTCTCGGTCCTGTCGCGCATCTTTGCCGCCATGGGCCACCGCGAGCTGGCCGAGCGTGCCGCCCATGCCTCGGTCGACTCCCTCGATCCCGACGGCCTCTACCAGCTCGGCTACCAGCTGGTCGAGGAGGGCCTGCCGGCGATCGCTTCGACCGTGCTCGCCCGCTGCCTCGAGCTGGTGCCGGGCAGCGAGGAGGTCGTCACCGAGCTGGTGTCGTCGCTCGAGCGACAGCTCGCCTACGCTGACGCCCGCCGTGTGCTCGAGGCCAACCCGGCGCTGCTCGAGACCAGCTTCCTCTGTCGCTACCTGCACGCCTTCAACGCCGCGATGTCGGGCGATCTGGCGACGGTGCGCGCCGATCTGCCGAAGCTGGCGCCGGTCGACGCGGTGCACGAGATCATGGGCCAGCGTCTGGCCGCGATCGTCGCGCGCGCCGATCGCGCCGCAGTCGCCGGCTGTCGGCTCGACCAGCACGACCTTCGCGGCTGGCACTACGTCCTGAGCGGCGGCCTCTTGACCCACCTGTCGCCCCACGGGTTCGACGAGGGCATGAACGGTCGGTACGCCTGGGTCCAGGATCGGCCGGCGATGGTGAAGCTCGGGCTCGAACGCCTGCGCGCCGTGCTGTCCGCCTGGGATCTGACCTTGCCGTGCGTCTACGCACCCCCCGGCCGCGATCACGAGGTGCTGGGCGAAGCGGCGGCGCGTGTGCTCGGCTTGCCGCTGGCGCGGTGGCCGGTGGTGGGTGTGCCGGCGCCGGGGCTGGTGGTGGTCTACGATCTGGCGTCGGTCGAGCGGAAGGATCTCGAGCGCCTCCTCGAGCGCCGGTCCGAGCAGGTGCTCTATGCCCATGCCACCGGCTGGACCGAGGATGGCGCCATCGCCGCCGACGTGACCATGTTGCTGCACCAGAGCATCGTCGCGCCCTGGGAGCCGCAGCTCGTGATCGATCCCGCCACCGGCCAGGCCAAGACCGGCGACGCCGACCCCCGCACGGTCGACGAGCTGGGCGCCACCGTCGCCGCCTCCCCCGAGGTGAAGGACGACGATCGATCCCGCGACGATCTCCCTGGCTTGCTCTCGCTCGCGAAGGCCGTCGGACCGCCACCACCCGGTCGCCGCGAGCGCATGTGGGCCGGCGGCCCGGTCGGCTCGTCGCGCTTCCTCTAGTCTGGCCGACGCCCGAGGTCCGAGGCCCTACTCTCCGATGATGCTCATGATCGCCTCAGCGACTCTTCCCGGCTGATGTCTCATCATCATGTGCCCGGCGTCCGCGATCACCACGCGCCGCACGTCCGGGAACGCCGCCAGCCGGCGCTCGGTGTCGGCGTCGGCGAGGCGGAACCGCGACGCCGAGCCCTCGACGTACAGGACCGGCGCCTTCACCCGCTGCCAGAACGTCGCGGCCACGTCGACGCGATACGGATGCGGACCCTGGGTCAGGTGCAGCGGATCGTGCTTCCAGGCCACGCCGCCGACCACCGCGCGCGTGCCGTGCCCGGCCAGCGCCAGTGCCCGCGCCGGATCGAGCAGCGGATCGTGCTTGCGCAGCCGCGCCGCCGCGTCCTCGACCGTGGCCATCACCTTGCCGGCGCCGCTGCCACGGGCCTGCTTCCAGGCGTCGATCCAGCGCATCGCGCGCTCGGGGATGGGCGTCGTGACCTCGGGCGGGCCGATGCCCTCGAGCAGGGCCATGGCGCGCACCTTCTCGGGCCGGGTGCCCGCCCAGTACGCCGCCACGCTGCCGCCCATCGAGTGGCCGCAGATCACGATGCGCGCCCGTCCCAGGCGCGCGATGACGTCGTCGAGATCGGGCAGGTAGTCGTAGAAGTGGTAGTAGCCGCCGGCGCCGATCCAGTCGGAGTCGCCGTGGCCGCGCAGATCGGGCGCGATCACGTGAAACCGCTCGGCCAGACGGGCCGGGACCTCGTCCCAGCCCCAGGCCAGGTCGAGAAACCCGTGGACCAGCACGACCGTGGTGTCGCCGCCGTGCGCGGCGCCCCACTCGAGAACGTTGTAGGTCAGCCCAGTTGCGAGGGCCAGACGACGGATACGCGGTTCGATGCTCAGGGCACGATGATACGCCGGACCGTGCCGTTGATGGTCGTCAGGTACATCTCGCCGTACGCGTCCTGGTGGACCGAGGTCAGGCCGGCGACCGACGTCGCCGTGACCTCGCGGTTGTTCTGGGCCACGCCGTTGACCAGCTCGAAGCCCCATAGCCGGCCGGCGTAGTGATCGCCGTAGAAGTAGGTGCCGGCGAGATCGGGGAAACACGTGCCGCGGTAGACGGCGCCTCCCATCACCGAGCCCCAGCCATCGCCGTGGCTGAACTCGACCACCGGCTCGATCCGATCGGCGGTGAGGCAGTTGGTGGACGGCTCGAAGCAGTGGCGGCCCTCGCGGTCGTCCCAGCCCCAGTTGATGTTGGGCGCGTTGGGACCGGCGTTGACCTCCTCCCACGCGCCTTGACCGACATCGCCAATGTAGATGTTGCCGGTGGACGGGTCGAAGGTGAAGCGGAAGGGATTGCGCAGGCCGAAGTGCCAGATCTCCGGACGCGGATCGTCGGCGCCGTCGGCGCTCGACGCGTACGGGTTGTCGGCGGGGATGCCGTATTCCCTGGTGCCGGTGCGCGCGTCGACGTCGATGCGCAGGATCTTGCCGAACAGGGACGTCAGATCCTGGGCTCGATCCTGGGGGTCGCCGCCGCCGCCGCCGTCGCCAAAGGCGAGGTAGAGCATGCCGTCGGGGCCGAACTCGATCGAGCCGCCGTTGTGGTTGCCGGCGGGATCGCTGAAACGCAGGATCTCGCGTCGGCTGGTCGGCTCGGCGGTGTCGGTGCCGTAGCGGGCGCGGTACTCGGCGATCACGTGATCGGCGGTGCCGCGATCGGTGTGGTGGACGTAGAAGCGATCGTTGTGGACGAAGTCGGGGTGGAAGGCGAGGCCGAGCAGGCCCGACTCGCCACCTCCCATCACCACGCCGTCGGACCCGCCCAGATCCAGGAACGGCGCGGTCACCAGCGTGCCGTCCTTGATGACCCGGATGGCGCCGTTCTGCTCGATCACGAAGAGCCGAGGGTCTTCCTTGGCGAAGGTGACCAGGAGCGGTGAGTCGAGGCCGGTGACGACGGTCTGGAACCCGATCGTCGTGCCGGTCCTGGGCGTGCAGGTCGACGTGAGCGGCGTGACGTCGCGCCCGTCGATCGCGGGCGCGGCATCGGGCCCGTCGCCGCCGCCGCCGCCACACGCCGTGAACATCAGGAACGCGAGGCGAGTACGACCCATTGTCCCGACTATACGCTCGGCCGGGGTCGCTTCGACGCTTTTCGATCGGCCGACGACCAGCGCCCTACCAACCACATCACCAGACCTGCGAGCGCCATGGGCACGAGGAAGATCCACGACATGAAATTGCCGTGATCGGACGCACCGTAAATGTAGAGCGCGACCACCATCCCGAGCAGGAGCGCGACCGCGGCGCCGATGTAGCCGTAGAGCTCGATGCGACGCCGGCGCAGGCTGGCCTCGAGCATCTGCACCAGCTCCGCGGCCTTCTCGGGCGGCATGTTGCGGATGCCCTCCTCGATCTGGGAGCGGAACGCAGGGTCGGCGAGTCGCTCGGCGAGTTCCTTCGCCGGCTCCTTCTTGTCCTTCGCGGCCATCGCGGACAACATAGCAGCTTGCCGTCGATCAAGATCCGTGACGACCTCGGCCGCGACCTGGTGTTCGTGCACCCGCCGCGGCGCATCGTGTCGCTGGTGCCGAGCGACACGTACACCCTGTTCGCGCTCGGGGCCGGTGACCGCGTCATCGGCCGCACCACCTGGTGCGAGCTGCCCGCCGAGGCCGAAGCGGTGCCCACCGTGGGCGGGACCAAGGACGTCGACGTCGAGGCCGTGCTCGCGCTCGGGCCCGATCTGGTGATCGCCAACCAGGAAGAGAACACCCGCCCCGCGCTCGAGCGCCTGGCCGAGCGCACCCGCGTGCTGGTGTCCTTGCCGCGCCGGGTCGCCGACGGCGTGGCCCACGTCGCCCGTCTGGCCCGCGTCCTCGGCCTCGCCGACGAGCCCGCCGCCAAGGAGCTGGTCCGCCGCGGCTACGAGCTGGTGCGCGCCGCGGTCGAGCCCGCCGCCGACGCGCCGCGCGCGTTCGTGCCGATCTGGATGGATCCGTTGATGACCTTCAACGCCGACACCTTCGGCTCGGACGTGCTGGCCCTGGCCGGCGTGGTCAACGCCTTCGGCGATCGCCTGAGGCTCTATCCCCTTGCTGCCGATCTGGGCAAGGCTGCCCCCAAGGACGCCGCCGGCCGCGACGAGCGATACCCGCGCGTGACCACCGAGGAGATCGTCACGCGCGCGCCCGCGCTGGTGCTCCTGCCCGACGAGCCTCACACCTTCTCCGCCGGCGATCGGGCCGCGCTGGCCGCCCTCGACACGCCGGCGGCGCGCCACGGCCGCATCGTCGACGTCTCCGGCAAGGATCTGTTCTGGTACGGCGCGTGGACCATCGACGCGCTGCCGCGGCTGCGTGCGCAGCTCGCCGCCGTCCTGTAAGGTGGCCCCGCCATGGAGCGGCTCCACGTCATGGACGGGCACGGATACATCTTCCGCGCTCACTACGGGCTGATGAACGCGTCGCGCGGCGAGCGCCGCGAGGTGCGCCTGTCGACCGCCGAAGGCATGCCCACCGGCGCCATCTACGTGTTCGCCCGCATGCTCATGCGCCTCCATGACGACCTGCGCCCCGAGCGCATGGCGGTGGTGTTCGACGCCGGCCGCAAGAGCTTCCGCACCGAGATCTACCCGGCCTACAAGGCCACCCGGCCGCCGCCGCCCGAGGATCTCGGCCTCCAGATGCCGTACTTCCGGCCGCTGGTGGAGGCCATGGGCTGGCCGGTGCTGGCCGAGGCCGGCGTCGAGGCCGACGACGTGATCGCCACCCTGGTGACCCGGGCCCGGGCCCGCGGCTGGGAGGTGGTGCTGTTCTCCGCCGACAAGGATCTGATGCAGCTGGTCGGGCCCGGCGTCACGGTGGTCGACGCCATGCGCAACCACAACTACACGCGCGAAGCGGTGATCGAGAAGTTCGGTGTGCCGCCCGAGCGCGTCGCCGACTTCCTGGCCTTGAAGGGCGACACCAGCGACAACATCCCCGGCGTCTCCGGCGTCGGCGACAAGACCGCGGCCGAGCTGGTCAACGCCTACCCCGACATCGAGGCGCTGATCGCCGCCAACCCCAGGGTGCGCGGCAAACACCCGCTCGCCGATCCCGAGATGGTCGAGCGCCTGCGCATCTCGCGCCGGCTGGTCGAGCTCGATCGCGACGTCAAGCTGCCGCGCGAGCTCGACGATCTCAAGGTCGGCGAGTGGAACGCGCCCGAGCTGGCCAAGATGTTCACCGAGCTCGAGTTCCATATCATGCTCGACCGGGTCAGCGCGGCGCCGGCGCCGTCGTTGCCGCAGGACGCGCCGATGAGCCCGATCGGCGAGCTCCACGAACCGGTCGTCGCCACCACCGGCCCCGAGATCGCCGCCGTGGTCGCCGCCGCACGCGCCGCCGCTCGCTGCGCCGTCACCGTCGAGGCGACCGGCCGCTTCGATCGCGCGACCTTGATCGGCGTCGCGATCGCGGTCGCCGGCGCCGCTCCGGCCTACGTCCCGATCGGTCACCGCTCGCTGGCCGCAGGCGCCATGCCCGACGCCGCCGCGCTGGCGCCGCTGGCCGCGCTGCTCGCAGACCCAGACGTCGCCAAGATCGTGCACGACGGCAAGACCGCGAAACGCGTGCTCGAGCTGCACGGCTGGACGCTGGCCGGGGTCGCCGACGATCCGATGCTGGCCGCCTTCCTCCTCGACGCGACCAAGAACGCCGAGCCGCCCGAGGCGGTGGCCCAGCAGATCACCGGCATCGTGCTGCCGCCGCGGGCCCAGGCAGCCGGCAAGGGCGGCTTCGAGATCACCGCGCCGGCCGAGGCCGCAGCCTGGGTCGGTCGCGTCGCCGAGGCCACCCTGCACAGCGGCCCCGAGCTGGCCCGGCGCGTGGCCCAGGCCTCGCTCGAGCCGCTCTACCGCGACGTCGAGCTGCCCATCGCCCGCTTGCTCGCTCACGTCGAACAGATCGGCGTGTGCATCGACGCCGCCCACTTCGCGAAGCTCTCGAAGGACGTCGGCGCACAGATCGGCGCGCTCGAGAAGCAGGTCTTCGAGGCCGTTGGACACGAGGTCAACCTCGGCTCGCCCAAACAGCTCGCCCACCTGCTGTTCGAGGAGCTGGGCCTGGCCAGCGACCGCATGAAGAAGACCAAGACCGGCTACTCGGTCGACCACGAGGTGCTGGAAGGCCTGCTCGAGGCCCACGAGATCATCAAGCCGATCCTCGAGCACCGCGAGCTGATCAAGCTCAAGGGCACGTACCTCGACGCCTTGCCGCCGCTGGTCAACCCCAGGACCGGGCGCGTCCACACCATCTTCAACCAGGTGGTGGCGGCGACTGGCCGCATCTCGTCGCAGGATCCCAACCTGCAGAACATCCCCATCCGCAGCGATCAGGGCCGCGCCATCCGCAAGGGCTTCGTGGCCGCGCCCGGCAAGGTCCTGGTCGCCGCCGACTACTCGCAGATCGAGCTGCGCATCCTGGCCCACCTCTCGCACGATCCGGTGCTGGTGCGCTCGTTCCGCGATCGCATCGACGTCCACACCCAGACCGCGGCCGAGGTCTTCTCCAAGTCGATCGACGACGTCACCTCCAACGAGCGCCGCATCGCCAAGGCGGTCAACTATGGCCTGGCCTACGGCCAGTCGGACTTCGGCCTGGCCCACGCCCTCGACATCCCGCGCAAGGAGGCCGCCGAGTACAAGGCCCGCTACTTCGAGCGCTTCCCCACCATCCACAAGTTCATGGAAGACGTCGTGGCCGAGGCCCGCGCCCGCGGCGGCGCCCGCACCATCCTCGGTCGCTGGCGCCCCATCCCCGATCTCAAGAGCAAGACCATGGTGGCGCGCAACCAGGCCCAGCGCATCGCCCAGAACACGCCCATGCAGGGCGCCGGCGCCGACATCATCAAGCTGGCGATGTTGCACACCACCGCTCGCCTCGCCGAGCGCGAGCTCGACGCCGAGCTCCTCCTCACCGTCCACGACGAGCTGGTCTTCGAGTGCTCACCCGACATCGCCGAGACCGTCGGGGCCGTGGTCAAGGCCGAGATGGAGAACGCCTACAAGCTCGACGTCCCGCTCGACGTCGACATCGGCATCGCGGTCAGCTGGGCCGACGCCTGAACCCTTGCCCTTACCCGTACCCTTCTACCGATCAGCCGACGGCGCGGATCTTTTCGCTGCCCGGCATCGGAATCCGCAGGTGGCCGCGCAGCTTCTCGGGCACGTTGAGCAGCTCGGCCGGGTCCGGATCGACGATCAACCCGCGGCAGCTCGCGGTCCCGCACGCACACGGCTCGGCCACGCTGCCCACGAAGGCGTAGTCGTAGAAGAGCTCCTCGCCGGGCTCGATGATCCGGGTCGCCTCCCACCAGGCCACCGGCTTGCCGCTCTCCTGGTCGAGCGCCGAGGCGACGTGGGTGTTGGGCTCGCAGGAGTGGTTGATCCAGCGGCTCTGATCGACGAGGTCGTAGAAGATCAGCTTGCCGGGCTGGCCCGGCAGATCGTCGGTGGGCAGGACCAGGGCGTAGGTGTCGTCGAACGGCTCGTCCTCGCCGTAGATGAAGCCTTCGGCGCGGATCAAGACCTCGCCGAGCTCGAAGCGCCGCTCGGCGATGAGGCCGTAGCCGTGAACGGAGGAGCGAACGACCCGGAGACCGTTGACGATCGGCATCTTGAGGGCATTCTCGTCATCCCCTCTGACAGTGCAAGCGGCGTGAGCCGCGCCGACCCGCTCAGGCGGTATCACCCCCGGCCCGGTAGCCGAGGCGGCGGGCGAGCACGCCGCAGGCCAGCGCCCACGTCGCCCCGGCTGTCCACCCGCCCAGGACGTCCGACGGATAGTGCACCCCGAGGTACATGCGGGTGACGCCGACCAGGAGCGCGAGCAGGGCGCCGATCGCGACCGCGAAGCGCTGCAACCGCCGCTCGGGCAGTGCCCGCGCGATCAACACCGCCAGCATCGGGTACAACGCCGAGGCGATCATCGAGTGCCCGCTGGGGAACGACATGCCGCCCGGCGGATCGATGTGGGTCACCACGGTCGGCCGCGGCCGCTCGTAGAGCCCCTTGAGCAGCTCCATCGCGACCAGCGTCCCCAGCGCGCACACCACCAGCAAGAGCGCGAGCCGCGGCTTGCGCGCCACCAGGAGGAACAGGACCGCGATCAGCGTCACCAGGCCGGTGACGGCGCCCGAGCCGAGCGCCGACAGGTGCATGACCGCGTTCTCGAAGCCGCGGGGGCCGCGGGGGTCGTCGGGCGCGTCGCGCAGCGCCAGCAGGATCTGCTTGTCGACCTCGTCGATGCCGCCGCCGACGGCGTTGCCGATGAAGATGAAGCCGACCACCAGGGCGCCCAGCACCGCCAGCTCGGCGGCCAGGCGCAGGTCGGCAGCGCGTAACCATTCGACGCGAGCGGTGAACCA
>SXJR01000328.1 GCA_005779305.1 Myxococcales bacterium
CCGCCGGGGAAGACGACCAGGCGAGCGACCAGGTTGTTGAGCTCGCGGATGTTGCCGGGCCAGTCGTTGTTCATCAGGCGCGCGGTCGCGCCGGCGTTGAAGCCGGCGCGGCGGTGGCCGGCGTCGGTCGAGAGCCGTAGCAGCATCTTCTCGGCGATCGTCATGATGTCGCCGCGACGCTCGCGCAGGGGCGGGATCACGAGCGTGGCGCCGGCGACGTGGGCGTAGAGGTCTGGGCGCACGTACTGGCTGGCGTCGACGCACGAGCCGGCGATGACGTGGACGTCGAACGGCGCGATCGAGCCGTCCTGGCGCGGCAGGCGTTTCTCGACGAGGCCACCCATCACTCGCTGCTGCCATTGGGGAGGCAGGGCGGCAAGCTCGTCGAAGAACAGGGTGCCACCGTGCGCGGTCTCGAGCCAGACGTCGTGGACGTCGGGGCCGTGCACGACCACGAAGGGGCCCGAGGCCCGGCTGCTGCGCCGGTGGATCGCGGCGGCGAGGCGCTGCTTGCCGACGCCGCGCTCGCCCACGAGCAGCGCCGACGGCTGCCGCGCCGCCCACCCGACCCACTCGCGCAGGTAGGCGGCCTCGGCGCTGTCGCCGTCGACCTCGCCGTCGTCGCCGAGCGTGGCCAGGGCCGCCTCGCGCCGGGTGCGCTGGTCGGCAGCGGCGATGGCGGGCACGAACATCTGCGACACGGCGACGAGGAGCTCGATCATCTTGCGCTCCCAGGCGCGGCCGGCGGGGCGGTCGATGACGATGATCCCGGCCGAGCCGTAGGGGCACGCGAGGGTCTCGCGCTCGGTCCCGCGCAGCGCGACGGCGTTGCCACCGGCGACGATGTGCTGGAGCTGTGCCTGATCGAGC
Organism: Myxococcales bacterium; assembly: GCA_005779305.1. Taxonomy (GTDB): domain Bacteria; phylum Myxococcota_A; class Polyangia; order Haliangiales; family Haliangiaceae; genus UBA2376. Next base: position 871 of record SXJR01000328.1, read on the forward strand.
GGGAGCGTGCCCTGGTTGCCGCCGTGGCCGGCGATGAGACGCAGCCCGCGATCGAACCCGATGATCTGCATGCGCTCGGCGCCGAAGAAGCCGACCAGCTGTTCGCAGGCGCGGGCCAGGCCCGGGCCCTCGATCAGCGCCACCCCGACCAGCGCGGCGGTCGTGAGCGCGCCCGACAGCTCGTTGCCCTTGTCGAGCTTGGCGACGTCCGAGATCGAGCTGGAGTCGGGGAGCAGATAGGCCTCGCCCTGAGCGAGGACCTGGAGGACCGACTTCCCGATCTCGATGGTGTCGCCGATCGCCAGCGAGCACCTCTCGATGGGCTGACCGTTCACCCGCGTCCGGTTGGTCGAACCCAGATCGACGACCAGGGGACGGCCGTCGCGCAGGCCGATCCGGAACTGCTGGCGGCTGACGGCGGCGTCCTCGAGGCGCATGGCGCAGTCCTCGCCCCGGCCCACGATGCCGCCCTCGGGCGGGATCGCGAACTCCTTGCCCTGATCGGGCCCGGAGACGATGACGAGGCGAGTGCGCACGACTACCGGAGCAGCTTCGCCGCCAGCATGGCGTGGTAGGTGATGATGATGTCGGAGCCGGCCCGCCGCATCGCGGTCAGCGTCTCCATCACGATGCGATCGCGATCGATCCAGCCCTGGGCCGCCGCGGCCTCGATCATCGCGTACTCGCCGCTGACGTTGTAGCAGGCGATGGGCAGGTTCACCTCGTCGGCCACCATCCGCACGATGTCGAGGTAGGCCAGGGCCGGCTTCACCATCACGATGTCGGCGCCCTCACCGACGTCGAGCACGACCTCGCGCACCGCCTCGGCGCCGTTGGACGGATCCATCTGGTAGCCGCGGCGGTCGCCGTGCTGGGGCGCGCTGTCGACGGCGTCGCGGAACGGACCGTAGTAGCCCGAGGCGTACTTGGCCGAGTAGGCCATGATCGCCACCTGCTCGAAGCCCTCCTCGTCGAGCGACTCGCGGCAGGCGGTGACGAAGCCGTCGAGCATGCCCGAGGGCGCGACGATGTCGACGCCGGCGCGGGCGTACGACAGCACGGTGCGGGCCAGGTTCTCGAGCGACGCGTCGTTGTCGAGCAGGCCCTCGTGGAGGACACCGCAGTGGCCGTGATCGGTGTACTCGCAGAAGCAGGAGTCGGCCATGACCACGAGGTCGGGGCAGCGCTTCTTGATGGCGCGGATCGCCTTCTGCACCACGCCGTTCTGGCTCCACGCCTCGGACCCGGTGGCGTCCTTCTTGTCGGGGATGCCGAACAGGATCACCGACGGGATGCCGGCGTCGAAGGCGCGGGCGGCGACGTCGACGGCCTTGTCGACCGACCACACTGACTGACCGGGCATCGACGTGATCGGCTTCTCGACGCCGCTGCCACCGATGACGAAGATCGGGTACGAGAGGTTGTCGACGGCGAGGCGGGTCTCGCGCACCATGCGGCGCAGGCCGTCGGTGCGACGCATCCGGCGCGCGCGGTAGTCGGGGAAATTCATGTCGGTCCCTCCGGATACACCGACGCGAGGGCGTTCGCCATTCCCTGGGGCGTCGGCGTGTCGGCGACGGCGGCGAGGCGGACGCCGCGCGCCACCAGCGCCGCCGCGGTGGTGGGGCCGAGCGCGATCACGCGCGTGCGAGCGAGGACGCCGAGCCCACCGTCGCGCGCGAGCACCGCGTCCAGGCCGGCCACCTGCGACGGCGCGAACACCAGGCACGCCG
>SXJR01000329.1 GCA_005779305.1 Myxococcales bacterium
CGGTGAGCGCCGCTGCCGTCGCGGGCCCCACGGCGGTTACCGGCGCGGTCGCGGCCGGCGAGCGCCCGGCGGCCGCCAGCGCCGCCACCAGGGGCGCCACCGCGTGGCGGCTGGCCACGAACACGTGGTCGTAGGCCTCGCCGGCGGCGGCCTGGAGCCGGTCGACCTCCTCGGCATATGCCGCCGTCACGGTGATGACCGGCATGTACACCGGGTGGACGGCGGGTTGGAGCTCGACGAGGGCCCGGGCGAACGGGGCACCATCCTCCGCGTCCCGGGTGATGACGACCTCCACGTTGCCCACCGTATCAGGCGGGGACCGCGACAACGGGATCGGTGGGGTCGAAACACCAGTCGCCACTGGCGCGCGCAGACGCCAGCTCCTTCGATCGCAAGGCACGTGGGATCGCTTACTTGTGCAACTGATCCGGAGGAACACTTCTTGCGTACTTCCGGCATCGTGCGACTCGGAGCCCTGGCCGTGCTTGCCGCCCTGACCGCACCCGCCTTCGCGGGTGCCGGCCGCGGCCCGGCATCAGGTCCTCCAAGCGCTGGCCGCGCGACCAAGGTCGCGGGGCGCCACTGCCCCGAGGCCGGGCGCGTGCTGGTCTCGGTCCCGGACGGCTTCGACGGGGTGCGGGTGGTCGTCGCCGAGACGCTGCCAGGCGCGGCCGTCGACGTCACCGTGATGGCCGGCAAGGCCGACCGTCGGGTCCGGGCCTGGGGTGGCGGCGCGTGGTCGCTGCACATGGACATGGCGCCCTCGGGCCCCGTGCTGGTCGCCATCGAGCCCTCGCTGGACGCGCCGATCGGCGCCTGCGTCGAGCGCGTCGAGCTCCTGCGTGATCAGCAGGTCGTCGCCAACGTCCGCCTGTTCTGAGTCGGCAGAGGTTCCGAGTCACGGGATCGGGGACGAGCCCCGTGCTAGCGTCCGCACGATGCGCACGGCGCTCGGCATCGGCGTCCTGGTGGCCCTGTTCGCTTGCTCGCGCGCCCCGGCGCAGGGAGAAGATCGAGGCAGCGTGGCGATCCCTGGAAGCAACGCGAGCGCGAGCGGCGGCACCGCGCCGGCAGGATCCACCGCCAAGGTCATCCTCGACGGCGCGACCGGCCCGACCAGCGTCACCGTCGAGGTGGTCCGCTCGCCCGGGCTGGTCCAGAAGGGCCTGATGTACCGGAAATTCCTCCCCGCCGACGCGGGGATGATCTTCCTCATGGGCGACGAGGACGATCACCACTTCTGGATGAAGAACACGCTCATCCCGCTCGATATCATGTTCATTTCCGCGGATCACACCGTGGTCGGAGTCCTCGAGAACATGCAACCGCTCGACACGACCTCGAAGGGTGTGGGCAAGCCGTCGGTCTACGTGCTCGAAGTCAATGGTGGTTGGGCCAAGGCGCACGGGGTTGGCGCAGGAACCAAGGTCCGCTTCGACGGAGTCGAGGCCGCCGCGCGTTAGTCGGGCCCGTCACGGTCAGCAGGTGACAGCGGCGGCGAGCGTGGGAAGTACCTGATCGGATGCGTATAGTCGCGGCCATGCGCACCTCCCACGTGTTGATGTTGCTCCTGGGATGGTCGGCCGCCTGTGGCGGCAACAGTAGCGGCGAGATCGACGCTCCCGGCGGCGACGACGGTGACGGCGGCGGGACCGGTAGCGACGGCGGCGGCGACAACATCGACGCCCGCGACCAGCCCGACGCCGCGGTGGCGACGTGCACCCCGCGCAACGGCACCACGGTGGCCCTGGCGCCGGTGGCGACCGGGCTCGACCAGCCGCTCATGATCACGGGCGCTCCTGGCGATCCGCGCCTGTTCGTGATCGAGCAGGACGGCCGCGTGCGGGTGATCAAGGACGGCGCGCTCCTGCCCACGCCGTTCCTCGACATCTCGGGGTCCAGCGGCCAGGTGCTGGCCGGCGGCGAGCGCGGCCTGCTCGGCATCGCCTTCCACCCCGACTTCCGCAACAACGACCGCTTCTATCTCCACTACAGCGCCCGCCCCAGCGGCGACCACGTCATCGCCGAGTTCCTGGCCAACCCGGGCGGCGACACCGCCATCCCGGGCAGCCGCCGCGAGCTGCTGCGCTTCAGCGATCCGTTCTCCAACCACAACGGCGGCATGATCGAGTTCGGCAATGACGGGATGCTCTACATCGCCCTCGGCGACGGCGGGTCGGGCGGCGATCCCGGCAACCGGGCGCAGAACGACAACGTCTTCTTCGGCAAGCTGCTGCGCATCAACGTCGACACCCGCACCGGCACCAAGCAGTACGGCATCCCCGCCGACAATCCGTTTGCCAACTCGGCCGACGGCGCCAACGACCCGCGGCCCGAGAACTGGCACAAGGGCCTGCGCAACCCGTTCCGCTTCTCGTTCGATCGCGGCACCGGCAACATCTACATCGGCGACGTCGGCCAGGAAATCTGGGAAGAGATCGACGTCGCGGCCAACAGCCCCGGCATCAACTGGGGATGGAGACCTCGCGAAGGCCGCCACTGCTACTCGCCGAGCACCGGCTGCCAGACCGCGGGTCTCACCGAGCCCGTCGTCGAGCACAACCAGAACACAGGATGGGACTCGATCATCGGCGGTCAGGTCTATCGCGGCAGCTGCTTCCCCGGCCTGGTCGGCACGTACTTCTATGGCGACTACACGCGGGGCCAGCTGTGGGCGTTCGAGTACTCGGGCGGCGTTGCGATGAACAACCGCCAGGCCATCACCGCCGGGCTCGGCAACATCACCGCCATCCACGCCGACAGCCTCGGCGAGCTGTACGTGCTCACCCACAACGGCGCGGTGCGCCGCATCGTCGTGCCCTGACCCACGCGCGGCTCGGTCAGCCGCCGGAGAGCGCGCCGACGATGGTCACGTCGGCGCCGGGTCGAGGGTAGCGCCGGCGGCACGGACCTCGTCCTTGCCACCGGTGTAGCCGCGAAGCTGACTGGGCACCATCACGCCTGCCAGCTCCCGCCACCGTCGCGAGTGCGATAGACGGCGCCCTTGCGCGTGGCGATGTAGCGTGTGAGCGACCTGGCGCGCACGTTGTCATGGCGGGCTCACCCGTTCTGGTCGGCGCCGCCGTCGTCGTCGTCGTCGCCGTCGCGCTCACCCTCGCCGTTGCCGTTGCCGGTGGCCCGGCGCCACAGCCGACGCAGACGACCGGTGTCATCGCGCGTGGAATCGGGATCGCCGTCGCCGTCGCGGTCGGTGCCGGGCCGGTCGGGCTTGTCCGGCTTGTCGGCCTGGCCAACCTTGTCGGGCCGATCGGGCTTGTCGGGTTTGTCGGCGCGCTTGAGCCGGACCTGGGCCTTCACGTCGGGATCGACGCCGGTGTAGCGCTCGCTGTTGGGGATGAAGCGGATCTCGGTCTTGATCTCGAACGACAGCGTGGTGAGCAGGCGGGCGACCTCGTCCGACAGGTTGACGTGCGACAGGAACTCGCGGACCTCGCGCGCGACGATCTCAAGGACCTTGTCCTTGGTGTTGTCGGCGGTGTCGGCGAGGTAGCCCGCGACGTTGGGGAGCTGGAGCTCGCGGGTGACCTTGCGGATGCCTTCCTCGGTCGAGAACACCGCACCGAGGCCGGCGGTGAAGGTGCGGCGGACCAGGTCGGGGACCAGCTGCTCGAGGCGCGCGCGCAGGGTCTCGGAGAGATCCTTGTCGCTGCCTCGATCGCGATCCTTGTCGCGATCGCGGTCGGCGGGCTGGCGCTCCCGGGGTGGCGCGTCCTTGGGAGGATCGGGGTCGTCGCCGTTGTCGTCGGGGGCCATGGCACTGCGTACCGCCGGGGCCAGGGCCTGTCAACGAAGGCGCAGGGACGAACGGCGCCTGCTCGGCCTCCGTTTCCCGCAGGCGGCGCCGCCGGTCGAACGCGTGGGCAAGTCGTCACGCCGATCATGTTACGATCGCCCCGTGGACGCAGCCCGACGCGGTCTTCTGGACGCGCGCGCCGCTGCCGACGAGGTCGAGGCGACCACGGCGCGGCCGGCCCGAGGTGCGCCTTCTCCCGACCAGCGCACCGGACGTCCGCCCCGGCGGGCGCTGCGCTTCCTGGTCGCGTACTGGTGCACGTTCCGCGTGATCGGCAGCTACCTGTGGCTGCGGTTCTGGGCCCGATGGCGGAGCGACGAGTGGCTCGATCGGCGGCTGCGCGAGACCCACCTGCGCAACGCGCGCCGGATCGAGCGGACCATCTGCCGACTTCAGGGCCTGTTCATCAAGGTCGGGCAGCTCATCAGCATCATGACCAACTTCCTGCCCGAGGAGTTCCGGCGCCAGCTCGAGGGCTTGCAGGATCACGTGCCACCGCGGCCCTATGCCGACATCGAGGCCCGCGTGCGCGCCGAGTGGGGCAAGGGGCCCAAGGAGCTGTTCGCCGAGTTCGCCGAGCGACCGATCGCGTCAGCGTCGATCGGCCAGGTCCACAAGGCGCGCTTGCCGTCGGGCGAGCTGGTGGCGGTCAAGGTCCAGTACCCCGACATCGATCAGATCGTGAAGAGCGATCTGCGCACGCTGCGGCGGATCCTGCGCATCGTCCAGTACTTCGTGCCCTACCAGGGGCTCGACGACGTCTATCGCGAGATCCGCGCCATCGTGATCGCCGAGCTCGACTTCCGCGCCGAGGCCGATCAGGGCGATCGCATCGCCGCCAACTTCGAGGGCCGCACCGACGTCGCGTTCCCGCACGTGGTGCGCGAGCTATCGAGCGAGCAGATGCTGACCACGCGCTTCGAGGCCGGCGTGAAGATCTCGGACGTGGTGGGCATCAAGCAGCTCGGGCTCGACCGGCGGGCGCTGGCGCGGCAGGTGGTCGAGCTCTACTGCCAGCAGATCTTCACCGACGGCGTCTATCACGCCGATCCGCATCCCGGAAACCTGCTGGCGCGGCCGCTCGAGGGCGGCGCGGCAGGCGCGGCGCAGATCGTCTTCCTCGACTTCGGCGCGGTGGCCACGATCTCGCCCCAGTTCCGCCAGGGCATCGTCGAGCTGATCCAGGGCGGCCTGACCCGCGACACGCCGCGCCTGGTCCGGGCGATGCGGCAGATGGGCTTCGTCGCCAAGGGCGCCGACGACCGCGTGTTCGAGCAGGTGGTGGAGTACTTCCACGATCGCTTCAACGAGAGCATCTCGCTCGACACGCTCAACCTGAAGGACCTCAAGCTCGATCCCGAGAAGACGCTGGAGAAGAGCCTCGAGTCGCTGGCCGATCTGCGGCGCATGGACATCTCGCTGCGCGAGTTGAGCGAGAACTTCCACGTGCCCAAGGAGGCGATCGTCCTCGAACGCACGCTGCTCTTGCTCATGGGGTTGTGCACCGAGCTCGATCCGACGCTCAACCCGATGACGGTGATCAAGCCGTACCTCGAGCGCTTCGTGCTGGGGGATCAGGACTGGTCGGGCATCCTGCTCGACACCAGCCGCGACATGGTGATGCAAGTGGCGGCGTTGCCGGGCGAGATGCGCCGCTTCTTGCGCACCGCGCACGCCGGGGACATGCGGGTGCGGTTCGCCAACCTCGAGCCATCAGCACAGCTCATGTACCGGCTCGGCCACCAGGGCATCCTGGCGGCGATCGGGATCGCCGGGGCGTCGATCGCCATCGTGCTCGAGGGTCGCGGCGAGCTCGAGCGGGCCGGGTGGGGCTGGTGGACGGCGCGGGTCGCGGGCGCGTTCCTCGCGCTGAGCTGGTGGAATTCGCGCGGGCTGTTGCGCCGGAAGAAGTAGCCCGCTCGTGCGATACTCGAGTGGATGGCGGCCGATGATGACCGCGTGCGCGCTCTCGACGCCACCATCGAGGTGACCCCGCGACCGGCCGCCCCACCAAGTGGCCCCCGCGGCGAGCTGGCGCCGGGCGCGACGGTCGATCGCTACCGGCTCGTCACCCGGCTCGGAGCCGGCGCCATGGGCGTGGTCTGGGCGGCGCGCGATCCAGAGCTCGATCGGCCGGTGGCGATCAAGCTGGTCCATCCCGATCTGGCCCGCGATCCCGAGGCGGCGGCGCGGCTCCTGCGCGAGGCCCGGGCCATGGCCAAGGTCTCGCACCGGAGCGTGGTCGCGGTCCACGACGCCGGGCGCGACGGCGAGCACCTGTTCATCGCCATGGAGCTGGTGGCCGGGACGACGCTGGGGCAGCTGCTGGTGCGGCGATCGCCGGCCGAGCTGCGCGATTGGCGCCGGTGGCTGGCGCTCCTGCTCGACGCGGGGCGCGGGCTGGCCGCCGCGCACGCCGCCGGCGTGGTCCATCGCGACTTCAAGCCCGAGAACGTGCTGGTCGATCGTTCGCGACGCGTCTGCGTGGGCGACTTCGGGGTGGCCGAGCTCAGCGCACCCACGATGTCGGCGCGGTGGCGGGTGGCCGCAGAGGCCGATCTCACCGCGACCGTCGATGATCTGACGACGACCGGCGCCCTGGTCGGGACGCCGGCCTACATGAGCCCGGAGCAGCTACGCGGCAAGCCCGCCGACGCGCGTTCCGATCAGTTCGCGTTCTGTGTGACCGCGTGGGAGGCGCTGTTCGGTCAGCGGCCATTCGCGCTGCTGCCGCCGCCGGGGCAAGCGCCGCTGCCAGCGCTCCTCGCCACCATCGAGCGCGGTGAGCCGGAGGCGCCGCGCTCGGCGGTGCCGCGGCGGATCCGCGAGGCGCTGGTGCGCGGGCTCGCCGCCGCGCCGGAGCAGCGATGGCCGGATCTGCCGGCGCTGTTGACGGCGTTGACGCCGCGCTCGCGCTGGCGGCCGGCGGTGGCCGTGGCGGTCGGTGTGGCGGCGGTCGCGATCGCCGCGGCGGTGGTGATCGGCGCGGGGCGTGGGGAGGCGACGCGAGCGGCGACGGTGAAGCGCAAGTTCCCGGTCGCGCTCAAGGTCAGCGTGTCGCTGTCACCCGATGGGAAGCGGGTGTCCCTGGCGTCTCCCGATCAGCTGGTGGTGCGCGAGCTCGACGGGCGAGCGAGCTGGACCCGGCCACTGGCGCCCGACGACGGCGTCGAACGCGCCGTGTTCGTCGGCGACGACGTGCACTACGCGCTGCGGAGTGGCGGCGAGGGACGGCTGATGTCGTGGACGCCGGAGACCGGGGCCAGCGCCGAGCTGAGGGTGCTCGGTGATGCGCATTGGCTCGGCCACGTCGACGGGGGCGAGCTGGTGCAGGAGGTCGAGAGCGGCGGCGGTGCGCGCCTGTACGTGGTGGGCGACGGCGGCCGGCGCGAGCTGATGCGGACGTCGCGCCGCGTCGAGGTGTGGGCGATCGCGCCCGACCGGCGGCGGCTGGCGTTCCTCGACGACACCGCGTTCGACGGGCGCATCGCGATCGTCGATGTGGCGACCGCGGCGGTCGTGCGCAGCGAGACGATCGTGGAGGTCACCGGCCTGGCCTGGCGCGACGGCCGCCGCTTGCTGTACACGACGGGAACGATCGAGAAGCCGGCGGTGCACGAGATCGCCCTGACTGACGGCGGATTCGGGGCGTCGCGGGTCCTGTACCGGGCGGAGAGCGGCTGGTTCGGACAGGTCGAGGCCAGCGGGGGACGCATCGTCTACGTCGACAGCACCAACTCGTTTCGTGCGCGCTTGGTCAGGCCGCCGACCCAGGTCGACCTGGACTCGACCCGGATCTCGGCGGGGTTGGCGTGGGAGCGCGACGGGTCCTTGCTGTCGTGGAACCGCACCACCGGTGACATCGAGCGCCGCGACGGCACGCGCGATGTGCTCGCGACCCTGTCCGCCGACGTCGCCGGTGAGCCGGGCAACGCTACCCGCGCCGACCGAACATTGATCTTGTCGATGCGGCGCACCGGTGGCCGCGAGCTCCTGGCCATGTCGCTGGTCGACGGCCGGCGGCTGTGGACCAAGCCGGTCGGGGCGGCGACGCTGGCCCGCTGCGCTGCCGACGATCGTCTCCCGTGCTTCGTGGTGACGCAGCCCAGCGGCGGCCCGGCGGCGCTGCGCACGCTCGATCCCGAGAGCGGCGCGGCCGGCGACGACGTGCTCCACAGCGCAACCGAGATCCTGGACATCGCGGTCTCGCCCGACGGCGCACAGATCCTCATCGTCGACGGGAGCAAGACCATGCGGGTGTTGAACGTGGCCGATCGGACCGTCACGGCCGAGGACCCCGGCCTGTCGACCTGCCGCAGCATCACCTACCACCCGAGCGGCGGCTATGTCGTAGCGGGCAGCGGCGGCGCCGCCCGCTACCTGGCCCTCTGGCGCCACGGCGCCCAGTCGTCGATCCTGCTGCGCGCCGAGAGCGAGATCCTCTTCCTCCCCCGCCCCTCTCCCGACGGCTCCCAGCTCCTCATCATGGGCCGTCTCTTCCTGCCTGAGCTCTACGAGCTCGTTCCGTAGGTCCGCCCCGCCGCGCCCGCCCCACCGGGGTTGTTTCTTGCCCGGCCCGCCCCACCGGGGTTGTTTCTTGCCCGGCTCGCCCCACCGGGGTTGTTTCTGCCCCGCGTCCCAAGCGTGCCCCGCCCCACCGCCCCGCCCCACCGGGGTTGTTCTTCGCGTCCCAAGCGAGACCGTCCCTGTACGGCCGCGTCCGGAATCCGGCCGCTGTCCGTGTTGTCCGGCCAAGTCGTCCGGATGCCGGACATCACGCACGAGAGATCGAGAGGTTGGCGCTGGCAGGGGATGTGCATAGGCGAGGCGATCGTCATGTCGTCCCCTCGCCAGATCTCCCGGGGCCGCATCTGGATGATCACTCGTCGTTGCACGCAGCGGCAGTTCATCCTCCGCCCGGATGACGAGACAAACAACAGTTTCGCCTACTGCCTGGCCGAAGCGGCCGAGCGTTTCCAGATCGATGTGGTCCTTCCGTCCGTGATGTCCAACCACCATCACACCATCGTGTACGACGCGTACGGGCACATCGTCGACTTCATCCAGCACCTGCACAGGCACGTCGCAAAGTCGCAGAACGCGCTGCGCGGTCGCAGCGAGAACATGTGGTCGAGTGAAGAGCTGTCCCTCGTCGAGCTGGTCGACCCAGGAGACGTCATTGCCAAGCTGATCTATGCTGCCACCAATCCGGTGAAGGATGGGCTCGTCGAGAGCGTCCGACACTGGCCCGGGTTCAATGGCCTCTCGGCACTGTTGAATCAGCGCCCCATCGAGACCCGGCGTCCCAAGCACTTCTTCCGCGCGGACGGGTCGATGCCCGAGCGCGTGACGCTCAACCTGGTGCTTCCGGCTGCTCTCGGTGACCCCGAGGTAGTCCGCAGGCTGCTCCGCGAGGCCGTCGCCGCCGTCGAGGAACAGATGGCTGCCGAACGGGCGCTCAAAGGCATCCGCGTGATGGGGCGGCGCGCGGTCCTACGCCAGTCGTGGCGCAGCTCGCCGGGCACTCCCGAGCCTCGGCGCCGGCTACGTCCGAGATTCGCAGCTCGAGACACGGCAACGCGCGTCGCGATTGCTCGCCGATACCGCGCCTTCCTGAACGACTATCGGAAAGCGCGCGCTCTCTGGCTTGCTGGAACAACGGCCTTGTTCCCATCCGGAACCTACTGGTTACATCGCTTCGCGGGCGTCCCCGTCGCTCAGCCTTCATGAAACCCGTCTGTTGCCCCAGCGCGAGCTTCGAGCTCGCGCCGTCGCGGCGTGAATCGTTCGGCGCGCCGGAGCCCTGAACGCACGAAGAAGGCCGGCCTGGGAGCTCATCCGTGCATCACGCAACCCGGTCGGAGGCGACATCCGGCGACATCAACCCCGGTGGGTCAGCGGGGGAACAGCGTGTCGCGCATGTCGACGATCTGGGTGCAGGTGGTGCCGGGCGGAACGCGGACGGCGCGGAAGAGGGAAGGGTTGCCGGGTTGCTGGGTGATGACGGGGTTGAGGTTCTTGACGGCGCCGATCTGGCCGGCGCCGCAGGCGCCGCCGCCGGCAAGGTGGCAACCGAGGATGCCGAGCTCGATGGTTGCCTCGATCTCGCCGTTGACGAGGTCCGAAGAGAAGACTTCGCCGGAGAGGGCGAACTGGGTGCGCAGGGCGACGTAGACCTCGTCGAGGTTCACGGCCGGCACGTTGTAGGCCAGGAGCGTGGTGCCGGGCTTGCGATCGCCTTCCTGGTCGCAGGCGCAGTTGGAGCCGATCGCCAGCTCGCAGGTGGTGTCGGCCGACGGCGGGCAGAAGCGGAAGTTGCCGTTGTCGTCGGCTTCCGGTAGCGGCGCGGTCCCGATCGTCGACGGATCGAGGACCGCCCCCAGCACGAGCGTGAAGCGATCGGTCTCGAGCCGGGCGCAGACCTCGCTGGGCGACGTCAGCGCGCCGTCGCCGGTCACGCCGGCCACCGACTCGATCGTCGACTGCGGCACCTCGAAGCGGATCGGCTGATCCTGCCCGGCGATGGGCACGTCGGGGATCTCGATGCCGCAGCCGCCGGCGATCACCTTGACCACGGTGCCGTTCTGCACGATGTCGATGACCAGCAGGAGCTCGGCCGTGGTGTCGACCTCGACCAACCCCGACGCGTTGACGTGCACGTTGAGCGTCCCAAGCACCGCGGCTCGCCCGTTGATGTCGAACGTGCCTCCCGGCCGGCACTGCTCGCCGAAAACACGCGCGTCGACACTGCCGCCACTGCCGCCGCCGCCACACGCAGTCACCATCGCGAGCGCGAGACTCGCGGCGGTCAGGGTGAGCCTCCCTCGGCGCATCGTTGAACGATACCACTGCTTGAGGTCTCCCCGGCGCGTCGTGTCTAATGCCGCGACGTGCATCACGCCGGGGTAGTGAGCCGATCGAGCCGAGCGATCACGGGCGCGGTCCTGGTCGCCCTCGCCACCGTCACGCCCCACGCCCACGCGTCACCGGCCGAGGTCTTCGGCCTCGGCAGCCGCCAGGCCGCGCAGGCCGGCGCCGGCGTCGCCTCCGTCGACGACATGGCCGCGCCGCTGGTCAACCCCGCCGGCCTCGCCCGCAGCCGCGGCAAGCGCCTCACCCTCGGCGCCCAGGGCGCCTACTCCAACCTCCACATCAACGACCGCCGCACCCCGCTCACCGATCCCGCCGGCGGCCTGTTCGGGCTCACCGCCCCGGCCCCGCTGGGCGGCGTCCTCACCGACCGCATCCACGTCGGGCTCGGCATGTACGTCCTGCCCGGCACGATCGCGCGCATCGTCGCCCGCTTCCCCGACGAGCCCTTCTATCCCTACTACCAGGGCCGCACCGAGCGCCTGGTGATCGTGCCCGGCATCGGCGTGCGCGTCGCCCGTCGCCTCGAGGTCGGCCTCGCCGCCAACGTCATGGCCGGGCTCGGCGGCTCGCTGCAGGCCAGCGAGGGCGCGACCCGCGAGCTCGAAGCCCGCGTCGACGAGAAGGTGCCGGGCGTGGCCCGCATCATCGCCGGCGCGGCGTGGCAGCCGATCGACGCGCTTCGCCTCGGCCTGGTCTTTCGCCAGCGCTTCGAGGTCCCGTTCGCCACCCGCGCCGAGATCGAAGTCGCCGGTGAGCCGATCGATCTCGACCTCCGCGCCGCCGGCCAGTTCTCCCCCACCCAGCTCGCCGCCGGTGTGGCCTGGCTGACCGACGCCGCGACGGTCAGCTTCGACCTCACCTACGCCCGCTGGTCGGCATACCCGGGCCCGTTCGTCGAGGTGAAGAGCGAGCTGCCGCTGGTCGGCCCGCTCGCTGCCGAGCTGCCCCTTGTCCCCTGGCAGGACACCATCGGCGCCCGCCTCGGCGCCGAGGCGCCGCTCGGCGACGCCATGGTCCTGCGCGGCGGCTACGGCTTCGAGACCTCGGCGGTGCCGGCCGAGCAACCCGGTGTCACCAACCTCCTCGACGGGCCCCACCACACCATCGGCGCCGGCCTCGGCCTGGCGTGGTCGCGCGGCAAGGGCAAGAAGGTCCGCGTCGACCTGCACGTGCAGGCGCAGCTCGTCCAGGGCCGCACGCTGCACAAGACCGTGCTGGCCCCCGGCCAGGACGCCGACGGCTTCGACGGCCTCCGCGACGAGGTCACCGACGACGCCAACGATCCAGCGACCCAGGGCGCGCAGATCTCCAACCCCGGGTATCCCTCGATCGACTCCGGCGGCCAGGTGTTCGCCGGCGGCCTGACCATGGAGGTCGAGCTGTGAGCCGCGTGCTGGCCTGCCTCGCGCTGTCGGCGAGCACCGCCGCCGCCGATCCGCTCGACGAGTTCGGCCTCGGCGGCCGGGCCGCCGCCACCGGCGGCGCCCGCACCGCGACGGCGGAGGGCGCCGAGGCGGCCCACCACAACCCGGCCGGCGTCGCGCTCGGCCTCCATCCCGAGATGTTGATCGGCTGGGGCTACGGGATGATGCGGCTGTCGATCGACGGCCGCAACGCCGACGTGCTCGACGCCCACGGCACCGCGATCGGCCTGGCGGTGCCGGTGTCGCTGGGCCAGGGCTGGACGCTTGGCACCGGCATCGCGCTCTACCTGCCCGACCAGTTTCTGGCCCGCCTGCAGCTCATCCCCAACAGCGAGCCACACTTCGTTCTCCTCGACAACGATCCCCACCGCGCCGTGGTCGAGCCGGTCGCCGCGGCCTCGTACCAGGGCAAGGTGGGGTTCGGCGCCGGTGCGTCGGTGCTGGCCAACGCGCGCAGCAAGAAGATGGTGTTCGACGTCGGCATCGTGTCCGGCGAGAAGGTCGGCGAGGCCGAGCTCGACGTCGAGCTGCCGGTGCGGCTGGCACCCCTGGTCGGTGTGTGGGCGCGGCCTCATCCCCGGGTGCGGGCCGGCCTCACCTACCGCGGCAAGCTGGCCCTCGATATCGCGCTCGACATCCTGACCAACGTCCAGATCGCCGGTGTCGTCACCGGCGACGTGCTGGTCTCGGTGCGGGCGTCGAACTACTTCACGCCGGCGCGGTTCGGAGCCGGCGTCGCCGTCGACGTCCTCTCCGATCTCACCGTGGCCGCCGACCTCACGGTCAACCGCTGGTCGGCCTACCCCGCCGCCGCCGATCTCGCCGTCCTCATCGCACTCGACGTTGCCCCGCCGCTGGTCTCGACCGACACGCCGCCGTCCAACTTCACCGACACCGTCGACGGCAAGCTGGGAGTCGAGTACCGCCGTCGCGGCCGCCGCACCGACGTCGCCGTGCGCGCCGGCGGCGCCTGGCGGCCGTCGCCGGTGCCGCCGCAGATCGGACTCACCAGCTGGGCCGACGGCGATCGGCTGCTGCTCACCGCCGGCACCGGCATCAGCCTCGCCGACTGGGCCCCGATCCTGACCCGGCCCATCGATCTCGACCTGGCGCTGCAGTGGCAACACGTGGCCCATCGCCTCACCCAGAAGCACATCGAGACCGTGCCCGGCGAGGCGTTCTCGTCGGGCGGAAACATCCTGCACGCCGGCGTGTCGGCGACGGTGAGGTTCTAGCCATGCGTCCTTCGACACGCCCTCGCTGGAGCTCGGGCGGCCCAGGACGACCGGCGCAGGCCGCGATGATTGCTGTTCTCATCGGCGGGTGCGGGTTCTTGCCCGAGGACGACTTCACGGGCGCGCGCGTCGGGGACGGCGTCGCACCGTGGACCGACCTCGGGCCGGCGCCGGTCTGCCTCGGCAACCAGTTCCTGGGCCCGCCGACGTCGTTGCCAGGTGGCTTCTGCTACGACCGCAACCAGGTCGAGGATCCCTGCCTCCGCGACGACGACTGCGAGTCGCGCGAGACCTGCGTGTGCAACCGTTGCACGATCGCCTATTGCACGGCGGCGTCGGACTGCGCCGGTGGCCGCAGCTGCTCGTTCAGCGAGAACCGCTGCGACACCAAGTGCGCCAACGTGACCGACTGCGCGCCCGGCGAGGAGTGTTTCAACGGCGCCTGCCGCGGCCGCTGCGACACCGATGAGGAGTGCCAGCGCGGCGAGGTGTGCTCGAGCCGCAACTACTGCGTGACCGTCGACTGCGCCGACGACGCCGGCTGCCAGGCCGGTGAGCGCTGCCACGTCCAGCGCGTGCCGCGCCTGGTGCTCGAGCCGTTCGCTGTGGCCCAGCGCGAGTCGCCGCGGATCGTGCTCTACGTCGAGCTCGGCGACGCCGCCCAGCCGCAGCGGGCGATCTGGCGGGCCATCTCCGACGACGGCATCCGCTTCGAGTTCGAGCCGGCCCAGCCCGCGCTCGAGGATGGTGGCGCCGCTCACGCGCCGTCGATCGTGCGCACGGCAACTGCCTGGTTCCTCTATTACGAGTCGGGCGACGGCGCCGCCATCAAGGTCTCGTCGTCGACCGACGGCTTCCGCTTCACCCCCGGCACTGTGGTCCTCGCCGGCGGCAGCGGGCCGAGCGCACTGCACGCGCCCAGCGCGGTGCTGCTGCCCGACGGTACGGTCGCGGTCTACTTCCAGATCGGCGACGGCGCGGCGATCGGGCTGGCCTCCGGCTCGCCGGGCGGGATGCTCACCATGCGCGGCCCGGTGTTGCAGCCGAGCCAGGTCACGGTGCCGGCGAGCGGTGCCCGGGCGCCGTTCTGGACCGACGTGGTGGCGGTGAAGAGCCCACACGCCGCGGTGACCGAGGGCGCGGGCGGGCCGTCGTTACGCCTGTGGTTCTCGGCCTTCGGCCGCGAGAGCGCCGACTCGGAGCAGTTCGGTATGACCGTGCCGCTGCCGCCCAACTACTCGGTGGGCTACGCCCTGGCGAGCGTCGACGATCCGCGAGCGCTCACGCCGTGGCCCTACGGCCCTGTGGTCGATCGGGTCGACGCGTTCCTCGACCACAAGGAGGAGCTGGCCCCGGGCGTGGTCCAGCTCGTCGACGACGATGGCGCGATGCCGGCCTACTTGCTCTACTACGTCGAGGCCAGCGCCGATGACATGGCCATGGGGCCGACCGGGCCGTTCACGATGGGCCGGCTGGGTGTGCTCGGCAATGGAGCGCATTCATCGCTCACGTCGCCTTGACCGGGCGCGGCAGTGTTGGCTAGAAGAGGTCGCGGTCGCGGACGCCGCCGTTTTCTGGATTCGTGCCGCGGCGCTCTCTAGGATCGAGATCCATGCTCGCAGTCATCGGGAACCTGTTCGCCGGCGCGCTCGCCCTCTCGTTGTTCATGGCGACGGTTCGCTTCAATCGGTAGCGGTCGATCCGCGGCGCCTTCGCGGCGGGTGGCCCCGCCTCACGGCTGAGTGGCGCTGACAGGAAGATCCTTGGTGATCTTCGCGGTCTTGCCGGCCTCGATCTTCACGGTGTACGTGAACTTCTCGCGGCCAACCGAGAAGGTGACCTTGTGGATGCCGGGTGAAAGCGCGATCTTCCCCATGGGGGTGATGGGCGTGGTCTTGCCGGTGGGCTTGCCGTCGATGGCGACCTGCGCGAACGGCGTGGCGTAGGCGGTCAGGTAGCCGACGTTGTCCGTGGTCGCCTTGGGGTCGGCCTTGGGATCGGTCTTGGGGTCGGTCTTGGGATCGGTCTTGGGATCGACCTTGGTCTTGGGATCGACCTTGGTCTTGGGATCGACCTTGGTCTTGGGATCGGCCTTGGGGTCGGTCTTGGGATCCGGCTTGAGCGGCACGATGTCGGGACGCGGCTCGTCGAGATCGATCTTGGCCTCGACCTTCTCGTCAGGCTTCCGGCGATGCCGATCGGACTTGGGGTCGGTCTTGGGGTCGGTCCTGGGATCGGCGACCGCCACCTTGACCTCGCCGGCGTCGATCACAGGCGTGGCGCCGACGGTGCCGGCGTCGACGGTGACGGCGACCTCGGTGCCGGCATCGAGGACGACCGCGACCTCGGCGCCGGCATCGAGCACGACCGCGAGCTCGGGACCGGCGTCACCCACCTCGGCCATCGGCGCGGTGCCGGCATCGATGACCACCGCCGCCGCGACCGAACCCGAACCCGAGCCCGAACCCGAGCCCGAGCCCTAGCCCGAGCCCGACGCCGAGCCCGCAACCGCAGCCGCAGCCGAGGGCTTGCCCTGATCGGCGAGCACGACGAACTTCACGATGGCGAACGCGCCCAGCACCACGGCGGCGATGCCGATGCCGATGCCGATGTCCTTGGCCAGCGACGGCTTCTTGCGCCGCTTCGCCGTCATGTCGACGGGGACAGCGCCCGCCGGCGGCCCGTAGCCGGGCGGGTACCCGGGGTATTGCGGGTATTGATAGCCCGGCGCACCGGCCTGCGGATAACCGCCGGGTCCGCCGGGCCCACCCGGATACTGCCCGCCGGGATACTGCCCGCCGGGATACTGTCCCGGATTCTGTCCGGGATAGGGGCCGCCCGGGTACGAGCCCGGCGCGCCGTACGGCTGTCCCGGCTGGTGTGGACCGCCGAACGGCGCGGCGCCCCCGAACGCCGCGCCGCCCGGCGCGCCCGGAGCTTGACCGTTGTGTGGCGGGTGACTGCCAAGCGGGAACTGATCCGGCGAGGGGAAGCCGGGCACCTGCATCGCTGCCGCCGAGCCGGCGCTGTGGATCTGCCCCGGCGAGAAGCCGGCGAGCGCGGCGGCGGGATCGACCGCAGGGCCGGCGCCGGTCGGCGGCGGCTGCAACGGCAACGCCGGCGCCGACATGCCCATCAAGGTCTTGGCCTGCGAACTGGGCGGCAGCGACGGCGGCGGAGCCGAGTTGGCGGCCTGCATCGCCGCCAGCTGCTGCTGCGCCGACGGCACCTGGACCGCCAGCATGGCCAGCGGCGAGATCGTCGGATCCTCGGGTGCGCCGCGCGACGGCGGTGACTGCGACGGCGGCGGCGTCGAGCGCGCGACCATGGCCGGCATGTTCGACGTCGAGCGCGGCGGCGGCGTGGGCCGCTGCTGATCGAGCGTCGGCGGCCGCCGCATCGACGGCGACACCACCACGGCGGGCGCCCCCGCCGCCGGCGCGTCCGGTACCGGCACGACCTCGCTGATCTCGCCGAAGATCTCGGTGGGGCCCTCCTCGACAAACTCGTTGTCGTGCGACTGGTTGCGGCTGGGTACGGAGTTCGACGACGCCGCGGCCTCGGCGATGATGTCGTCGAAGCTGGGGCCACCGAGGATCGTCGGATCCTCCGACTGGCCGGCGGCGCCGAGGTGCTCGACCACGTCGAGCCGGGCCTCGGCCTGGGGCACGCCGGCGATGAGGCCCTCACGTCCGACCTTCTTGAACGACTCGAGCTGCTGACGCTCCTTGTCGAGATCGGCGGCGAAGCCTTCCTTGATCCAGGTCGCCAGCGACTTGGCGGTGAAGACCTGCTCCTGCGACATGAGGTAGCGCTGCAGGTCGGCGACCAGCTCGCTGCCCCACTGGTAGCGATCCTCGGCGTCGCGGGCCAGCGCCTTCATGATGATGCGCTCGACCGCCTCGGGGATGAGCGGGTTCACCGAGCGCGGCGGCGGTACGTCGACGTTGCGGACCTTCTCCAGCGTGGAGAAGTCGGTCTCGCCGACGAACAGGCGATCCCCGGTGAGGCACTCGTACAGGATGGTGCCGATGCTGAACAGGTCGCTGCGGCGGTCGAGCGGCAGACCGCGCACCTGCTCGGGCGACATGTAGCCGAACTTGCCCTTGAGCACGCCGGCCTGGGTCTTGGAGCTGCGCGACGCGGCCTTGGCGATGCCGAAGTCGATGATCTTCACCTCACCCTCGTACGAGACGAGGATGTTCTGCGGCGAGCAGTCGCGGTGGACGATCTCGAGCGGGCGGCCGAGCGCGTCACGCTTCTTGTGCGCGTAGTCGAGGCCCTCGCACACCTTGGCGACGAGAAAACACGCCATGGCCGCCGGCATTTGCTGCTTCAGCTTGCGCAGCCGGTTCTGGATCTGGAGCAGATCCTTGCCCCAGATGTACTCCATCGCGATGAAGTGGGCGCCGTCGGTGCGTCCGAGCTCGAAGATCTGGCAGATGTTCGCGTGCGCGAGCTGACCGACGATCTTGGCCTCGTCGATGAACATCTTGATGAAGTCGCGGTCCTCGCCCATCGACGGCAAGATCCGCTTGATGGCGATGACCTTCTCGAACCCCTCGACGCCGTAGCTCTTGGCCTTGAAGACCTCGGCCATCCCGCCAACGCTGATTCGGTCGAGGAGGAGATACTTCCCGAACGGGATTGGCTGGCGCACGCGAGAACTATCGTGGCGCACTCGCGGATCGATCTCAACGTAAAAGGGGGGTGGAAACCCTGACCCACAGGCGACATCATCTGTCGCCGCTGTCGCACATGTCGTCGCTAGACCACGGGTTCGAGGCGACAGTGTCCGGGGATCGGACGGGTGACACCCTGCTGCGGCTAGAAGGTCCCCGAGATTCCAAGACCGGCGCCGCGCGAGCTCACGGCCATCGGGGTGACAGTCACCGTGGCGCTGGCACGGCGGTAGTGACGGTAGCCGTCGATGACGCCGTAGATGTAGAGGCCGATGAGGGCGACGCCGGCGGCGGAGTTGACCTTCTTCAGGGTGCGGGCGCTGGCGGCCCGGGATTCAGTGTCGGACTCGCAGGTTCGATCGACGTCGTCACACCAGCGCTCGAGCATGACGTAGGTGCCGATGTTGGCGGCGAGGAGCGTCGCGCCGAGCCCGCCCAGCACCCAGGCCTTCACCGGCTGCTTGTTCTGGAACTGACCGGCGGGCGGCACCAGGTTGAGCACCGCCCAGCGGCGGGTGCGCGGCCGCAGCGCGCGCAGCTCGGCGGCGTGTTTGGCGCGCACGTTGTCGAAGAACTGAACCACGTCGGGCGCGTGCAGCCCGATGTCGAGCTGCCCGTCGAGATCGATCTTGAGGTAGGCGTGGAAGTGACCCTCGGCGACGTCGTAGTGGCCACGGTAGAACTCGGCGATGCCGAGCAGCCGATGGGCCTCGGCGTGATCGGCGCTGGTCACCGCCGCGTCGGTAGGGACGGCGGCGAGCAGCGACACCACGCGTCCCCAGTCCTTGTCCTCGGCGGCTGTCATCGCCTCGGCGATCCGATCGCCGGCGGAGCTCGAGCCTGGCACCGGCGTCTGTCCGGGTTGCGCGGCGGCGGCGGCGGCGGCGGC
>SXJR01000330.1 GCA_005779305.1 Myxococcales bacterium
ACCGAGGCCTCGCTGGTCAAGGAGCTCGAGGAGGACGGCATCGGCCGCCCGTCGTCGTACGCGTCGATCATGTCGACCATCGTCGACCGCGGCTACGTCGAGAAGAAGGAAGGCCGGTTCTTCCCGACCGAGCTCGGCATCCTGGTCAACAGCCTCCTGGTGGTGTCGTTCCCGCGCATCGTCAGCGTCGACTTCACCGCCAAGATGGAGGCCGACCTCGATCACGTCGAGGAGGGGACCCAGGACTGGCACGTGCTGCTCGCCGACTGGTACGACCCGTTCAAGGACGACCTCGAGAAGGCGCGCATCGAGATGCGCGACGTCAAGCGCGAGGAGATCGCCACCGACTTCGTGTGCGAGAAGTGCGGCAAGCCCATGGTCATCAAGTGGGGTCGCAACGGCTCGTTCCTGGCGTGCCAGGGCTACCCCGAGTGCCGCAACACCAAGGAAGTGGTCAAGAACCTCGACGGCACGTACGAGATCGTGCCGCCTCAGACCACCGACGAGGTGTGCGAGACGTGCGGCGCGCCCATGACGGTCAAGCGCGGTCGGTTCGGGTCATTCCTGGCCTGCACGCGGTATCCGGACTGCAAGACGACCAAGCCGATCTCGCTGGGCGTGAAGTGCCCGCGCGAGGGCTGTAACGGTCAGCTCGCCGAGAAGCGCTCGCGCCGCGGCAAGCCGTTCTACGGCTGCTCGCACTGGAAGTCGAAGGGCTGCGAGTTCGTGACCTGGGACCGCCCGATCCCGCAGCCGTGTCCGGCGTGTCAGGCCAAGTTCGTGGTGAAGAAGGAGAACAAGCGCGGCGTGCTGCTGCGGTGTTTGACCTGCGACTGGCGGTCGGGGGCCGATGAGAGCGAAGAGGGTGCCGCGCCCGCGCCTGGTGCGGCGCCGGCACCGGCCGCGTAGCGGCCTGTTGGTCTAGAGCGCGACCAGGCTCAGGCGGCGGGCTCGGCTCGGCGGCGCCGCGCCGAATCGATCGGCGCTGGCTCGGACCCAGTCGTCGCGCCAGGTCCGCGGCACCGTGCTGCCCAGCAGCGCTCCCTCGGGGAGGTACTCGTACAGGTCGGCGAAGGACCGGACGTCGGTCGGCCCCATACGCCGCCAGAGATGGTGGGCGGCTAGCTGTGAGGGGTTGTCGAGGCCCGCGGCGCCGACCAGCTCGAGGAACGCATGGACGGTGGCGCGCTGGTACGACGCGACGCGCTTGGCCTTGATCTCGACGTCGAGCGCCGATCCGAGCAGCTCGTCGGTGGTGGCGATCCCGACCGGGCACGTGTTCTCGTGGCAGCGGCGGGCCTGGATGCACCCCAGCGCGAACATCATCCCGCGGGCCGAGTTGCACAGGTCGGCGCCCAGCGCGATCGCGCGGACCAGGTCGAACCCGGACACCACCTTGCCCGAGGCGATGATCCGGACCCGGTCGCGAAGGCCGATCCCGACCAGCGCGTTGTGGACCATCAGCAGGCCGTCGCGCAGCGGAGCGCCCACCGAGTTGCTGAACTCGACGGGCGCGGCGCCGGTTCCACCCTCGGCACCATCGACGGTGATGAAGTCGGGTGTGATGCCGGTGGTCAGCATCGCGCGGCAGATCGCGAGCAGCTCCGTCCGGTCACCGACGCAGAGCTTGAACCCGACCGGCTTGCCGCCGGCTAGCTGGCGCATGCGAGCCAGGTGCTCGAGCAGGCCGCTCGGGGTCGAGAACGCGGTGTGGGCGGGAGGTGACACGACGTCGGCGCCCATCGAGACGCCGCGGATCGCCGCGATCTCCGGTGTGACCTTGGCCGCGGGCAGGATGCCACCGTGTGACGGCTTGGCGCCCTGCGACAGCTTCAGCTCGATCAGCCGAACCGCGGGCGAGGCCGCGCGTTCCGCGAACTGGACGGGATCGAAACCTCCGTCGGCGCGGCGACAGCCGAAGTAGCCGGTGCCGATCTGCCAGCAGACGTCTCCGCCCGGCTCGAGGTGGTACGGCGATAGCCCGCCCTCGCCGGTGTTGTGGAAGAACCGGCCCTGGCGGGCGCCGTCGTTGAGCGCGCGGATCGCGTTCTTGCTGAGCGCCCCGTAGCTCATCGCCGAGACGTTGAGGTGGGCCGCGCGGTAGGGCTGGGTGCACTCGGGGCCGCCGATCGGCACGCGAGGGTCGTCGTGGCTCGCCGGGCGCGGGGCCAGCGAGTGCGCGATCCATTCGTGGCCGATCTCGTAGACGTCGCGCTGGGTGCCGAAGGGGACGGTCTGGGTCTGGCCCTTGGCCCGCTGGTAGATCAGCGAGCGTTGCTCGCGATCGAACGGACGTCCGTCGAGGTTGGACTCGACGAAATACTGCTGGATCTCGGGACGGATCGCCTCCATCAGGTAGCGGCCGTGGCCGATCACCGGGTAGTTGCGCAACAGCGCGTGGCGGCGCTGGAAGACGTCGTGCAAGCCGACCGCCACCAGCGGGACCACCACGATGAGGGCCCACAGGGCCCACGGCCAGACCACGGCCAAGCCTCCGATGGATACCAGGGCGACCAGGCTCGCCAGATAGAAGATCCGCCGCACCACGTGAGCCTGGGTCGGCCGATCGCGCTGCAGGTTGAGTCGCACCGGCCGGGTCCGGCTGCGGCTGCGGCTGCGGCGGCGGCTGCGGC
>SXJR01000331.1 GCA_005779305.1 Myxococcales bacterium
CCCCGGCCCCGGCCCCGGCCCCGGGGCCGGGCCCGCACCCGGGCCGGGGGCCGGGGACGGGGACGGGCACGGGGACGGGGACGGGAACGGGGACGGGAACGGGGACGGGAACGGGGACGGACACGGGTACGGGCACGGGTTCGGACACGAGCACGGGCACGGGCACGGGGTTGGACACGGGCATGGGAACGGAGGAGTGGGTGATGGTGGACGGGGGGAAGCGCAAGCGGTTGGCGGGGATGGTGGTCGGAGGCGTCGGGCTGGTGATGATCGTCGGTGGCTTGCTGGAAGGCAGGCTGGCGGCGGGCTCGGCGGACGAGCTGGCGGACCGATGCACGGTGGACCAGCCGTGCAGCGAGGAGGACTGGCGGACGCTGGACGACAACGGGAAGTCGCACCAGACCCTGCAGGTCCTGGGGCTGGGCGCGGGGACGGTTGCGGTGGCGGCCGGGGTCGGGCTCTATCTCTGGGGTCGGTCGGGGAAGGAGCGGACGAGGGTCACCGTGGCGCCGGCGAAGGGTGGCGGTGTGGTGAGCGCGGCGTGGGCGTGGTGAGTCGCGCGTCGAAGGGTGAGGGTAAGGGCACGGGTAAGGGTAAGGTTCTCGTCGATATCGTAGGGTCGGCGTGGTAGGACCGCGGCGATGCGCACCGCCGCGCTCGTCCTCATCGGCTACGCCGTCATGCTCGTCCTGGGCGTGGTGTGGCCGGTGCTGCCGTTCGGCCCGCTGCGCGAGGCGGTGCCCGACGTCGCGGCGCTGACCGCCGGGTACCTGGGCTTGACGGCGCGCCGCGGCCTCGCCGGTGCGGTGGCCGGTTCGGTCATCACCGGGTACCTCGCCGATCTGCTCGCCGGCACGCCGACCGGGCTCCTGGCGCTGGTCGCCGGCATCACCTGCGTGCTCGGTCACCTGGTGCAGCGGCGGATCCTGGTGCGGGGCTGGGCCGTGGTCGGCTTCGCTGCCGCGCTCGGCGCCTCCGCCGCTCTGCTCGCGCTGCTGGTGCGCCTGGTGACCGGGCAGCCCATCGGCGGCCTGCGCGAGGCGGCGTTGATCCTGATGGTAGCGCTCACCACGGCGCTGTTCGGCACCGTCTTGCTCCGGCTCTACCGGCGGGTCGACGCTGCCTTCGCGCGTACCCACCGCGAGCGCGAGCACGCCCTGGAGGGCCTGGTCTCGTGAACGTCGCGTCGCCGGAACTGACCCGCCGGATGAGGTGGGTCGTGCTGGTCCTCCTGTTCGCCTTCGGCGGGCTGGTGGTCCGGTTATGGCAGCTGCAGGTCCTGCGCGGCGACCGCTACTACCACGAGACCGTCGAGAACGTGGTGCACGAGCGCAACCTGCCGTCGATCCGGGGTCGCATCCTCGATCGCAACCTGGTGCCGCTCGCCGACAACCGGCCGGCCTTCAATCTCTACGCCACGCCGCGGTCGTTCACGCCGCTGGTCGCCGCCGAGCTCCGCCGCCTGCTCGGCCTGTCCGACGAGGAGATGGAGAAGGTCACGGCGCGCATCAGCGCCGGCCGGAAGCGCAGCTCGCGCCAGGCGGTGCTCGTGCTCGAGGACATGGCGCGTGAGCGCGCCGCCCGCATCGAGCAGGAGCGGTTCCGGCTGCCCGATCTCGAGGTCCGCCACGAGCCGTACCGGGACTACCCGCAGGGTGCGCTGGCCGCGCACGTCGTCGGCTACATGAGCCAGATGACGCCCGCGGAGGTCGACGACCAGGACGGCGCCGTCGTCGATCCCGACGAGCTGGTCGGTCGCTACGGCCTGGAGTCGATGTGGGAGAACTACCTGCGCGGCAAGAAGGGCAAGGAGCGCTACGCCGTCGACGCCCGAGGCCAGCGGCTCGACGAGGCCACCGCCGCCGGTCTCATCCGCGGCGATCGCATCACCGAGCCGGTCGCCGGCTACAGCCTCGTGCTCACCCTCGACGCCGAGTTGCAGAAGCTGGCCGAGAAGGCGGTCTCGTCGTTTCCGGCGGCGGCGGTGGCGGTGGTCGAGGTCAAGAGCGGGCGGGTGCTGGCCCTGGTGTCGAAGCCGTCGTTCGATCCGCGGGTGATGACCGGGCACCTGACCCGGGCCGAGGCCAAGTTCCTCAACGACGATCCGCGCAAGCCGTTCATCGACAAGACCCTGCGCGCCCACTATCCCCCCGGCTCGACATACAAGTTCGTGACCACCCTGGCCGCGCTCGAGGATGGTCTGGCCCTCGAGGACGAGGAGGTGGCGTGCGTCGGTCGCTACGAGCGCTCGGGCACCACGTTCGATTGCACCGCCCACCACGGCAAGCTCGACCTGGTGAGCGCGATCCAGCACTCCTGCAACATCTACTTCTGGACCCTGGCCGAGCGCATCGGCATCGATCGCATGGCCGACGTCGCCAAGGAGTACGGGTTCGGTTCGCGCACCGGCGTCGGCTTGAACGGCGACAGCCCCGGCCGCGTCCCCACCCGGAGCTTTTACGAGAAGTTCACCCGCTTCAAGATCGGCTACACGATCAACAGCGCCACCGGGCAGGGCGACGTCGAGGTCACGGTCATGCAGCTGGTCATGGCCTACGTGGCGCTGGCCAACGGCGGCACGCTGTTCGTGCCCCAGGTCGTCGATCGCGTGGTGCGCGCCGACGGCGGCACCGTGATCCAGTACAAGCCGGAGGTGAAGCAGCGCATCGACACGCCGCCCGAGATGGTCGACCTGTGGAAGCGCGGCATGTGGAAGGCGGTCAACGAGCCGGGTGGCACCGGCTGGGAGCACGCCACCAGCGCGATCGTGCCGATCACGGGCAAGACCGGCACCGCTCAAGTGAAGGCCAAGCGCGCCAAGAAGGACGAGCCCCAGATCCGCGGCTGGCATCCCGGCTCCGATCACGCCTGGTTCGCCGGCTGGGCGCCGGCCGACGTACCCGAGGTCGCGATCGTCGTGCTCATCGAGCACGGTGGATCGGGTGGCAAGGTCGCCGGCCCGGTGGCCAAGGCCATCCTCGAGGGCTGGTGGACCAAGGTGCGCGCCGTGAGCACGCCGGAGCCCGGCGAGGCGTCGGCCGCGAGTCCGGGCGCCGGTTCGAGCTCGGGGGCGACACCGTGAGCCTGCGCGGTGGCTTCGATCTGCCCCGCGCGCAGGTGGGTGTGTCGCGCTGGCGGCGTTTCCGCGCCAGCGTCGACTGGCCGCTGGTGCTGGCGGTGGTGGCCATCTCGGCGATCGGCCTGCTCAACCTCTACAGCGCGACCCAGGGGACCCGCCACGCCGGCAAGTTCGATCAGCAGGTGCGCTGGGTGTTCGTGGGCGGCGCCGCCTTCGTGATCGCCACGGTGATCGACTACCGCGCCATCGTGCGCCTGGCCTGGATCGCGCTCGGCATCTCGATCTCGATGCTGGTGGTCGTCGACGTCGTCGGCCACGGCGCCAAGGGCAGCGAGCGCTGGATCTACATCGGCACCGTGGGAGGACAGCCGTCGGAGCTGGCCAAGCTGGCGGTGATCGTCGTGCTCGCCCGCTTCATGCAGGACACGGCGGGCGCGCCGCCGAGCTGGCAGTCGCTGGTGCCGCGCATCGTGGCGCTGGTGATCCCGGTGATGCTCATCGCGCTGCAGCCCGATCTGGGTACGGCCAGCCTGCTCACGCTGGTCATGCTCACCGTCGGCTTCCTGGCCATGCGCGACCTGTGGCCGATGGTCTACACCCTCTTCGTCATGGTCCTGGCCGTGCCGATCCTGTGGGAGACCATGCACGACTACCAGAAGACCCGGGTGCTGGCCTTCCTCGAACCCGGCGCCGACCCGACCGGCTCGGGCTGGCACACCCGCCAGTCCATCTTCGCCGTGGGTTCGGGGAAGATCACCGGTAAGGGCTACACCGAGGGCACCCAGAACCAGTTCGACTTCCTGCCCGAGCACTGGACCGACTTCCCCTTCTCGGTGTGGGCCGAGGAGTGGGGCTTCCTGGGCTCGTTCGTGCTGATCGCGCTGTTCGGCTTCCTGATCGTGTGGATCCTCAACGTGGCGGTCAACGCGCGCGATCGCGCCGGCGCGGTCCTGTGCATCGGCGTCGCTGCCATGACCTTCTGGCACGTGCTGGTGAACGTCGCCATGGTGCTGGGCATGGCGCCGGTGGTGGGCGTGACGCTACCGTTCGTGAGCTACGGCGGCAGCTCGCTGCTGACGTTCTTCCTGGCCATGGGCATGGTGGCCAGCGTCAGCCTGCGCAAACACGGCTACTGACGCGCGGTCCGAGCCCCGCGCCTTCGTCACTCCCAGGGATCGCCGCTGCCGCGGCCCTGCTTGCCGCGGCGGGCGTCGTCGAGGAGCGCCTCCATCGCGTCGTCGAGGGCGCGGCGATCATCCTGGTCGAGCAGGTCGATGCAATCCTCGATCGCCTCGATCTCGGTGACGTCGCGCAGGCAACGGCTTGCCGCCGCGTTCCAGCGCCGGGTCACACACTGATCGGCGATGACGGTCGAGACGCGCGACGCCACGCCTACCAGCATCGCCATTTCCATGTCGTCGGGCGCACCCTTGCGCAGGAGCTCGACCGCGTGAGCGCCGAGCGCCCGGCAGCCGTCCTTGTCGCCGGCGAGCTCGGGCAGGAGCGGGAACGGGCAGGCGGCCAGCTCGTCGTCGGAGCCAGCCTCGAGCAGGCAGCGGCCTTCCTTCTTGCTGAGCTGGGCGCGTTCGCACAGCGCGGCGATCTCGCGGATCGCTGGCTCGCGCTCCTCGCGGGGCGCGTAGTTGCCCAGCCGCACCGACGACAGCCGCTCGGCGACGGGCCGGCAGTCGGCGGCCGGCGGGCGTACGCAGCGATCGGACCAGCATTCGAGGCGCGGGTCGCAGCGGCCGTCCTGCTTGCAGATCGCGCGCTCCTCGCCGGGACGAGGGACGAAGTCGGAGACGCAGGCCATCGCACCGAACAGCCAGCCGACGAGAGGGACCACGATCACCGCTCGACCGATCACGGGGGGCCGCACCCCGCGATGGTAGCAGCTACATGTTCCCGTTCGGGTCGGGCATCCCCGGGTCCTGGCCGCCGCCGCCGCCGCTGCCGCCCCCGGCCGGATCGCATACCTGGTTGGCGTAGGCGTCGCATGTCATCGGGTCGACACCCTGGGCCAGGCAGTCCTGGCGCACGGCCTCGACGCACATCGGGTCGGGCCCGGGGGGCGGAAGGGTGTTGGTGCACACCTGGGTGGCGTAGGACTCGCATGTCATCGGATCGACGCCCTGGGCCAGGCACTCCTGGTAGATCTGCTCGACGCACATGGGATCGGGGCCGGGCGGATCACACGGAGGCTCGTTGGGATCGCCGGGATCGCCGGGGTCGCCCGGGGGCATGCCGCCGTCATCGAGACAGCGTACCTCGATGAGCGCCGCGCACAGGTCGGGCGAGAGGTTCTGCGCGTAGCACTCCTCGACGGTCTCGCGCAGGCAGGTCTGGGTGGCGGGGTCGCTGAGCTCGCTGCTGGCGCCATCGTCGTCGATGACGTCGCAGCCGGCCAGCGTCGCCGTGGCGACGAGCGCCACGGGGAGGAGGAAGCGGGAGAGGGACATGGACGGGTCTCCGATCGGGTTGGTTTCCCCATGGAGCCCGAGCCCACCGAAAACGGCTCAGCGCGGCGCCGTCACTCGCCCGGTTCGGGCTCGCGCAGGAGGCGGGCGCGCACCCGCTCGTGTTGCCGGGCCTTGTAGGCCTCGTGGCTCTGCGCGCCCGACTCGTTGCTCACCGCCGTCGCCTTGTCGGCGATCTGGAACTCGGTGAGCACGAAGACCACGTGGCTGTCGTCGGGGCCGAAGCTGTGGTTCGGCACCAGGCGCTCGAGCCGCAGCGGCAGATCGGCGACGAAGTTGATGATGCGGTACTCGGGGCCCGAGAACTCGTTGAGCGACCTGGCGCCGGCGTGCTCGTCGGCCTGCAGCGGATCGGCCAGCCCGGCCAGGCGCGGACGGCGGGCCAGCTCGGTCTCGAGATCGATGAGCTGGTTCACCGACTCGCCGGGCACCACGTAGTTGAACGGGATGAGCTGGCGGGTGAGGGTGGCCAGGGTCGGGATCAGATCGTCGTAGGTGGGGACGATGAGCCGGAAGCGCAGCTTGTCGTAGATGTTGGCGGCCAGGGTCGAGACCTTGGCCAGGAGCTTGGTGATCTGCGAGTCGCGCGGCTTGCGGCTCCACTCGAACTCGGCGACCGCGCAACCCGAGGCGCGCAGATCCTCGACCACGCGCACCACCTTGAGCTCGATCTCGCGAAAGATGGCGTCGTCGGAGACCGACAGGCGGAGCAGCGCCTGGCGGCCGGCCAGGTGGTAGATGATGTGCATCACCTTGAGCACCACGCAGGCGGCGCGCTGGTGCGGGCCGCTGCGCGAGGCCATCAGGAAGAGGTCGCGGGCGGCGACGTCCTCGGCGACCTCGTCGGGCAAGGGCAGGTGGTAGACCCGGGTCAGGTAGTCGACGGCGTCGGCGCGCACTGCCTCGAGCCGATGCATCTCGGCGTCGGACCCGGGATCGAGCTCGCACAGGCGCAGGAACCGATCGACGGCGGCCTCGTCGTGGAAGGCCAGGTGGTGCCAGTCGACCACCGAGTCACCGCGGAGCAAGAGCCGGACCGACTCGAGGTCGTCGAGATCCAGATCGTCGAGCGTCGGCGGACGTCCGACCCGGGGTAGCACGCTCGGGCCGGGCACGGCTCGATTGTACACCTACGGCAGGAAGCACGGGCCGACGACGTCGGAGCAGACTGGCGTGCACGACCACACTCCCGCCGTGCAGGTGCAGGCGGTGCCCATGCACTGTGCGCACCCGAGCTCCATGGGACAGTCCATACGACATCCGAGCGGCGCCGGCTCGGCACAGCCCGGCAGTGCGCAGACATTTGCGCAGCATTCGAGCTGACCCGGTGCGCAATCCTGGGCGCACACCTGGCCGCGATAGCAGACTTCGGTCGGGTCGCAGCCGTCGGTGGTCCCGTCGCATTGCGAGGGCGGCGCGCACGTGCACGTGGCGCAGCCCCCGCTCATCACCGGCTCCGTGCCGGCGGGGCAGGCCGCGCACATCCCCGGATCGCCAGTGCCGCACATCGGCTCGACGAGCAGCCGGCCTTCGGCGCACACCGCGAAGTAGGTGCAGCAGGCCTGGCCGTTGGGCTCGGCGTCGGACCACGTGCACACGCCGTCGAACGAGCACGCCTGCTGGTCGAACTGTCGATCGAGCACGTCCATGCAGCTCGTCAGCGTGGGCCCCGCGGACAGCACGGGTTCATCGGCGGCGACGCAGGCCGCGAGCGCGAGCACCACCCCCGCGACGGCCCTCATCGCCGCACCTCGATCGCGCCGCCCAGGGTCCAGCCGGCCACCACCGCCGCCGCCTCGTCGTCGGCGCGCGCGATGACGCCGCGGCTGCTGCCGAGCGCCGCCACCGCGGCCACTTCGATCCCGGCGAGCCGGGCGCTCATCGACACCTCGACGGCGGCGTGCAGGTACATCGCGGCGATCGCGCGCGCGGAGACCATCGGGTCGCTGGCGCTCGCCTGCACCGCGACGCGCCCGACCTCGCCCTGGACCCCCACACACGCCGCGCCGCTGCAGGCGACGGTCACGCCGCCGATCACGCCGAACATCCACGGCGTGACCGTGCCCAGCGTCGCC
Source organism: Myxococcales bacterium (assembly GCA_005779305.1). Lineage (GTDB taxonomy): Bacteria > Myxococcota_A > Polyangia > Haliangiales > Haliangiaceae > UBA2376. The sequence goes on from SXJR01000331.1 coordinate 7,632, forward strand.
TCGACCTGCGCGCCGGCGCCGACCACGCCCGCGCGCATCGCGCCCACCTCGATCGCCGCGCTCGCGCCCCACAGCGCCGTCTGGCCGTCGTGGAGCCGTCCAAAACCGCGCGCCGTCACGCCGGTGGCTCGCCGGGTGAGGCCGTCGCGGATGAGGGACGGGCGCGACGCGGCCCCGACCGCGACCGTAGCCGCATCCGCACCTGGCGCCGTGACCGCACCCGGCGCCGCAACCACATCCGTCCCCGTCCCCGTCCCCGTCGTCCCCGTCGCCCCCGTCTCCTGTTTCCCGTTTCCCGTTCTCCGTTCCCCGTTTCCCGTCCCCTGATTCCCGTCTCCGTCTCCGTCCCCCGTCTCCCCCCAGATCCCGACCACCACCAGCGCCACCACCCTCGGCGCCAGCGCCGCCGGCACGTCGACGAGCACGATCTCACGTGCCTGCGCCCGTCCGCCGATCGTCACGGTCACCTTCGCGCCTTCACTCGCGCACACGACGCTCACCGTTCCGCCCGGATTCGGCTTCCCCGCCGCTTGCTCCTCCAGCACGAGCGCGGCCGCCATCGCCGCTCCATCGAACGGGCAGCTGACCACCTCGGTCGTGGGCTGCGCCTGTGCCCCGCCCGTCATCGCCGTCAGCGCGATCGCCGCGCGCCTCACGGCGTCATTGCATCGAGCGCCCGCGCCCGCCTCACCCGGGCCTCTTCCTGCACGGCTCGCGGACTGCCGATCTGGATCGTGCGCGCGAACGCCGCCGCCGCCCGCTCGGGGTCCTTCAACTGATCCTGCGCGATGCGGCCCAGCAGGAACGCCGCCAGCCCCGCGCCCGCATCCTCGCTCGCGTCGTCGAGGTACGCCTCCAGCACATCGGCAGCGCCCTTCGCATCACCCTTGGCGATCAACCCATCCGCATCCTCGATCGCCTGCTCCGCCCGCGTGGACGTGGACGTGGACGTGGGCGTGGGCGTGATCGTCCCGCAGGTCCGGAAATCGCGCGCCACCGCCGATGAGCTGATCGCCAGCACCACCGCAGCCACCAGCAACTCGCTGCCGCCGCTCGAGCGCATGCGCGCCGGCCTCGACGCGTACCTCGATCACGTCTCGCACCACGCCCGGCCCTTCGTCGCGCTCATGCGCGGCGGCATCGGATCGGACCCCGAGGTGGTCGCGGTGATCGAAGG
>SXJR01000332.1 GCA_005779305.1 Myxococcales bacterium
ACCGCCGCGTGGCTGCCGCCTCCACCGCCGCCAGCCACGACGAGCTCGGCGGCGCCGCGCATGACCGCACTCGCACCACCGCCACCGCCGCCGCTGTACAACGCGCCCTGGCCGCCGCCGCCAGCGACGTGCACGGCGAGCCCCTCGGCCGGCGTCACCAGCACCCTGGCGCTGGCGAACCCACCACCGCCGCCGGCGGCACCACCTGAACCGGCGCTGCCCGCGCCGCCGCCGCCGCCCCACGCCTTCACCACGACCGCCGCGCAATTCTCGGGCACCGTGATCGTGTGCGAGCCCGTCGCGGCGAGCACCGTCGGTGCCGCCTGGCACCGACGGCGCAGCTCCACGCCCACCACCGCGCTGGCCCCGGCCATGATCACGCACTGGCCGGCCCCACTGCACGCCCCGGTCCATCGAGTCAGCTCCGACGTCGCATCGGGCGTCGCCGTCAACGTCACCACCGTGCCGGTCGCGAACACCGCCGAGCAATCGTCGCGGCAGTCGATGCCCGCCGGCGACGACGTGACCTGGCCGCCGCCGGTGCCGGCGAAGGTCAGGGTGACCGCACCGGGCACGCGCTCGAACGTGGCCGTCACCGACCGGCCGGCGCTCATCGTGACGGCGCACGTGGTCGCCGCACCCGTGCAGTCGCCGCTCCAGCCCGCAAACGTCGACGTGGCGTCGGGCGTGGCGGTCAGGCTGACCTCCGCCCCCTCGACCATCGCCTCTTCGCAATCGGTCCCGCAGGCGATGCCGCCGGGACTCGACGCCACCATACCGGCACCACCACCGCCGCGCACCACGCTCAGCGCGTGGGTGATCGGTCCGGCGGCGTCGGCGCCACCCATGTCGACCGCGCTGCCGCAGGCCGCGGCGCCCGCCAGGGCGAGCGCGGCGGCCATCCATCGGGGAAACGTTGGGAGCTGCATGTCCACCCAGTTGCGCGAGCCGGCGAATCGATCACGGCGATCACCGCAGCCGCGAGCCGAGAGGTCCGGCCAATCCCCGCGAAGTCAGAGACAGTTGATCGAGGACAGACCAACCGAGGTTACCCTCAGGGACATGCACGCGACGAAGCTCCCAGGTGCCCTGCTCCTGGTCAGTGCGGCGGCGGCGGCGGCATGCGGGAACGGCAGCAGCTCCGACGACCCCGGCCGGGTCACGCTGCACCGCCTCAACAACGCCGAGTACAACAACACCGTCCGTGATCTGCTCGGTACCGAGCTGCGTCCCGCGGATGACTTCCCGGCCGACGATCGCGGCTACGGCTTCGACAACGTCGCCGACGTCCTGCGGCTGTCGCCGCTCCTGGTCGAGCTCTACGAGACCGCGGCCGAGGAGCTGATCGCCGACACGCTCCGCACCAGCACCACCAGCACGATGCAGATGTTCGAGGTGATGGGCCCGTCGAGCTCCGGCAACACCTCGGGCACGGGCTGGCTGTTCTTCTCGAACGGCACCGCGACCGTCAACGTCCCCATCGCCGCGGCCGGTCAGTACCGGATCGCGGTGCGCGCGTACGGCCAGCAGGCCGGGCCCGAACCGGCCCGACTCTCGATCGAGGTATCGGGTCAGACGCCGGTGGTGCGCGACGTGACGGCGGTGCAGGCGGCGCCCGCGGTCTACGAGGCGATGTTTCCGCTGCCCGCCGGCAACGCCCAGATCATCGTCGGATTCGTCAACGACTACTACGACATGGCGACGATGGCCGATCGCAACCTCTGGGTCGATCACGTGATCGTCGAGGGTCCGATCGGGGCGCCGCCGGTCGACGGCGATCGACGCGCCGCCGTCCTCATCTGTCCCGAGCTCGACGATCGCACCTGCCAGGGATCGATCCTGTCGGCCTTCGCCCGCCGGGCCTGGCGCCGTCCCGCCACCGAGCTCGAGATCCAGGATCTGCTCGCGCTGGTCGACGTCGCGCTGGGCGAGGGCGACACCGCCGAGGCCGGCCTCCGCCTGGCGCTGCAGGCGGTACTGGTCTCGCCGCACTTCATCTATCGCGTGGAGATCGACCCCTCGCCGGGCTCGAAGACGCCCCACCCGCTCACCGACTGGGAGCTGGCCACGCGGCTCTCGTACTACCTGTGGAGCACGATGCCCGACGCCGAGCTGTTCGCCGCCGCCGAGGCCGGGCTGCTCCAGGATCGCGCCGAGGTCGAGCGCCAGGCCCGCCGCATGCTCGACGATCCCAAGGCGGTGGCGCTCATCGACAACTTCGCGGGTCAGTGGCTGTTCACGCGCGCCCTCGGCGATCAGGACCCCGACTACATGCTGTACCCCGACTACGACGACGAGCTCGAGGACGCGATGCGGGCCGAGACCCGTCGCTACTTCCAGGCCTTCCTCGAGGAAGACATCCCGATGGACCAGTTCCTGGTCGCCGACTTCACCTACGCCAACGACCGCCTGGCCCTGCACTACGGGCTGCCGCCGGTCGGCAGCGCCGAGCCGGTACGGGTCTCGCTCGCCGACACCCAGCGGCGCGGCTTCCTCATGCAGGGCAGTTTCCTGCGTGTCACCTCGCGCCCCAAGCGCACCTCACCGGTGCTGCGCGGCAAGTGGATCCTCGACAACCTCCTGTGCCTGCCGCCGCGACCACCGCCACCCGGCGTCGAGGGCCTGCCCGACGGCATGATGGCGACCGGCTCGATCCGCGATCGGCTCGAACAGCACCAGCAGGACCCGGTATGCGCGAGCTGTCACGAGGTGATGGATCCGCTCGGCTTCGGGCTCGACAACTTCGACGCCATCGGCCGCTGGCGCACCGACGACGGCGGCTACCCGATCGACGCCACCGGCACCTTCGGCCACGCCGCGTCCTTCGACGGCCCGGCCGAGATGGTCGCCCTGCTCGCCGCCGAGCCCCAGGTGTACCGCTGCCTGGTCGAGAAGCTCTACACCTACACCGGCCGCTCGCCGTTCCGGATCGAGTCGACCGAGCACATCGACGAGCTGACCAAGCGCTTCGCCGACAACGGCTTCGTGCTGAAGGACCTGCTGGTCGACATCGTCACCGACGACTTCTTCGTCTCGCGGCGAGGTGAACCATGAGACTCAGCCGACGGCTCTTCCTCGGTGGCGCTGGCGCGGCCATCGCCCTGCCCTTGCTCGAATCACTGCGCCCGCGCGCCGCCCGCGGCGGCGGCGCCGAGGTGCCCAAGCGGTTCCTCGGCTACTACATCCCCTGTGGCATCGTGATGAGCCGGTGGACGCCGGCCGTCACCGGTCCGGCCTGGGTGGCGACGCCCATCCTGACCCCGCTCGAGGCGATGCGGGCGAAGGTCTCGATCCTGAGCGGCCTCGACAACCGTCCTGGCCGCTCCGACGGCGGCGGCGATCACGCGTCCGGCACCGGGTCGTTTCTGACCTGCACCCACGTCCGCAAGACCGCGGGCGCCGACATCCTCAACAACATCTCGCTCGATCAGGTGCTGGCGCCGGTCCTCAGCGAGGGGCTCTCGTACCCGTCGCTCGAGCTCGGCACCGACGGTGGCTCCAGCGTCGGCGACTGCGACACCGGCTACAGCTGCGCCTACGCTCGGTCGATCTCGTGGGCGGGCCCGACCACGCCCCTGCCCAAGCAGACCAGCCCGCGCGCGTTGTTCGATCGTCTGTTCGCCGGCTACGACCCCGATGCCTCGGCGGCCGAGATCGCGCGCCGTCAGCTCTACCGCACCAGCGTGCTCGATCATTCGGTCGATCAGGCCACGTCGCTGCGCGCCCAGCTGGGCAAGACCGATCAGCTCAAGCTCGACGAGTACCTGACCTCGGTGCGCGAGCTCGAGGAGCGGGTCGCGACGCCGCCCCGGGTCTGTCGTCCGGGCGCCCGACCGACCGACAACCTGTCATTCGCCGCCCGGGCACGGGCGATGGCCGACCTGATGGTGATCGCGTTCGAGTGCGACCTGACCCGCGTGATGACGTTCATGCTCGGCAACGCCGGATCGGGCACCACCCACCCACAGGTCGGCGTCACCGAGTCGCACCACGAGCTGTCGCACCACATGATGAACCAGAGCAACTTCGACAAGCTCACCCTGATCGACACCTGGGAGGTCGGCGAGCTGGCCTACCTGCTCGGCCGCCTCGACGCGATCGAGGACGCGCCCGGGGTCTCGGTGCTCGACAACACGGTCGTGTTCTTCTCGAGCGAGATCGAGGACGGCGACGCCCACCGCCACTCCAACCTGCCGGTGGTCATCGCTGGTGGCGGCGGCGGCACGATCCGCCAGGGTGAGCACCGGCGGTTCACCAGCGGGACGCCGCTGGCCAACCTGTTCCTGGCCATTCTGCAGGGGCTGGGCGCGCCTCAGGCCAGGTTCGGCGACGATGGCACCACGCCGCTTGCCAGCGTGCTGCTCTAGGGAGTCGGTCGGTCGTACTGCGTGTAGTCGAACCAGACGCCGAACACGGGCGCCTGCACGTGACAGCGGTTCCAGCACGTGTCGCTGTGGCTCTCGGCGCCGCCCGGGGTGTCGGCCTGCGAGAACAGCCAGCCGCCTTCGTCGTCGGGCGAGATCCCACGCCGGACCTTGCGCATCATCGCGACGTAGCGCAGCGCGCCGGGCACGCCGCCGTCGTCCTCGTAGACCTCCTTCACCAGGATCGCCCCGAGCTCTCGCGTCCCCATTCCGCGGGCGACCTCGTTGAAGTAGATGAACCGGATGGTGTCGCCGTGGCCGGGTGCCGGGCCCGAGGTCTCGATGCGATTCCATTCAGTCGTGAGGTCGGTGTAGTCGCCGATCGGATCGGGTGAAATCGACTCGCCGCACGCGGTCAACGCACCCAGCGCGACCGCCAGCGCGAGCTGACGCGTCACGGAATCACCACCGTCATGACCGGGACGTCGATGTAGTCTTCTTCGCCGTCGGGCCCGTCGATGTCGGCGCCGTCGTCGAGCCGAGCGGTCAGGTCATACGAGCCCTCCGGCAATCCGGTCGTGTCCCATTCGAACGTACGACGACCAGACACCAGGATCCCGATGTTGCCGGGCTGCACCTGCATCTGCACATCGAGGGTGGGGCCGATCACCACGCCGCTGACAAGGTCGTGATCGAGGTCGCTCACCTCGAAGGCGAAGGTCACCTTTCGACCGACACGCGCCACCTCCTCGAAGGAGGTCACCGTCGGCGCGCGGTTGTCGAAACGGCCGGGCCCACGCGGCCCGGATTCGGTCACGGCGTCGGCTGCGCCCGCCCAGTTTCGCAGGATCAGGTACTCCCGATCCGCGAGGGTCCGGTCAGGCGGCATGCGTACCTTCAAGGAGACGCTGAATCCGGGCCTCGTGAACGTTGCGATCTGGCTCGCCAGGCCCGGGCCCCCGGCACCGTCGATGGGAATCGTCTCGCCGGGCAGCAACGTCGGACTGTACGCGTCGAGCCGAAAGTCGTTCCGCGCCACAGGGTTCAACGGAAAGCCGTGACAGCGAACGCAGTTGGCGGCGAGCACCGGCATCACGTCGACCTGCCAGCTCGGAACCTCGGGCGGATCGTCGAGCGCGCAGCCCGGCGCCGCGGCGAGCGCCACGACGACGGCGAAGATGGCGGCGAGACGCATGACCTAGAGATAGTAGTGCAGCTGGAGGAGCGACAGGAGGTTGGGCGCGAAGGTGTCGCCGCCGGTCGCCTCGGCGCGCAGGAGCAGGTGGACCTCGACGTGCGCCCACGGGAAGGCCTGGGCATTGATCTCGAGCGCGTTGCGCGTGCTGCCCTGGAGCATGAGATCCGGCGCCCAGCGCTGGATCGCGCCACCGATCATCCAGCCCGGCAGCATCATGCGGGTGACGCCGACGTAGCCGACCAGCTGCGGCCGCGTGCCGCCGCCGCTTGTGAAGGTCTGGACCTGCAGATCGAGCTCGGACAGGACCATGAGCCGCGACCCCTTCAGCCACTGCTTGCCGACGGCGCCGACGGTGTAGCGGCGGTCCTCGGCGGTGACGGCGACGCGGGCCTGCCCTGCCAGCGCGCGCGTGCCGGCGGCGAGCCGGCGCTCCATGTAGACGGTCGCGCCCGACGCGCGCGGGCCGGCGCCGGTGAACGGCACCGGGTTGGCCACGAACGCCGACCCGTGCGCCTCCCAGCCGGTGCCGCTCAGCCCACCGCCGAGCGCGTAGGGCTCCTCGAGCAGGTAGTAGCCGAGGTGCCGCCGGGGATAGGCGGTGTGGTCCTGGGTGCGGATCCCGAACACCGGGTAGAAGCGGCCGGCGCGGACGTAGGGACCGTCATCGTGCCGCTGGTACGTCACGTAGTGCTCGCGCGAGGCGACCCACGCCGCGATCGCCGGCCCCGGTGATCGCTCGCGCGCGCTCCCCCGCAGCCCGGCGGTGATCGACAGCGCGACCGGGCCAGCCGCGACGCGAGCGTGGACGTCGGCCTGCATGGGGAAGGCGAGCGTGTCAGGCTCGTGGCCATCGAGCTGCTTGCCGCCCAACGCGCCCCGCAGGTCGGCGCCGAGGGCGAGCCAGCCCGGCGGCTCCCAGGCTCCGTGCAGGAACGCGCCGTCGCCGCGGCCGCTGATGGTATCCGCCGACTCGCCTCGACCGTAGTCGTTGAGAAGCCCGCCGCCGGCGGCCGAGAGGTGGCAGTCGCCGCAGCGCTCGTGGTCGGTCGAGAGCTGGAACTGCGGGTAGGCCGACGCGCTGCCGGCGCCGGCCACGAGCCACACCAGCACGACGGTCAGTCGCACGTGGCGCCCTCGAGGATCCAGCGCTCGACGATCTCGATCTCGACGTCGGGCAGCGGCGTGTCCGGCGGCATCACCAGCGCGGTCCCCTCCCCGCGCAGCATCCACATTAGCTGCGAGCTCTCGGGCTGACCAGGCCGCACGAAGTTGCCGGGCGGATCGCCGGCCTGGGGCGGAGCCCCACACACGCGCCCGGTCAAGAACGCGTAGGCGGCGTCGGGGCTCGACAGATCGAGCCCGGCCACCGACGACAGGCCCGAGTGACAGGCGGCCGTGGCGCAGCTCGGGCGGAGGATCGCCGTGTGCACGTAGTCCCAGTCGCTCGAGCGATCCTCGGCGCCGTCACAGGCCGCCAGCGCTGCGAGGCCGGCCGCGGCAAGTACCGCTCGATGCATCGGCCGGCGAGCCTACCATGATCAATCCGGACCAAGACGCGATACCCTGGCAGCGACAATCATGGCCATCCTCGTCCACACCACCGCCGACGGGAGGGAGTACGAGCTCGGGGAGCGCACGATCATCGGGCGCATGGACGGATGCGACATCCGCATCCTCGACGGGCTGATCTCCAAGCAGCACGCCGAGATCAGCCACGCCAACGGCCGCTGGTCGCTGCGCGATCTGGGCAGCTCCAACGGTACCGTGGTCAACGGCCACCGCGTGCACGCCCACGATCTCGCGGAGGGCGATCAGATCAGCGTCGGCGCGTCGGTCCTGGTGTTCTCGTTCGCGTCGGCCTCGCGGTCCGCGCCCGCGGTCGAGATCGTCGAGTCGTCGGCACCGCAGGTCCAGGCCAAGATCGAGCGGGCCCCGATCGAGGGCTTCCGGCCGGCCGCCCAGATCGCCGACGTCGAGCAGCTCAAGCGCGACTACGAGAAGCTGCGCATCGCCAACGAGCTCAACCGCGCCATCGGCCTCGAGCCCGACATCGACAAGCTCCTGTCCCGGCTGCTCGACGAGACCTTCAAGCTCCTGCCCGCCGACCGCGGCGTGATCCTGCTGATGGACCCGCAGACCCGCCAGCTCTCGCCGCGCGCGGTCAAACACGCCCGCGACTCGCGCGAGGCCATCAACCTGTCGCACACGATCATCAACCAGGTCTTCCAGAGCGGCGCGTCGGTGATCACGATGGACGCGATGATGGATTCGCGCTTCGCCGGCGCCAAGTCGGTCATCGCCGGCGGGATCCGCTCGACGATGTGCGTGCCGATGATCTACCAGTCGCAGCTCTTCGGCATCATCCACCTCGACTCGCTGGTGGCGACCAACGCCTTCCACGAGAAGGACCTCCAGATCCTCGACGGCGTCGCCGCCCAGGCGGCCCAGGCCGTCGACAACGCCTACAAGGCCAAGCAGCTCGAGCGCAGCGCGCTGGCCCGCCGCGACTTCGAGCGCCTGTTGCCGCCCGAGGTCGTCGAGCAGGTGGTCAACGGCGGCGTCCGTCTCGAGCGCGGCGGCGAGCTACGCCCGACCACGGTCATGTTCACCGACGTGCGTGGGTTCACCTCGTGGTCCGAGCGCCACACCCCGGCCCACATCGTGTCGGTGCTCAACGACTACTTCGAGCTGATGGTCGACGCCATCCACCGCCACAAGGGCACCCTCGACAAGTTCATGGGCGACGGCATCCTGGCCCTGTTCGGCTCGCCCATCTCGTATGGCCACGACGCGATCAACGCCGTCGACTGCGCGATCGAGATGCTGCAGTTCCTCCTTCAGTTCAACCGCGAGCACGAGGCCTCCGGCGACCAGTTCGCGATCGGCATCGGCATCAACACCGGCCCGGTGGTCGCCGGTTACATGGGCTCGTCGAAGAGCATGGAGTACACCGCCATCGGCGACCACGTGAACCTGGCCTCGCGCCTGTGCGGGGCGGCGTCGCCGGGCGTCATCCTGGTCTCGGCCGAGACCCTGGCCCAGCTCGGCAATCGCTACGCCTACCAGCACCTCCCGCCGATCATGGTCAAGGGCAAGGCCCAGCCGGTCAGCGTCTTCCAGATCATGGGCTACGCGACCCAGGTCTGATCGCGCGCCGTCCCGTCACCAGATCAGCATGCGGATCTGCTTGTCCTTCTCGGTGAGGACGATGGTGTGGCTGTCCTTGTCGTCCGCGTTGGCCTTCCAGGAGCTCTCGCGCTTCTCGTTCTTGGTCTGGGTCCAGCCCTCGGGGAGGCAGGCCGGGACGGTCGCGATCAACGCGGCGTAGTCCCCGCCGTCGTCGTAGGCACACGACATCGTGGTCGGCCCGGTCTTGACCATGTCGTAGATGATGCAGGTGGTCCCGGGCAGCGCGAACGTCGACGTGTAGTCCTTGCGGACCTTGCGCAGCTTGGTGTCGATGATGTCGCCGCGCATCGCCGCGAACTCGTCGGCGGTCGCCGCCAGCACCTCGTCGAGCGCCAGACACAGCGGATCCCGCGGCGGTTCGGGCGGCGGCGCCTCGACCGCGGTCGCGCCCGCATCGGGCGTCTCGCCCGGGTCGGCGGGCGCGGTCGGCGCCGCCTTGCCGCCGCCACCGCACGCGCCACTCGCCCCGGTCGCGGCGATCACGAGCATCATCCCCGTCCATCGCTTCATGCGCTTGACTATAGCGCTCGGCGGAGGGGCCCGCCGCCGGGCCGTCGCCGGTGGGGGCGCGACCGCTCAGGTGCACACCGCGGCCCCCGGTTGCCCCGGCCCAAGTCGCGGGGATCACGACCCGCGACTTGGGCACGCATCGTGAAGTATCGAGAAGCGCCGGCCGAGGTCGCTGTTGTCCTCCTCCCCCACTCGTCCCACCCGTCCTCGTTCCCTCCTCTCCACCCTCCTCCTCGCCGCGGTCGTGTTCGTGGTCTCGGCTCCCGCCGAGGCCGGCGCGGAGACGCGCGGCGTGCTCCGCATCGGCGTGGCACCGGTCGCCCTCACCCCCGAGCGCGACACGCCGATGCTGGGCGCACCCGTCGACGACGCGGTGCGCGCCTACAACGCCGCCGCCGACGCCTACGATCGCGCCCACGGCAACGCGCCCGGCTCGACCATGGCCACGGCGCCGATCGATCGCACCGACCTCGGCGTCAGCTCCACCATGGTCACGGCGGCGCCGGCTCTCGAGGCCGGCGGCCGTCACCTGTTCGTGCGCGTCGAGGCCGCGCTCGCCTTCGGCGCCGAGCACCGCAGCTACGGCCTCGGCTTCTACCCGCTCAACCTCGCCGTGCCCATGCGCCGCGGCACGGTCACACCGTACCTCTCGGCTGGAGGCTCGGTGAGCTGGCTCGACGACACCACCGTCGCCGGCGAGGTCGGCGCGCTGATCGGCGCCCGCTTCGCCGGCGGCGTCCGCCTCGGCCGCCGCGTCACCGTCGAGGTCGGCTACGGCGCCTACGTCCTCGGCGGCACGGTCGACCGCGATCGGCTCGACACCATGCGCGCCTACGACCCGCGCGGCGCCGAGCCGCCGCCGCGCCCCGACGGCGCCCTCTCCGGAGGGGAGCAGCGCGGCGCCGTCGACCTGTCCGTGGGCCTGGCGATCTGAGTCGCGACGGTCGCAGCCGGCGATCGGTTGTGGGATGTGCTCTAGCCGCGCCGGAGCATCAGGTGCTCGGGCACGCGGAAGAGCGAGCGGCCCCAGACCAGCTTGTCGGTGACGAGCTGGAGATCGGGGAAGCGCTGGACCAGGCCGAGGATCGACTTCTGCATCTCCATGCGGGCCAGGTGTGCGCCCAGGCAGTGGTGGACGCCGCCACCGAACGCGAGCACCGGCGCCTCGGCCCGCCCGATGTCGAAGGTGTCGGGGTCGGTGTAGGCCGCGGGATCGCGCTGGGCGGCGGCGATGAGCGCCACCACTGCAGTGTCGGCGGGGAGCGTGACGCCGCCGAACTCGGCCGGCTCGTGGAGGATGCGGGAGGTGATCGGGATCGACGTGTCGAAGCGCAGGCACTCCTCGACCGCTGGCTTGATCAGCTCGGGGTGCGCGCGCAGGCGGGCGAGCTGCTCGGGGTGAAGCAGCAGGCTGCGCACGCCGAGCGAGATGGCGCCGATCGTGGTCTCGAAGCCGGCGATGAGCAGCCCGATGGCCTGCGAGATCAGCTCGAGGTGGTCGAGCTTGCCGCCGTCCTGCTCGGCGCGGATGAGGCCGCCGAGGATGTCGTCGGTGGGGTGGTTGCGGCGCTGCTCGATCAGACCCTCGAAGTACGCGCTCAGCGCGAAGCTGGCCTCGTCGGCGCGCCGCGCGATCTCCGGATCGGGCATGAGCTGGAGATCGTGGGTGGCGTCTGCGGTCCAGCGCGTGAACCGGGCGCGGTCCTCCGCCGGCACGCCCATCATCTCGCAGATGACGATCGAGGGGACCGGCAGGGCGAGCTCGGCGACCAGGTCGAACTCGTCGCGGCCGGCGATGGCGTCGAGCGCCTGGACGACCACGCGGTCGACGGTGGAGGCGATCCGCTCCAGCGCCCGCGGCGTGAAGGCCTGCTGCACCAGCTTGCGCAGGCGGGTGTGCACCGGCGGATCGTTGGAGAGCATGAAGCGGTTACGTGGATGATCGGCGGGCCGCGGCCGCATCGACGGCAGGGTCCCGTTGCGGGTGCGTACGCCCGAGGCGGTGTGCTTGAGCAGGTGATCGACGTCGGCGTAGCGGCTGAGGATGTAGACGCCGATCGGCGTCTTCCAGACCGGGTCGCTGGTCCGGATCCGGTTGACGATCGTGTAGAGGTCGTCGTGGTGGTCACGACGGCTCTGGAAGGGATTGAAGCCCTTCCACGGATCTGTGGCGAGATCGACTCCCATGTGCCGATCATGCCACGGTCGCAACCTGGCGAGCGCGCTCGCATTTACGCCGGCAGACCGGTAGCCTGGGACGAACGTTTCAACGAGGGCCCATGATGACCATCCGCTCCGTCCTCTTCGTCGCGCTCTCCGCCGCCGCGCTCGCCTGTGGCAGCTCCTCCCCCGAACCGGACACCACGCCGCCGGTCAAGGTCGCCAAGGTCGACGTCGCCATCGCGTCGGTCACCCTGGCCGATGACTGCGGCGGTGGCCCCACCACCGCGCCGGCCGAGCCGGCCGAGAAGCTCGCGCAGGCCGACGCCGAGTCGATGCAGAAGCCCGGCCCCGGCGCGCGCATGATGTCGGAGACGATGGGCGACCGCGCCTGCGAGCAGAGCTCGATCCAGCTCCGCATCGCCAACGACACCAAGACCGGGTCGAAGGTCGCCATCCAGAAGATCGAGCTGCTCGACGAGAGCGGCACCAAGGTCGCCGACCTGACCCCGCGCGCGCCCAGCCGCTGGGCCAGCGACAGCTACCAGACCTGGGACGAGCAGATCGCTCCCGCCGACGTCCTCCAGGTGAGCTACGCGCTCTCGGCGCCCAACGTGGCGGCCGGCGCGACCTACACCGTGCGCGTCACCATCGCCGCCGGCGACGAGGAGCGCACGCTCGAGCAGAAGACCACCCTCGAGGCCGAGGCCACGCTGCCGCCGGGCGTCGTGACCTGATCGTCAGCAGTCGAGGCACGCCCACTCGACGATCCCGTCGCCCATGCCGAAGCGCTCGGCGGTGTAGTGCTCGAGGTCGATGAGGAAGCCGGTCTCCCGCGCGTTGCGCGTGCAGCAGCCGCTGCAGTCGGAGTCGGAGCACAGGTCGTAGACGACCACGTCGATGCGGCGGTCCTCGGCGCGCAGCCGCAGGGTGTGGAGACCGTACTGGTCGGCGTGGTCGGAGTGAACCGCGGCGATGTTGTGGGCCATGACCCAGGCCTCGGTCTGCTGGCCATCGACGAAGGCGAAGCGGCCGGCCCACTCGCAGCCGCTGAAGTCCTCGCACTCCTCGCTGCCGGGCTCGGGGTACGAGGTGAAGTTGGTCAGGTTGGCATCGCGCCAGCTCAGACCGTCCTCGTCGACGAAGCGGGCGTCGGCCGAGCCGCCGCCGC
>SXJR01000006.1 GCA_005779305.1 Myxococcales bacterium
CTGTGGCACGGCGCCAGCTGGACGTTCATCGTCTGGGGCGTGTTGCACGGCGGTGGGCTGGCGGTGACGCGCGCGTACCAGCGCAAGGTCGAGGCCGGCTACAGCGCGGGCTACATGCTGGGCGCGTGCCTGGGCCTGTTCGGCGCCGGCTTCGCGATGCACCTGGCCGCCACCGAGGCCGACCTGTGGTCGAGCGTGTGGTTCGATCTGGTGCTGGCCTGGGCCTACAGCGTCCCGCTGTGGGCCGCGCTCACCGCGTGGCTCGCCAGCGGCGACGCGCCGCCGCTGGTGGATGCTCGCCCGATGCCGCAGCGCGCGCTGGTGGCGCGGCTGGTCGGCGCCGCCGCCGTGCTGGGGTTGTTCGTCGCACTGCACGAGGGCGTCTCGGGGCTGTGGCTGCCGATGTGCGCGGCGGCGGCGGTCCTGGCCTGGCTCGCCGACGCCGCCGAGGTCGGCGCCCGCGGTGACGCGGCGCTGCGCTGGCTGGGCTGGGCGGTGAAGCGCGGCCTCGGGGTCGTGCTGGTCTTCCACTACGTGTGCCTGGCCTGGATCTTCTTCCGGGCCCAGACCTTCGACGGCGCGCTCGCCGTGCTGCGGCGGCTGGGCGCCAGTGAATGGGACACACCCAACATCATCCCGTCGATCCAGCTCGCGCTGGTCGCCGCGGCGCTGGGTCATTTCTTCGCGCCGCGCACCTTCGCGTGGTGGCGCGATCGCTTCGTCACCGCGCCGGCGATGCTGCAGGGCGCGGCGCTGGCGGCCGCCGCGATCGCGCTCCGCGAGCTGGCCGTGCCGCACATCGTGCCCTTCATCTATTTCCAGTTCTGAAGGCTCGCGTGCCGGATACTGTGACGCGCATCCCGGCCCGCGTTCGCGAGCGCCGTGTCGTTCCGGCTGCGGTATAGACTCCTCGACATGAGGGGAGAGGTGATCGCCTCGATCGGAACCGTGGCGGGCTGTCTCGGCGGCTGCGCCGATCCCGAGAACGCCGTGCCGGCGCCGATGAGCCCGGTCGGGCAGTACCGGTTGGCGCTCACGACCACGAACACAACGCCGTGCCCCGCGTTCACGCTCCCCACCGAGCTGCGTTTCACCGTGCGCGACGCCGGAGCCGGGGTCGTGTTCCACAGCGACGACGGGGCGGTCACCGTAGAGGACGGCACGTTCGCCGAGGACGGCGGCGGCATCGATCGCTTCCTGCGCGTGCAGCTCACCACGACCGGGACGTGGCCGTCGCCGGAGGGCAGCGCCTACCCACAGGTCGCGTACGAGCTGTCCGTCGAGGCGAACGGGGACGTGACTGGCGGTGGCGAGGTGGACTTCGACTGGGGCGGCACGACGTGCCGCTACACGTTCGCGGTGAGCGGCCGCGAGGACGGCGTGGTCGGCGGCGGCGCGCCGATCGGCACACCGCCGGTCGTGATCGCGACCGCGACCGCGCGGCCCCAGTACCTCGCGCTCGACGCGGACGCGATCTACTGGATCGCCGCAGGGCAGATCTGGCGGGTCCCGCGCGCCGGCGGCGTCGCGCAGCCGCTGCTCACCGACCTCGCGCCCGACACCGGTTCCCTCGACCTTCTCGCCGTCGACAGCGCCGGTGTGGCGTTCGGCTACCGGCCGTTCGATGGCGGCGGCGGCACGGTGCGCCGCATCGCGCACACCGGTGGTCCGTCGACGATCCTGGCCAGCGGCCTTGGGCCCGGCGAGCTGGTCTCGCTGACCGCGGTCGGCGGCACCGTCGTCTACGGCACGTCGCGCCAGCTCTGGCGGGTGAACGGCGGGGCGCCCGAGTTGCTCGCCGATGTTCCCGGGCTGCCCCTCGGGCTCACCGCCGCCGGCGCCTTCGTCTACACCGGCACCGGCGGCAGCGAGCGGCTCTCGCGGGTGCTGCGTCTCCCCATCGCCGGCGGCGCCGCGCAGGGCCTCGCGAGCGATCTCGGGCTGCCGTGGCAGATCGCGATCGACGGCGACACCGTGTACTTCACCGACTACTATCTCGCGCGTGTGCACCGAGCCCCGGCGGCCGGGGGCCCCGACGGCGTCCTCGTCCAAGGCGAGCGGCGCGCGCGCGGACTCGCGCTCAGCGAGCACGTCGTCTATTACGCGAACGACTACGGCGGCGAGTCGATCGTGCGCCGCGTCGCGCCGGGCGACGCGCCGGTGACGATCTACCGGGGCGCGCGCACCGAGAGCAACGTGCTCGTGCAGGGTCCGATCGGCGACGACGCCGGCGTCTACTGGTTCGATGGCGACCGTCTGTTCGCCCGCGTGCCCTGATCCGGAGACTGAACGCGCTCGGCTCGGTGGGCTCGGTGGGCGCGAACAGCGCCGGGACGAAGTCATGCCGCTCATCTACTTCCAGTGCTGAGGGGGGTGCGCGGGGCGCTTCGGCCACGATGCCGACGGGTGATGGAGGTCTGATGAGGTCGTCGGTGCTGTGCCTGGGGCTTGTGGTCGCGATGGTGATGGGTTGCAGGGGGACACAACCGCAGAACGTGCGGGTGTGGCTCCGGGACGAGCCAGGCCGCACCTGCGTCGTGGCCTGCGAGACGGCGGCGGACGACTACGCCTCCACCCGGCTCGCCATCGACGATCCGACCTGCTACGCGACGATATTCTTCCCCGAGCCCGTCATCGCCGCGTGCAACGGCGGCGTCGGTGGACGAGCCCTTCCGCAACCCGACGCCGTGGTCTGCGTGGAGAAGGACGTCCGATCAGTCCGCGAAGCTGCCACCGCGGGGGCCGTGGTGGGAGTTGTCGTTTGCCGTTGTGGTCGTGGTGTACGGAGTCTTGTGGATCGCGAGGGAGTCCTCGAAGACGCACTGACGTTCATGAGCTGAGCGGGTATCGTCCGCCTCCATGCTGCAGACCCGCGCCGAGGCCACCGGCTACCGCGAGACGTCGCTCCACGCCGACGTCATGACCTTTGTCGCCGGCCTGGCGGCGCGCAGCGATCCGCGCCTGCACGTCACCGGCTTCGGCTGGAGCCCCGAGGGTCGCGAGCTGCCGCTCCTGGTCCTGTCGGCGCGCGGCGTGCGCACACCGGCGGAGGCTCGCGCCGCCGGGCGGCCGGTGGTGCTGATGCTCGACGGCATCCATCCCGGCGAGGTCGAGGGCAAGGAGGCCAGCCTGGCCCTGGTGCGCGATCTGCTCGACGGCACGGCCGGCGCCGACGCCGATCTGCTCGGGCAGATGACGCTGCTGGTGGCGCCGCTGTTCAACCCCGATGGCGGCGACGCGCTCGATCCCGCGAATCGCCGTCTCGACCTGGCCCACCTGAGCGGCCAGCCGGGTCCGGTGGTGGGCACGCGCACCCAGAGCCACGGCATCAACCTCAACCGCGACTACCTGCGCCAGGCTGCGCCGGAGATGCGGTTGTTACAGGCCGGCGTGTGCCAGCCGTGGGCGCCCGATCTCACGATCGACAACCACGCCACCAACGGCTCGGTGCACCGCTTCCACATGACCGTCGACGTGCCGCACACCGTCGCCAGCGGACGCGCCGAGCCCATCGCCTTCATGCGCGAGCGCGTCGTCCCCGACGTGATGAAGGCGGTGAAGCGTCATGGCTTCGACTCGGGCTGGTACGGCAACTTCGTCGAGGACGAGCGCGTGCTCGATCAGGGCGCCGCGGTCGACCCGGCGACGGCGGTGGGCCTGGGCTGGATGACCTATCCCCATCATCCGCGCTTCGGTTCGAACTACCGCGGGCTCACCAACCGGCTCGACGTGCTGCTCGAGTGCTACAGCTACCTCTCGTTCGAGGAGCGGGTGGCGACGGCGCGGGCGTGGCAGCTCGAGCTCCTGCGCTGGGTCGCAGCGCACCCTGACGACGTGCGCGAGGTCGTCGCGACCAGCCAGCGGCCGCCCGACCAGATCGCGGTGCGCTACCAGCTCGAGGACTTCGCCGCGCCCGTCGAGATCCTGACCCGCGCGCCGCGCACGCTCGACGGCGCGCCGACCTCCGTGCACGTCCCTCATCGCGCCCGCTTCGTCGGCAAGACCGTGATCGAGCGCCCGCGGGCCTACGCCGTGCCGGCGGCGGTGGGGGCGCACCTCGCCCGGCACGGCCTGCGCGTCGAGGAATCGATGGCGAAGCACGACGTTGCGATCGCGCGCGTCGAGTCGATCGGCGGCGAGCGCGGCCGCGGCATCCTCGAGGCCGTGCAGGTCGGTGACCTCGCGGTGTCATGGCGCGACCAGGCGCGGACGCTGCCGCCTGGTCACGTGCTGGTCAACACCGAGCAGCCGCTCGGTGCCATCGCCGTCTACCTGTGCGAGCCCGAGAGCGACGACGGCGTCGTCGAGAACGGCCTGGTGACGCCGCCGCTCGTCGGCGAGGACTTCCCGATCTGGCGCGTGCGCTGAATCGAGCGCCACCACCAGCGCTCGTTCGGCCACAGCGGTGACCTCAACAACTGGCGCCGCCATCGTGAGCACCTGGCAGGATTCGCGCAGGGCCGCGCCGCGATCGATCGTCGTTCGCCCGCCCCAGCAGTCAGGGCGTGCCGGCGTCGGGGCTGCGGAAGGGGTTGTCGGGGAGTTGCACGCCGCCGGCGTCGATGCGTTGCGGCGGCGGCGTTGCGACGGCGGCGTCGGGGCGGCGAGCGGCGGGCCGCGGCGCAGCGTCGAGGGGCTCGACCGCGGCGTCGATCGGCGTTGCCGGTGCGGCATCGATCGGCGTCGCCGGTGCGGCGTCGATCGGCGTTGCCGGTGCGGCGTCGATCGGCGTTGCCGGCGCGGCGTCGCTGGTCGGGCCGGCGCCCTGCGAGCTCGACGAGCCGCCGCGCATCGTCACCACCGCGGCGATGGCCAGGACGCCGATGCCGCCGGCGAGAGGGAGCAGGAGCGCGCGCCGCGGTGGTGGTGCGGGCGGCACGGGTGCGGCCGCCGAGACCGACGGCGCCGCCTTCGAGGCGGCGCCCGAGACCGATGGCGCGGCTGACGCCGCTGCCGCGGTCGATGCCATCACCGGTGGATGCTCCGCTCGCGCCGGCGCGGCGGTCGGTGCGATCGGATCGGCGGCCGGCAGCGTCGCGGCCACGGCGTCGTCGTCCGCGGGGCCATCGTCGGTGATCTCGATGGCCTCGAGCTCGGCCTTGACCGCGCTCGCCGACGATGGCCGCTCGGCTGCATCCTTGCGCAGGAGGCGCTCGACCAACTCGGACAGCGCCGGCGGCAGCCACGGACAGCGCGCGATCAGGAGCCGCGGCCGCTCGGTCATGAGCTGGGCCACCACCTGCGAGTAGGCCTTGCCGTCGAAGGGCGGGTGGCCCGAGACCGCGTGGTAGAGGAGGGCGCCGACGGCGTACAGGTCGGCCGCGGGGCCGATGTCGCGATCACCGCGCGCCTGCTCGGGCGGCATGTAGCGCGGGGTCCCGATCACCGCGCCGGTGTCGGTGATCGAGACCTCGTCGACATCACCGACCAGCTTGGAGATGCCGAAGTCGAGCACCTTGATCGCGCCGCCCGCGAGCACGAACACGTTGTCGGGCTTGATGTCGCGGTGGATGATGCCGGCGGCGTGGGCGGCCACGAGCACGTCGAGCACGGCGACGGCGATCGCCACCGCCTCGCGCGCGGGCACCCGACGGCGGCGTGTGATGCACGTGGCCAGGCTCTCGCCGCGCAGCAGCTCCATCACCATCAGCTCGGCGCCATCGTCGGTGCGGGCCAGATCGAAGACGTCGACGATGCCGGCGTGGCCGATCGCCGCGGCGGCCCGGGCCTCACGGCGGAAGCGCGTGATCAGGTCGGGATTGCCGGCCAGTTCGACGTGCAGGACCTTGAGCGCGACCATGCGGCCGACGTCGAGGTTCTCGGCCCGGTACACGGTGCCCATCCCGCCCTTGCCGATCACGCCGTCGAGGCGGTACTTGCCGCCCACCACCTCACCGACCGCGAACGGTGCGGTGCGGGCCTTCACGGGCAGTCCGGGTGCGTCGGATGGACCACGCAGGCGCCGGTCGGGCAGGCCAGGAACTCGAGCATGCCGTCGGCCTTGATGGCGGCGCGCGCGTGCACGCCGTCGCCCGGGTCGGTGATGGTGACCATCGTGCAGCCGGTCACCGCGCCGGCCATGCCGGTGGCGCGGAAGTCGAGCGTCAGCGTCTGCGTGCCGTCGTTGATCGAGATGCCGATATCGGACTGGTTGTCGCCGATGCCGGCGGTGAAGACGGTGTGGAGCTGATCGTCGCACGACGTCGGGTTGAGCGTGGTGTCGGCGCACGGCCGCACGCTCAGCGCGAAGGACGGATCTGGACGGCTCACGTCGACGCGCATCGCGGGCTCGTCGAAGCACCCTCCCGGGAGCGCGAGGAGCAGCGACGTGGCGGCGGCCGCCAGCAGCGGCTCACGGCCATGCAATCGGCACCTCGGGTTGGTAGCGCGTGGCGTAGAGGACACCGTAGGTGGCCGAGGCGGCCACGGCGACGCCGACCACAGCCCAGGTCTGCCAGCGGCGGTGGAGCGGCGTGCTGCGGTCGGGCAGCGGCTCGAGCGTCAGCTCGACGGTGCGGTCCTGGCCGTCACCGAGCGCGACCTGCTCGACGGCGGAGCGATGGCGAGCCAGCCGCGCACTCACCGCGTAGCCGCCGGGGGTCAGCTCGCCGCGCCACGGTCCGACGCCGAGCGGCTTGCCGTCGAGGAACAGCTCGGCCGCGCCGGGGTGGGCCTCGATCGCGAGCGTGGCGCGCGCCGTGGTCCGGGTCGCGAGTGACAGCTCGACGCGGCGCCGTTCGCCCGAGACGAGCTCGATGGTCTCGGTTCGTGGCTCGGCGCCGGCGCGCTCGGCGCGCAGGCGATGCTGACCCGGACCGACCACGAACGGTTTCCCGAACGGGCTCGCGCCGACCTCGCGATCGTCGATCCACAGCCGCGCCGACGCACCCTCGATCACCACCTCGACCTCGGCGACGACTGCGCGCACGGCCGCGACCTCGGCGAGGACCTGCGCGCGCTGGGCCTCGGGTACCGCGGCGCCGCCGTCGGCGAGGTAACGCTCGAAGCTCTCGAGAGCCTCGGCGTAGCGGAACAGCCGCGACTGGGCCACGCCGATGAAGATGAGGACCTGCCAGGCGTGGGTCAACGCGTAGGCCTGCTCGAACTCGGCCAGCGCGCCGGCGAGGTCGCCGCGGTCGTAGAGCATCCGCCCTCGATCCATGCGGGCCTCGGCGTCGGCGATGGCGCGGTTCGTGGGCGGCGCCGGCGCTGGCTGGGCCGGCGCCGAGGTCGTCGCGACGATGAGCGCGACGACCAGGCAGGCTGCCGTCGTGAGCTTCGTCACCACGCGCGGCATCGTAGCCTCATTCGACCCGGCGGAAGGCGTGGTGGCCGTCGTCGGCGATGACGACGCGGCTGCCCGGCGCGAGACAGACGTTGAGCTGCATGCTCAGGTTGGCCGCCGTCGCGGGGCCCAGATCGCCGTGCGCGAACGGCGCGCTCGGTCCGGAGCCGGCCACCAGCGTCATCGCGCCCGAGGGTGTGGCGCCGGGGATGCGCCATACCTTGTCGTACTGGGTGAGCACGAGATCGCCGCTCGTCGTGCGGGCGAGGCCGTTGACATTGGACATCTCGAAGCCACTGGCCGGCAGGCCCGCCGTGTTGCCGCCGGTCGCCTGGCCACCCACGTAGCCGAGCACGCCCAGGGCCGAGACCCTGGCGATGCCGCGATGGGTGCCTGGGCTCCCGAACGCCGTCCCGCAGAAGTCGCCGGAGAAATAGAAGCCACCGACGCCGTCGGCGGCGAGCTGGCAGCCGCCGGACGACGGACAGCCCTCGAACACGGTGGTCTCGCCGCCGCTGCAGGTGCCGCGGGGCAGCCACTGGTCGACGAGGCCGCTCTGCAGATCGATCCGGCGGATCCCGCGCAGGTTGTCGGCGACGTAGAGGTTGCCGTCGTCGCCGAGCGCGAGGCCGCTGAGACCGCCCGATGTGGCCTGATCGGCGAGGCCGCCGTCGCCGTACGTGGGCGCGCCGATGCTGCCACGCCCGAGGATGTGGTCGACGTAGCCGCCAGCGAGATCGATCCGCCGGATCGCTGAGGGGGAACCGGCGTCGACCACGTACAGGTGCTGGTTGGCCTCGTCGAGCACGGCGCTGATGAGTGGCCCGAACGAGGCCGCGAGGGCGAGCCCGCCGTCGCCGTCGGTGCCGTTGCCACCGGTGCCGGCGATGCGGGTGAGGACGCCGCCGGCGCTGACGCGGTAGGCGGCGCTCATCGTGGCGGTATGGAGCGTGCCATCACTGGCGACCGTACACGCCAGCGCGCGGAGGATGCTCGAGGCCACCGAAGGTTCGGGGCCGAGCGGCGTGCCGGGCTGGCGCAGCGCATTGACCACGGTGACGATGGTGCCAGTGCCGGCGGTGGCCACCGGCAGCGTGAACGTGACCGGGCTGCCGGTGACATGGGCGCCGTGGAGGTCACGCCACGAGGCAGTGATGACCTGGTTACCCGCGGTCAGCCCCATGCGGGCGACGATCGCAGCCCGCCCGCTGGCGTCGGTCTCGTCGATCGCCGCCGACAGCGCGATCAGACCAGCGTCGGAGAAGCGCACGCGGGCGCCGCGCACGGCGGTGGCCGGCGTGCCGGCGGTGAGGGCGACCGTGAGCGGGGCTGGTGTCAGCTCGGTGATGCGGATCGGCTGGCCGGATCCGCTGACCAGCGCCAGCTGGGTCGGCGTGGGGGTGGTCCGGTCGGCGCCGCCGACGCGGCGGATGCCATGGTTGGTGCTGTCCACGATCAGGAGGTCGTCACCGGCGAAGGCGAGGTCGCGCGGGTTGTAGAGCGGCGACGAGATGGCGGGCGTGCTGTCGGGCGCTGGAAGCGCCTCGACGCCGGTGCCCGCGACGGTGGTCACCAGCCCGGTCTTGTTGTCGATGCGCAGCACGCGATCGAGACCGAGGTCGGAGACCAGCAGGTTGCCGGCGGTGTCGAGCGCCAGCCCGGTGATGGCGACGAAGCCGAACGAGGTGGCGGCGACCCCCTCGGTCGAGGTGCCGCCGAGGCGTCCGCCGACGTGATGGAGGGATCCGGACGGATCGCGGCGGAGTATGCCGGCCACGCTGCCGCCGGGCTCGGTGCCGCAGATGGATCCAGACACGTAGATGGAGCCGGCAGCGTCGACGGCGATCGCCGAAGAGCGCGGGAAGCCGAAGATGCCATACTCGGCGAGCCCGATCGGGGTCGTCGGTGCGCACCCTCCGCCGGTGAGCACGGTCGAGATCGTCCGCGTGCCTGGCGCGATGCGGCGGATGCGCGGAAGCCCGGGCTCGTAGTCGTCGGCGACCAGGAGCGCACCGTCGGCGGCGCGGGCCAGGGCGAGCGGATTCAACGTGGCCGCGGTCGCGTCGCCGCCGTCGCCGTAGCCGGGCCAGCCAGCCGTACCGCCGCCGCCGTACGTGGTGATGCGGCCGTCATCGAGATCGATGACCCGGACGCGGAGCGTCTGGCCGATGTAGAGCTTGCGCGCAGCCTCGTCGAGGAGGAGCGCGCCGGGGCCACTCAGGTTGGCGTCGACCGCGGGGCCGAAGTCGCCGTCGGTCTGGCTCCCGCCGAGCCCGGCCACGCGATCGATCATGCCGGCGGCGCTGACGCGGCGCACGCGATGCGCCGTCTGGTCGGCGAAGAAGTACGAGCCGTCGGAGGCCACGGCGAGGCCGACGGGGCCCATCGCCGTGGCCACGCTCGCGGGGCCGCCGTCGCCGCTGTACCCGTTGATCGCGTCGGCATTGACGGCCGCGCTGGTGCCGCCGCCGAGCGGCGCGACGGCCGTGGCGTTCACCACCAGCGGTGGCGCCACCAGGCTGACCACGCTGAACGGCTGGGCTCCGACAGTGGGCCCCAGCCGCGGCCGGAAGGTGACGCGGCCGTCGGGGCCGGTGAACACCACCGTCGGGCCGACGAGCGCGCCGCCCGGCGGCGGTGTGATCGTGACCTGAGTGTTGCCGACCGGGTTGGGCGTGCCGTCCAGGATCTCGACGGTGACCGGGGACAGCTCGGTGCCGGCATAGCCCATCTGGGTGCCGCCGGCGATGAAGGTCATGGTGTCGGGCAGGTCCGAGCACACACCGCTGATGCAGTAGCGGGCACCGTTCGGGCCGGGATCGCAGGAACCTCCGTCGGGCACCGGCGCCAGGGTGTCGGCGCAGGTCGCCGCGCTCGTGGTGCACACCAACGCGCCGACATGACAGCGCTCGGCCGGGGAGCAGGTTGCGCCCGGTGTGCAGGCCACGCAGGCGCCGGCCCTGCAGAAGGCGGTGTTGGCCAGGTTGCACGCCGTGCCATCCATCACCGTCGCGAGCGTCGCGCTGCACACCGGCAGACCGCTGCCGCAGGCCTGCTCGCCGACGTGGCAGGGATCGCCCATGGGCACACACGGGGCGTCCTCGACGCAGGGGCCACAGTCGCCGCTGTTGCAGACCTGATCGGGGCCGCACACCAGCCCGTTCATCAGCGCGACGTTCTGATCGACGCACAGGCCGATGCCGGTGGCGCACGAGATGCGGCCGTCGTGGCACGGCTCGCCCGAGGGCGGACAGCGCTCGCCGGCCAGACAGACGCCGCAGGTGCCGTTGTTGCAGACCATGTCGGTGCCGCACGGCGAGCCCGGCGGCAGGATGACGCCGGTGTCGACACACGAGGCGACGCCGGCAGTGCAGGCGGTGCGGCCGCGGTGGCACGCGTTGGCGGGCTGGCAGGGCTCGTTCTCCAGGCACAGCTCGCAGGCATCGCCGATGCCGTCCAGGTCGCCGTCGAGCTGGTCGGGGTTGGCGAAGGCGACGCAGTTGTCGCAGAGGTCGCCCACGTCGTCGCCGTCGTGATCGCCCTGGGCCGGATCGGCGAGCTGTGGGCAGTCGTCGATCAGATCGAACCAGCCGTCGGCGTCGGTGTCGGTGTCGTCGGTGCGGTCATCGATCCACGGGCCGCCGCTGGAGCGCAAGTCGGAGTTGTCGCCGACGCCGTCGCCGTCGACGTCGGCCTGCTCGCCGGGATCGTAGGGGAAGGCGTCGGCGCCGTCGGGGACGCCGTCGTCGTCGTCGTCGGCATCGGCGCTGTCGGGCACCCCGTCGCCGTCGAGGTCACCACCCTGACGCGGTACCACCAGCACCTGATCGATGACGGTGTCGCCGGGGCCGACCACCACCACGAACTGGATGGTCGCCGAGAGCGGCGAGTCGCCGTCGCGCGCGCGCAGGAGGTACACGCCGCTCACCACCTGCAACGACCACGAGCCGTCGGGGGCGGTGGTGGCGCTCGATGTCGTGGTCCCGTTCAGTAGCTCGATGAGCGAGATCGTGAGCCCGGCGTTGCCGTCGTCGCCGCCGTCGTCGCGCACCGCGGTGCCCGCGACCTCGACCGGATCGCGGTTGAGGTCGCCGAGGTCGAAGTCGATGTTGGGGGTGAGATCGCCGGGGCGGACCACGACATCGGCGCGGAGCACGCCGCCATCGAGGGTGGTCAGCACGATGTCGTGGGTTCCGACCGGGACCCGCTCGAGGAGGTAGCCGCCGTTGGGCCCAGGCGCGGTCACCACGCCGAAGTGAGGCACCGCGAGCACCGCGAAGGTCTGGTCGCCGCCGGTCACGCGTCCCGACACCGCGCCCGGCGCCGCGATGCGGACCGGACCGATGTCGCTGACGAAGCCGGAGTTGGCGGCCGCGGTGAGGCGGCGGATCGGTGCCTCGCCGAAGACCGGCGGATCCTCGGCGATGCGCAGTGTCCACGCGCCGGGCGGCAAGGCGCGCAGACGGAAGCCGCCGAGCTCGTCGCAGCGCGCGGCCGCCGGATAACCCTCGACGCTGACCCTGCACGTCGCCAGCGGCACGTCGTCGGCTTTCTCGACACGCCCGATGATCTCGCCGGGGGTGACGCTGGTGGCTGATGGGCCGCCGCCACCGCAGGCGATGACGATCGCCGGAATCAGCAACGCGTACGCGCGCGCGATCGATGCAGCTATCGACATGGAGCCCCCCGGGATCTTCTGACTCCGAGAGAGTAGCGCGCCCCGGACCGCGGCGTGAAGCGGCTAGATGCTGCCGGCGGCGGAGCGCGAGACCTTGCCGCCCTTGCGCACGCAGCGATTGCTGCCGTCGAAGACGGGGACGCTCTTCATCCAGCTGTGGCTACCGCCGCGACGCGCGAGACCTTGCACGTAGGCGCGGCGCGCGACGAAGAGATCGAGCTGCGCGCCCTGGATGCCGCCGCCGGTGTCGCCGGCGACGACGCAGCCGTCGTGGATGAATCCACCGACGGGCGCGCGGCCCGGCATGCGAAGTCCGTCGAGGACGGGCACGTAAAGTAAAGAGCCGAGCTTGATTCTCTTCGGATCGACGGCGACGGTGCGGAACGGTTCGAGCGGCTGCCCGCTCCCGCCCATGCCCCACTTGCGATGAGGTGGGAGCACATGGAAGCAAGGGGTGCGCGGACAGGTGCACTTGCCCGCGACGTTGAGCAGGCGGCCATCACGCAGGCGGCCGGTGCCCTGGAGCGCGAGCTGCGCAGCAAAGGCGCGCGAGACGTTGCCGAGGGTCTCGCACGTGCGATCGTAGATCGGCACGAGATCGGGCACCGCGGCGGCCAGCGCGACCTCGGCATCGCCGACGACGTTGTCGACGGTCTCGTTGTCGTTGGCAGCGCCCTTCGCCTTCTTCTGCTTCTTCGGCGGCAACGCCGCCACCTCGACTTCGTCGGCGACATGATAGAGCGTGAGCAGGAAGTTGCCGAGCGGCCTGTCGACGGGCTCCTCGAGTTCCGCCACCGACGCGATCGGCGCAGGCGTCTCCATCGGTTCGCTCATCTCCGACGAGAGACCGACGTGCGACGACGATGTGGGTGTCTCGGCGCGGCTGCACGCGGCGGCGTACAGCGCGACCGCGACGCGCGACCACCGTCGCGTCTTCGACGAGG
Source organism: Myxococcales bacterium (assembly GCA_005779305.1). Taxonomy (GTDB): domain Bacteria; phylum Myxococcota_A; class Polyangia; order Haliangiales; family Haliangiaceae; genus UBA2376. Next base: position 12,908 of record SXJR01000006.1, read on the forward strand.
AAATCCGGATCGCCGCGCGCACACTCCCGCCCAGGGCATGCGCACATCCGACGAGCACGCGGGCCGCGCGTCCGACGGCGCGGCGCACGGTGGCGCCGAATCGGCTCAGAGCGTCGGAGAGTCGCCGGGACAATCGCATGAGGCTCCCCGTACCGGATTCGACCGCTCTGGGCCGGGCGTCCGTCGTGTGACCGACGCCTCTTCTCTCGGGGACAGCCAGTCTACGATCGATCCGACGGTCGCAAAGCAAAAAAAACGCCCCGAAAGGCCCAGAGGTTCAACCTCTGACGTCCATCGCGAATATCATGGGAATGATGTAACTCATGCACGATCGTGATGTTTCGCTGAAGTGAGAAAATCGTTACGAGCTCGCCGACTGGCCCCAGCCGTGACGCGCGATCAGCGCGTCCGCGCGACGGCGCAGCGCGCGGTCGATGCCACGGCCCCAGGCGGCGGTCAGCGCCGACGCCAGCTCACCCGCCGACGAGAACCGATCCTCGACACGCTTGGCCAGGGCGATCGCGAGCACGGCGTCGACGTCGGGGGGCAAGCGGTCGACGAGCTCGCCGGGGCGATGGGGCATCCGGTACACCACGTCGAACAGGATCTGCGGCGTGTCGGAGCCGGTGAACGGCGGACGCCCCGCCAGCGCCCGGTAGAGCACCGCGCCCAGCGCGAACACGTCACAGCGGTGGTCGACGCGCAGCGAGCGTGCTTGCTCCGGTGCCATGTAGCCAGGCGTCCCGACGACGGCGGCCTGGGTCAACGTGCCGGTCGAACCGATCAACGTCGACACGCCGAAATCGAGGATCTTCCACACGCCGCCGCTCGCCGACTCCGAGCGGAACAGGTTCTGTGGCTTGAGGTCGCGGTGCACGATGCCGGCGGCATGGGCAGCGTCGAGGCCCCGCGCCACCTGCGTGGCCAGGTCGACCAGCGCGTCGCGCTCGAACACGCGGGTGCGGCGCAGCAACCGGGCCAGATCTTCACCGGCGAGCAGCTCCATGGCCAGGTACGGCACCCGTCCGGCGATGAGGCCGGTCTCGTGCATGCGCACCACGTTGGGCACGTTGAGCGCGCTGGCGATCTGGCCTTCGCGCACGAAGCGCTCCACCAGCTTCTCGTCGCGGGCGACCTCCTCGCGCAGGAGCTTCACCGCCGCGCGATCGCCGCTGTCGCGGTGCTGGGCGCGATAGATCTCGCCCATCGCACCGCGGCCGATGACCTCGGCCAGCTCCCAGGCGCCGGCGGTGGCCCCGGTGAACCGGCCCTCCTGCCCCTGTCCGGCGCGGAGCGCGCCCTCGAGCTCCTGGTTGGCCTCGGCGAGCTGGGCCTCGCGCTGGTTGGCCAGGCGCAAGGCTTCGTGGCTGCGGCGCGCGGCCTCCTCGAGCGTATGGCGCGACAGCCGGGCCAGGCCGAGCGTCATGAGCAGCACGACGGGCACCATCACGGCGCCGAACAGCTTGGGCATGAGCGTCAGATCGGTGGCGCGGATGACGCCGCGATCCTCGACGACGCCACCGGTGATGAGCCCGGCCAGGATGGCGTACCCGGCGAGCGCGTAGAGCGGGATGATCTGGGCGTAACGGCGATCGAGCCCGAGCCCGATGAAGGTCACGCCGAGCGTGATCACGACGGGGGTCGGCGAGAACACGCCGAGGAAGTAGGTCAGCTCGAACGAGGCCGTCGCCGCCACCCATCCGAACACGCGGAAGACGAACGGGGTGTAGCGGCGCTCGTCGCGGCAGCGCAGCCAGACCCAGAGCGCGGTGACGAGGGTCAGGCCGAGGGCGGTGACGAAGGGCGCCTTGCGCTCGACGGTGCCGGGCAAGCCGGGCGTGAATGCGAGGGCGCTGGTGCATAGCAGCAGCACGGCCAGCGCGAAGCCGCGCATGCGCACGACCTCCTCGGTGTGCAGCGCGGCCACCACCTCCGGCGGTCCGACGGCGCTGCCCGGCGCCGGCCGCTGCGGACGCACCGGGAGCACGCGGGTCGCCTTGCTCGCGGTCGGTCCGTCGTCGGCCTCGTCAGCCATCGTCACCCACGCGAAGGTACATCGCGAACGTGCCCAACCAGTGGGCGCCGGCGTAGCTCTGGGCGGCGAGCGCGGCGAGCGCGGTGGTCTCGTGGGCGGCGGCCGCGCTGCGCATCACGTCGACGCGCGCGTCGTCGGGTGGCAGCGCGCGCGCGATCGCGGCCAGCATCCAGGCCCGGCTGGTGCATAGCCCGTCGAGGTGGACCAGCCGGCCGTCGCTGCGATCGCTCGGTCGCGGCGGTTCGAGCCAGTCAGTGTCGGTGAGCTCGGGGAGCGCGCGGGCAAGCCACGCCGCCAGCTCGTCGGCCGGCAGCACGCGTCGCATCAGATCGGCGGCGCCCAGCGCCGGCGACAGGAAGTCCTCGCCCGACGGCTCGAGGTGGAGCGCCGGTCCACGATCGCCGCCGTGGAGCCGCCGCGCCGAGGCCTCGATCCGGGTCGCGAGGGGGTCGTCGCCGACGGCGCGGGCCCAGTCGAGCACCAGGCCGGCGCCGAACGCCGACTGGGCGTGGGTTCCCACCCGGGTCGGATGGGTCAGCCGCTCGAGCCAGCCGGCGACGCGACGGGCCCCGAGCGCGGCCAGCGGCTCGAGCCAGCCCGCCCAGCCGCCGACCTCGGCGTCGCCACCGTCGCCGTTCGCGCCCCACGCGGCCAGCTCGCGGTGCAGCGTGCACAGCCAGGCCAGCCCGTACGGTCGCTCGAACGCCGGCCGCTGGGCGAGGTACGCATGTTCGCCAGCGAGTCCCTCGCGGGTGAAGCTGGTCGCCAGCGCCGCGCGCGCCGTGGCCGCCAGCGGCGCATCCGCGAAGCGCCGCGCGAACGCCGCCAGCGTCCAGTGGCCGTGCCCCGCCGAGTGCCAGTCGCAGCAGCCCCAGAACACCGGATAGAGCGCGCGCGGCACGGCGAGCTCGTCGTCGCGCTCCATCACGTGGACGATCTGGTTGGGGTACGCGCGGTGCACGCACTCGAGCGCCATCGTCGCGTAGCCCGCGGCCTCGTCGGCGGCGAGCATCACCTCACCGTCGCCAGCCAGGTCGCCGCGGTGGTGCGCCTGGCGTCGAAGTGCTCGCCCAGCTCCTGCCAGGCCGCGATCGCCTGCTCGGCCAGCGTGCGCGCGCGTCGACGATCTCCGCCGGCGGCGACCAGGGCGCGGGCCAGCGCCTCGCGGGCCTCGGCCTGCTCGTTCCGATCGAGATCGGCGCCGGCGCGGTCGCGGCGCTCGACGGCGCGCTCGAGCCAGCTCACCGCTACCCCGGCTCGCCCGCGGGCCAGCTCGGCCTGGCCCAGCCCGTACCAGACGTGGGCCATGACCACGTGATCCTCGCCGAGCGCCGCCCCGATGATCCGGCCCGAGCGCTCGAAGGCGGCGATGGCGTCGGCCGGCCGGTCGGCGGCGCGCAGGGCCTCGCCGTAGTTGATGAGGGCGAAGCCCAGCGTGGCGTGGTCGCGGCCCAGCGCGCGCTCGAAGATGCCGAGCGCCCGCTCGTGATAGGCGATGGCCTCGGTGACCCGACCGGCGTTCTTGGCCTCGATGGCGGTGTTGACCAGCGTCATCGCCAGGTCGGGGTGATCCTTGCCGAGCGCGCGTTCGCGGGTCGCGAGCAGCTCCTCGTTCACCGCCAGCGAGCGGGCGTGATCGCCGAGATGGCTGTACACGCCGCCGAGGTCGGACCTGGCGGAGAGGGTGTCGGGATGCTCGGCGCCCCGGGTGGCGAGGAAGATCGCGACCGCGCGCTCGGCCAGCGGCAACGCCTCCTTGCTGCGCGCGCTCTTGTTGAGGCACGTGGACAGGGCCTGCAGGCTCAGCGCCACCGCCGGGTGATCCTTGCCCAGCGCACGTTCGCGGGCCTCGAGGATCTCGCGGTGAGCGTCCCGGCAGCGCACGAAGTCGCCGCGGTAGTAGAAGAGGTTGGCGCGATTGGCGCGCAGGCCGAGCACCTTGGGGTGCTCGGCGCCCATCGCCGCGCTGCGCACCGGGATGATCTCGTCGAAGATGGCCTCGGCGGCGTCGTACTCGCCGGCGTCGGTGAGGACGTTGGCCAGGTCGCCCTTGAGCGGCTCACGCAGCTCGGGCGCGAGACTCTCGTCGCCGACGGCTTGCTCGAGGATCGAGACGGCGGCGGTGAAGTCGCCGCGGGCCTGGGCCAGGGTGGCGCGGTACTCGGCCAGGTCGGCGCGTTTGCCCGGCGGCCCGCCGATGGCGTCGACGGCGGCGCCGGCGAGCTGGCTCCACGATTCGGCCGAGGGCAGATCGGCGCGCAGATCGGCGTCGAGATAGAGCAGGTCGAGGTACGCGCTCGCGACCGCGGCGCGATCGCCGCCACGGGTGCCGGCGGCGGCGGCCTCGACCAGATCGCGGCGGGCGGCCTCGACCGCGCCCTGCTGGCGCTCGATGTGGGCGCGGGTGATCAGCGCCTCGGCCTGGGTCGGCGCGTAGCCGATGGCGGCGGCCTCGGCGACGGTGGCGCTGGCCTCGGCGGCGGCGGCGGCCCGGGCCTGATCGTCATCGAGGACGTCGAGCTTGCCGCGGGTGGCGGCGATCCGCTCCTCGACTTGGGCGAGGGCGGCGCGTCGCGCGGGCTGTTCGGGCCGCGGCGCCTTGCCGGCCAGGACCTCGGCGTCGTTGCACTCCTCGAGCCGGGGCAGGGCTCCGACCAGCTCGTCGACGTCATCGACGTGGGCGCGGGTGGCTCGGCCCAGCGCGGCGATCAGCGCGACCACGCGGTGGCGGCGGGAGGCGAGGCAAGCCACCCGTTGATCGAGCACCGCCGCCGATTGGGTGTGGCGCACGCGCGTGTCCTTGCACGCGGCGATCGCGGCGGCGCGCCAGTCACGCTCGAACCCACCCAGGCGGGTGTCGGCGAAGCCGAAGGCGCCGGCCGCGAAGGGCGTGCCGGTGGCGGCGAAGGCGCGTTCGACGCCGGCCCGCTGGGCCGACCACAGCCCGGCGCCGGCGGCGTCGGCGCGCTGGCATGGCGGTTCGCCGCCGCGGCCGAGGGCGAAGAACGCGATCGCGCCGGCGGTGACGGCGACGCCAGCGCCGGCGGCGATCCAGGGCGTGCGCGGGCGGGTCGAGCGCTCCAGCTCGTCGAGGAAGGTGGTCAGATCGGGCCAGCGCGCGGCCGGCGTCCCCGCCAGCGCGCGCATCAGCGCGCGGTTCACCCGCGACGGAACCGCGCGGTTCTTCGGCGCCCGGCGTTGCCCGCCCTCGATCTGGCGCACGCGCTCGGTGAGGTCGACGGCGAGGAACGGCGGTTCGTCGTGCAGCGCCTGCCACAGCGACACCGCCAGCGCGAACTGATCGGTGGCGGGGCCGACCTCGCGCCCGGTGAGCTGCTCGGGCGCCATGTACATGGGCGTACCGACCACGCTGCCGGCCTCGGTGAGCGACGACGACGACGAGGACCCCGACCCGCTCGAGGACGCCGGCGACGTGGCACGCGCGACCGGCCGGTCCTTCAGCGCCTGCGCCGGCGCGGTCTCGCGACCACCCGCCGGGCCGCTGGCCCGTACCAGACCGAAGTCGGTGACCCGCATGCGACCGTCGTCACCGACCAGCACGTTGTCGGGCTTGAAGTCGCGGTGGACCAGCCCGGCGGCGTGGGCGGCGGCCAGGCCGCGGCCGGCGTTCACGTAGGCCAGCACCACCTCGCGCCAGCCCTTGCCCTGCTGGTACGCCCGCAGGGTGCCGCCCCGGCACATCTCCATGGCGATGAAGAGGTCGTCGCCGGCGCTGCCGACGTCGAACACGGCGATGACGTTGGGATGGGCCAGCCTGGCCAGGGCCTGGGCCTCGCGGCCGAGGCGGGCCTTGCCCTCGGTGCCCTCGGCCGCGGCGGTGCGCAGGAGCTTGATCGCCACCTTGCGATCGAGCTCGGGATCGAGCGCGGCGTCGACCACGCCCATGCCGCCGCGGCCCAGCTCCTCCTCGAGCAGGTAGCGCCCGACGCGGGTGCCGACCCGCAACGCCGGTGACGACGGACCGAGCAGCAGCGGATCGACGGGCAAGGTCTCGCCGCTCTCGAGCTCCGAAGCGCTCGGCGGTGGATCGGTGCGCCGGCCGAGGTTGCGGGTGGGCTCGTCGTCGGTCACGGCGCCATCAGTGGAACTTGAAGTAGTAGTAGAGCAGGAGCACCGCCGCCACGATGCCGATGAAGCCGATGATGGTCTGGAACGGCACCACCTTCTTCTGCATCTCCATCGCCCGCTGCTCGGCCGCGCTCTCGCCCGGGATCCAGGTGGCGATCAGCGGCATCCCGAGGAGGAAGCCGAGCAACACCTCGGAGGCGACGCCTGCGTACATGCTGATCGAGTAGAACGGGTAGGTCGAGCCGATGGTGCCGATCTTGTCGAGGTTGGTGAGCAGCCGGATGGTGTCGACGATGCCCCACAGCAGGAGCAAGACGCCGATGTAGCCCTGGAAGGGCACGATCTTGTCGATCAGCTGCCTGGCGTCCGGCTTGCGCGAGATGATGAAGCCCGACGCGGCCAGGATGCCGGCGACAATGAGCACGATCGGAGCAATGAGATCCATCGGAGCCTCCCTTGCGGCACGCGGCCGCGACTCGATGGTACGCCTCTTTTCAATAGGCGAGGTTCGATGGGATCATACGCTCGACGTGCGCGATCGAGACGCCCAGACGGCGCGCGTACTCCTCGACCTGATCCTTACCGACGCGGCCGACCGCGAAGTAGCGGGCCTCGGGGTGGGCCAGGTAGATGCCCGACACCGCCGCGGTCGGCACCATGGCCAGGCTCTCGGTCAGGGTGATGCGGTGATGGTCGGCGTTGCCGAGCAGGTCGAACAGCGCGCGCTTGGGCTCGTGATCGGGGCAGGCCGGGTAGCCGAACGCGGGCCGGATGCTGCGGTAGGTCTCGTCGAGGATCTGCTCGTGATCGAGCTTCTCGTCCTTGCCGAAGCCCCAGGCCACGCGCACCTCGTGGTGCAGCCACTCGGCGAAGGCCTCGGCCAGGCGGTCGGCCAGGGCCTTCGACATGATCGAGTGGTAGTCGTCGTGATCGGCCTCGAACCCGGCGACCAGCTCGTCGAGCCCGAGCCCCGACGTCACCGCGAAGCCGCCGATGTGATCGGCGAGCCCGGTGCTGACCGGCGCGACGAAGTCGGCCAGGCACAGGCAGGGATCGCGATCCTCCTGCTGGCGCAACATGGGCAACCGCATGCGTTCGGCGTGGCGGTCGGCGTCGTAGATGATCACGTCGTCGCCGTCGCTGGCCGCCGGCCAGAAGCCGTAGGTGCCGCGGGCGGTGAGGGCGCGGGTCTCGACGATCCGGGTGAGCAGCTTCTGGCCGTCGGCGAAGAGCTTGCGGGCGGCGTCGCCCTTCTTGGCATCGTCGAGGATCTTGGGATAGACGCCCGACAGCTCCCAGGTATGGAAGAAGGGCGACCAGTCGATCCAGGGCACCAGCTCACCGAGCGGGACCTCGAGGTTCCTGGTGCCGACGAAGGACGGGGTCGCGATGTCTTCCTTGCGCCACCCGATCTTGACCCGGCGCTCGCGGGCCGAAGCCAGGGGCAAGAGTGGGCGCCGCTCCTGCTGGAGGCGGAACTGCTCGCGGGCGGTGGTCTGCTTGGCCAGGTTCTCGGCGACGAACGCGTCCTTGTCGGGACCCATCAGCTTGCCCAGTACGCCGACCGCCAGCGAGGCGTCGGCCACGTGCACGGTGTGCGAGGCATAGGCCGGGGCGATCTTGACCGCGGTGTGCTTGCTCGACGTCGTGGCGCCGCC
>SXJR01000333.1 GCA_005779305.1 Myxococcales bacterium
GATCATCTACATCTTTCAAACCTTCGTTCGTCGCGCCGACGAACACTTCCTCGACGAGGTGCGAGCGGCTTGCGCGAAGGTGAGTGTGGCGCGGGTGCGGATCTCGCGGAAGGAGAACTGAAATGCGACGGCGCGGCGGGTGCCGATGGCGTGACCGCGCTCTCGGTGTTCAAGACGATCGTCGATCAGTACGTCGGACACGTCAACCTGTTCAAGGTCGTCCGCGGCACGGTGCGGCCACCCAAGGAGACCGAGCGCTACTTCGCGCTCCTCCGCGTCGAGGCCATCGAGGGCGGCGCGCCCGATCAGCACCCGCAACTCGCCGACTTCGACGACCGCGTCGCCCAGCCGGCGCAGAAGAGCTTCGCGCTGGGCAGCGCCAAACCGTCGGTGCGCGTGGCCGACTTCTTCTGTCCGCTCGGCTTCGGCCAGCGCATCCTGGTCAAGGCGCCGCCCCGCACCGGCAAGACCGCGCTCCTGATCGAGCTGGCCCAGGCCATCCACGCCGCCCACCCGGACGCCCACGTCACGCTGTGCGCCGTGGACCTCCGGCCCGAAGACGCGCAGGAGCTGGAGCAGGCGCTGCCCGGCCTGGCCGTGGTCTCGACCATGGCCGATCCACCCGCTCGCCACGTTCAGCTGGTCGAGCTGGTGATCGAGCGCGGCAAGCGCGCCGCCGAGCGGGGCGAGGACGCCATCGTACTCGTCGACTCGCTGGGTCGGCTGGCCCGCGCGGTCAACGTCGTCCTGCCGCCGAGCGGCCGCTCCCTGGTCGGCGCGCTCGATGCCAGCGCGGTCGGCAAGGTCAAACGGTGGATGGCCGCGGCCCGCCGGCTCGAGACCGGCGGCAGCCTCACCATCGCCGCCAGCCTCGCCACCGAGAGCGGCGCCCGCATCGACGAGGTCCTGGCCGACGAACTGCACGAGACCAGCGCCGTCGAGCTCTTCCTTGACCGCGCCGCCGCCGCCGTCCACGGTCACGCCGTGCTCGCCCCTGCCCGCTCGTCGGTGCGCCACGCCGCCGCGCTGCTGGGCGACGATGCCGCCGCGTGGCGCGAGCTCATGACCTCACCGCCATCGGCCGAACGCGTGCTGGCCACCCTGTCCATCGCCTCCGACCGCGCCGCGCTCATCAGCTCGCTCTCGGCGGGAGGCTGACGAGGGAGCATGGCGCGCGTGTTGCGGTTGCCGGATCATGGCCGGCTCATCGTGTGCACCGATCTGCAGGGCTGCCTGCGGGACTTCCATCGCATCATCGAGATCTTCGACGACGAGATGGATCGGGGCGGCGACGCCCACCTGCTCTTCACCGGTGATCTCATCCATGGCCCGCACCTCGACGAGCTCGACTGGCCCGAGTTCCTCGGCGAGTACTACCGCGACGCCTCCGGCGACGTGATCGACGAGCTGTCGGTGCTGATGCGCCGCCACCCTGGCCGTGTCCACGCCCTGGTCGGCAACCACGAGCACGGCCACATCGGGGGCCCTCACACCGCCAAGTTCGCCGCCGACGAGGTCGCCGTGCTCGAGGAGCTGCTCGGTGCCGAGCGGGCCGAGCGCATGCGCAACGTCCTGCGCGACTTCGCGCTGGTCGCGGTGGCGCCGTGCGGCGCCGTCTTCACCCACGGCGCTCCGGCCGCCACGGTCAAGTCGATCCGTGACATCGAGGAGGCCAAGCTCGAGGGCTTCGAGATCGGCAGCCCCATCGACATCCTCGACACGCCGGTCATCGGCCCCATCCTGTGGGCGCGCTCGGCCGCGCCCGACGTCGCGTCCCGGTTCGTGAAGGCTCTCGGCGGCACCTTCTGTATCTACGGCCACGACGTGATCCCCGAGGGCTTCGAGATCATCGGCGACGAGCAGATCGTCGTGTCGACCAGCTTCGGCGTCTTCGACTCCAACAAGGTCTACATCGCCCTCGATCTCGGCAAGCGCTACCGCAGCGTGCACGACCTCCGCGTCGGCCACGAGATTCTCCCGCTGTATCCCGACGCCACCCTACCGGGTGCCGTCGGGATCCGGGCCTAGAGCCTCGCCCCGGGCCTCGGGCCTCAGGGCTGCTTCGATTCCGGCGCGTCTGGCCGCGGGCGTCCGCGCCGAGGACCGGCGGCGGACATCTCCTCGACGGTCACGAAGCCGTCGTGGTTGGCGTCGATGGTCGCGAAGTCGGGCGGCGGCCGCCGGTTGCGGGTCGCCGTCGCCTCGAGCTCCTCCTTGGTAAGCTTGCCGTCGGCGTTCGAGTCCATGCGCGCGACCATGTCGGCGACGCGCGCGTCCTGCAGGACCTGACGCTCGTCGTCGTCGAGCACGCCGTTCTTGTTGGCGTCGTACTGGGCCAGCGTCTGGGCGCGGCGCTCCTCGCGTTGCGCCTTCATCTCCTCGCGATCGGGCCCGTCGCTCCCGCGATCCCGACGACCGTCGTCGCCGGTGCCATCGGACGAGCTGCCGGGCAGCGAGCCATCGCCCAGCCGGCGCCGAGCCGGCGGCAAGGCGGCCCGCGGCGGACGCTTGACGTCCTCACCGGCGGCGCTCGTCTCGGCGCCGGAGGTACCACCGCCCCCGCTGCTGCTCGAGGCGCCGACCGCGGGCGTCGCGTCTTGCTTGCACGCGACCGCGCCGATCGCCAACGCGGTCAGGGCCAGTCGCGCGACGAGCGCGGCGAGCCTTGGCTTCACCAGGCCGCGGCGATCATCGTTCGGGATCCGCATCCGCTGGTTGTATGCCAGGCCCAGTGCCCATGCACCCAGATATGGATCTCCCCCGCCAACCCGGCGTCACGACGGGGACCCGATCACGCCGAGCAGGGATCGCGCTACCGTTGGCCATGGCCACAGATAAGCCGAAGAAAGCGGCGCTCAAGCTCAGCGAGGTCGTCGAGCAGCGCGAGGTCATCGAGCACGGAGGCGAGACCTACCGCGCGTACCGCCTGCCGTCGGGCCGGTTGCGCGCGTGCGTGATCGAGGCATCGCGCCACACCCGCCCGGCGATCTTCGACGGCGCGTTGCACGTCCTGCCCATCGACAGCGCCAGCAGCGGCTACGGATTCCGGCTCTCCTACGCCGCCGAGGTCGCGGGCACGCTGTTCGTGGTCGACGACCGCCGTGGGGTCCTGCTGGCGGTGAGCCCGACCTACGAGCTCACGCCCGTGTTCGAGGCACAGGGCCTGCAGCACGTCTTCGACGCCGGCGCGCTCGTCGGCGTCTCCGTGCTGGGCACCGTATCGTTGCTCGATCCGGCGCGCGAGTACGCCGCAGTCACGAGCCTTTCCGTCCCGGCCGACAGCTTGCGCGCGGTGCCGGGAGGCCAGGTGTTCTGCGCCGTCTCCGGAGGCAAGGCGCGGCTCCGAGTCTTCGGTGTCTACGGCACCGAGGTGAAGCCGCTCGCCGAGAAACCGGTCACCGGTTACGTCTACGACGACCGCGGCGCGCTCTTCATCCACCACTTCCCCAAGCCCGCGTACAGCCGGATCGATGGGCTCGACGAGCTCTACCGGGCGGGCAGCTCCTGAGGGAGTCGGGATCGGAACGCTCACTTTACTGAACACACGTTCAGGCGCAGAATCGTGTCTCGATGCGCGAGCCGCGGATGTGCTGCGTCGATCTCGACACGTTCTTCGTGTCGGTCGAGCGCCTGCTCGATCCGAGCCTGCGCGGCAAACCGGTCGTGGTCGGAGGACGCCGCTTCGGGCGCGGGGTCGTCACGTCGGCGAGCTACGAGGTGCGCGGGTTCGGAGTTCGGGCGGGGATGTCGATCCGCGAGGCGTCCGAGCGCGCCCCCGCCGACGCGGTGTTCGTGCCGGGGCACGGCGACGAGTACAGCGACTACTCGCGCCGTGCGAGAGAGATCGTGGAACGGTACAGCCCGATCGTGATCGCGGCGAGCATCGACGAGCACTACCTCGATCTGCGTGGCTGCGAACGGCTGTATCGCCGGTCGGAGGATGACGACGACGACGCCACCATCCTGCGCGCCGTGCGCGAGATGACCGCGGCGATCGATCGCGAGCTCGGACTGCCGTCGAGCGCCGGGATCGCCACGAGCAAGTCGCTGGCCAAGGTCGCCAGCGGGTTGGCCAAGCCCCAGGGAGTCTTGCTGGTGCGCGCCGGAGCCGAGGCTGACACCCTCGCGCCGCTGCCGGTGCGCAAGCTTCCCGGCATCGGTCCGGTCGCGGAAGCGCGACTCATGGCGGTCGGGATCACCACGCTCGGTCAGCTGGTGGCAGCGCCGGAGACCTCGTTGCGACCGATCTTCGGCGCGTACACGTCGGGCATCCGCGCCGCCAGCCGCGGCGACGGGGACGACGAGCTCGGGCGCGAGCGTCCGGCCTTTCGCGAGCACGATCCGCACGGCGTCGTGGCGGGCACGATCTCCAACGAGCGCACGTTCGTCGAGACCAGCGCCGACACCGCGTCCGAGGTGCTCTCGAGTCTCTGCGAGCGCGTCGCCTCGCGGGCCCGCAGCCGCGGGGTCCTGGCCGGCCAGCTCACCCTGAAGCTCCGCTACACGGACTTCGTCACCATCACCCGCGGCCGGACGTTCACGCCGACCAGCGCCGACCTGGAGCTGCATCAGATCGCCCGCGACCTCTACCGGGAGGCACGCACCCGCGACCTGCCGATCCGACTACTCGGGCTGGCGGTCGCGAAGTTGCGCCTGGCCACCGTCCAGCTCCCGCTGTTCGATGGAGGCGCGCGCCGCAGCATCGCCGTCGACCGGGTCCGCGACCGCTTCGGGTATCACGCCCTCCACCTGGGCTCCTCCATCCGCCGCCGCCGCTGAGGACCGGCTCCGGTCCAGCAGATGGGAATCACTGTTCTTTCTGGGGGCCGTTGCGCTTGGCGCCCATCGGATGTAAACAACCCGCCTCCCGAGACCGGTCCCAAGACCGTAACGGAGGAAGGTTCGCCATGAAGGACACCGCCGCTCACCCCCACTACCGTCCGTCCAAGATCGCCTGCGCCTGCGGCGCGGTCTACGACACCTTCTCGACCCGCGGAGACTTCGCGATCGAGATCTGCTCGAAGTGCCACCCGTTCTACACCGGGCAGCAGCGCCTGATGGACACCGCGGGACGCATCGACCGGTTCAAGAAGCGGTACGGCCAGAAGTAGACCGCCCGTCCCGCTCGCGTCCGCTGAGCTGAGGACTGGCCATGTTCGACGAACAACGATTCCTCGACAAGATGACGGCGCTCGGTCGCCGTCACGAGGAGCTGACCGCGTTGCTCGGTGACCCCGAGGTCATCGGCCGCCGCGGCGAGTTCCAGAAGCTGTCGCGCGAGCACGCCGAGCTCGACGCCCTCGTCGCGGCGTGGACCGCGTTCCAGAAGCTGAGCGACGATCTCGAGCAGGCGCGCCAGCTCGCCGGCGCGCCCGACACCGACACGTCCTTGCGCGAGATGGCCCGCGACGAGGCCCGCGAGCTCGACGCCCGACGCCAGATCGCCGAGGCCGAGCTGAAGGTCCTGCTCCTGCCCAAGGATCCTCTCGACGCCAAGAACACCGTGCTCGAGAGCCGCGCCGGC
>SXJR01000334.1 GCA_005779305.1 Myxococcales bacterium
GAGCGCATCGCCCGCGCGCTCGCGCTGGCGCCGTCGCTGCCCGAGGCGCTGGTGGCCAGCGGCACGCTGGCCCAGGCCGCCGGCGACCGCGCCACCATGCGCGCCGCCTGGGAGCGCTGGCTCGAGCTCGGCCCTGACGACCCCGGCGTCGAGGCCACGATCCGAGCGACGCTGTCGGCCCCGTAGGCACGGGTACAGGCACGGCTCACTTGCGGTAGTCTTGCCCGTGGCCGAATCGATCACCGTGATCATCGATCACCTGTCGGGCTCGCGACGCGGCCAGCGACAGGAGCTGGCCGCCGACAAACGCGTCCGCTTCGGGCGTCACCCCGACTGCGAGGTGTCCTTCGACGCCCATCGCGACATCGACGCGTCGTCCCGTCACGCCGAGCTGCGCCCCGGCGTCGACGGCTGGGTGCTGGTCGATCTGGGTAGCTCCAATGGCACGTTCGTCGACGGACACCGCGTCACCGAGACGGCGGTGGCGAAGGCGGCGTCGGTCACTGTCGAGTTCGGCGCCGGCGGACCGCGCGTCCGCCTGTTCGTCGGTGACGAGGCCGAGGCCGCGGCCCTGCCTCCGCCCGAGCTGGCCGAGCCGCCGCGCCGCCGGTCGTGGCTCCTCGCCGCCATCGGCGCCGGCGTGGTCCTGGCCGGCCTGTTGATCTGGCGGCTGGTCGTAGCCTAGACCGTCGATCTGAGGGACAATTCCTTCGGGATGAACTGTCCGTCGTGTCAGTCGCCGCTGCCGCCAGCTGCGCGGTTCTGTGGTGTGTGTGGGCACCAGATCACGACGCCGGCCGCCGCGCCGCGTCCGGCGACGGCGACGCCACGCCCGGCACCGTCGGCCTCCACGCCACCGCCCGGCGCGCCCGGCGGCCGTCCCGCGCCGCGTCCGCCCGGCCTGGCCAAGAAGAAGGAAGGCGATCCGTACCTCGGGCAGGTGCTCAACAACCGCTTCAAGATCGAGTCGAAGCTCGGCGAGGGTGGGTTCGGCGCCGTCTACAAGGGCATCCAGCAAGGCACCGGCCGCAAGGTCGCGCTCAAGCTCCTGCACCCGGAGATGACTCGCGACGAGAATCTGGTGGCGCGCTTCCGCCGCGAGGGTCTGGTGCTGTGCAACCTGCGCGACCCGCACACCATCACGACGTACGACTTCGATCAGACGCCCGACGGCACGCTCTACATCGCGATGGAGCTGCTCGAGGGCAAGAGCCTGCATCAGGTCTTCCACTCCGAGGCGCCGATCGACTGGCGGCGGGTGCTGAAGATCATCGCGCAGATGTGCAGCTCGCTCGGTGAGGCCCACAAGCAGGGCATCGTCCACCGCGATCTCAAGCCCGAGAACATCTACCTGGAGAACCGCGGCGGAGATCCCGAGTTCGTGAAGATCCTCGACTTCGGCATCGCCAAGGTCATGAAGGGCGACAACACCGTCGATCCCGGCGCGCCCCAGCTCACCGCCACCGGCCAGACCCTGGGCACCCTCGAGTACATGTCGCCCGAGCAGCTCATGGGCAAGCAGCTCGACGGGCGCAGCGACGTCTACGCGCTCGGCGTGCTCGGCTACGAGCTGCTCACCGGCCGCCTGCCCTTCCCCGACGCCAAGGGCCCGGCCGCGCTCATCACCGCCCAGCTCAAGCAGACGCCCAAGCCGGCGTCGCAGTCCAACCCGGCCGGCAACATCCCGCCCGGCGTCGATCGGATCATCCAGAAGACCCTCGAGAAGAACAAGGACCACCGCTTCGCGGACGTCGGTGCGCTCGCCACCGCCGCGCAGGAGTGCATCGCCAGCGGCGGTTCGTGGGGCACCGACGCGGCCGCGCCGGCCCAGCCCGCGCCCTCTGCCAACCGCGGACGCGCGGCGCTGGCCGAGACTACCCGAGGTGATCCGCTGAACCTCGGCGGCCCGCCGCAGGTACCGGGCGGCATCGGCACCCAGCCGACCGCGCCGCCGATCGGTGGCCCTCAGCGCGATCGCGCGCAGACCCCGTCACCCGTCGGCCAGGCATTCCCGCAACGCGAAGGCTCGGCGCCCAACCTGGCGCCGTTCCGTCCCCACGAGGGCTCCGCGCCCAACCTGATGCCGCAGCCGCCCTATCCCGGTCCATCGGGCCCGATGGGCCACGTGGGCGGTCCGGTCTCGGGCGGCCCCATGGCCGGCATGCCGGGCCAGATGCCCGGCGCCTCCTACCCGCCCCACATGCAACACGGCCACATCCAGCCGCCACCGAAGAAGTTCCCGGTGATCTGGATCGTCCTCGGCGTCCTCGCCGTCGCCGCCGCCATCGGCGCTGCCCTCGCCGTCACGCTCTAGCCCCCCAGAGCTCGCCCGGATCGATCCCGGATCGCGCCGGGCATGCGCGAACAACGCGGTCCCTCAGAGCGCGCCGGCCAGCCACCAGCCCAGCGCCGCAGCGGCCAGGCCGCCGAGCAGTGCACCGATCAACCAGCCGCGGCGGCCCGTGCCGAGGCGGCGCGCCGCCGGCCCGGCGACGTCTGCCAGGGTCATGCCTGGGGCCACGCGGCCGCGCGGGATGACCGGGTGCTGACCCGTCGACGGCACCACGGGAGGGCCAGGATCGTCGCCGATGCCGGCCCTGGCGGCGAGACGGCGCGCCACGTAGGACGTCGATGTCAACGCGCGCTCGCCCTCCTCGCGGGGATCGAACTCGACGAAGCGCGGTAGATCATCGGCCGACGCGGCCGGCGGCAGCTCGTCACCGCCGGCGAACATCACCACCGCGGTGATGTTGTCGGCGCCGCCGGCGGCACGCGCCGCCTCGCACAGGGCGCGCGCCAGCAGCTCCGGGCCCGTGCGGCCGTCGAGGATCGCCTCCATCGTCGACGGGCCGAGCTGGTTGTAGAGTCCGTCGGAGCAGATCAGCACCCGATCGTCGCGCCGCAGGTCGATGACCGACAGGGACGGCTCCACGTCGGAGGCCACGCCCAGGGCCTGCAAGATCGTCGCGCCGCCGACCATCGCCTCGGCCTCGGCCTGGGTGTACTTGCCGGCGCCGACCAGCGCCGAGGTCAGCGTCTGATCGCGCGTGACCTGGGTCAGCACGCCGTTGCGGAGGACGTACACGCGACTGTCGCCGACCTGGGCGACGACGAGGTGGCGGCCCGCGACTCCGGCCGCCGACAACGTCGTGCCCATGCCACGCAGCGTGGGCTCGCGCTGCGCCTCATCCCACACCCGCTGGTTGGCGCTGCGCACGGCGCGGCGGAGGAGACGTGCGAACACCTGCGGATCGTCGGTGGCCTGGGCCGCCGAGAGATCACGCCAGGCCGCGCGCGTCGCCAGCTCGGACGCCACCTCGCCGCCGGCGGCGCCGCCCATGCCGTCGCACACCACCACGAACGCCCCGCGCGGGCCGCCGGCGTCGAGGGGCCCGTCGCCGTCCCAGAGCTCACCGGCATCGAGATCACCGATCGCGAACGAGTCCTCGTTGCGTTCGCGGATGCGCCCGATGTCCGACGCTCCGGCGACCAGCGCGCGCATCACCGTCGGCTCGGGCCGTTACCGGCGCAGCTCGATGCGGAACAGCTGATCACCCATGCGCACGTGTTCGCCGTGCTTGACCGAGGTCACGCCGGCCAGACGCACGAAAGTGCCGTTGGAGCTGCCCAGATCGGTGATCACGGCCCGGCTGCCGTCCCACCCGATGGTGCAGTGCCGGCGCGAGAGGAAGGCGTCGTCGGAGTAGACCAGGTCGCCTTCCTCGCGGCCGAGCGTGATCTCGTCGTCCCAGAGATGGCGTACGTCGCGCACGCCACCCGATGGCAACATCTGCAAGAGGCGTCCCCACGGCTCGCGCGGCGGCGAGCCGAACAGCGCGACGCCGTGGCGGACCAGCGGTTCGGGCGCCTTCTCGTCGGGATCGACCTTCTCGAAGCGCAGCACCTCGCGGCCGACGAGCACGGTGGAGCCGTGGACGATCTCGACCGGTGCATCGATCTTGCGGAACACGCCGTTCTGGGTGTCGATGGGCACGACCCGACAGCCCTCCGCGGTGGGCTCGAGGCGCGCGTGCTGCCGGGCGAGGAAACGATCCTGATCGAAGGAGATGTCGGCGCCAGCCCGGCCGACGATCACGTACTCACCGGCGAGCGAGAAGCGCTCGCCGTCGGTACCGTCGCGGTTCACCGAGACCGCGACGCCCCAGTTCGCGGCCGATTGCTGGGGTGCCGGCGCCGGCGGCGGCGCCGACGCGGCGACAGGAGGCATCGCGCCCATGCCCATGCCGCCGCCCATCGCGCCGGGGCCCGGCATCATGCCGGCGCGCACCGCCGCGGCGGCCTCGCCGGTGGCAGCGAGCGTGGCGCCCTGCGCATCGATCGGCGCAGGCCCGGGCGACGAGGCCGGCGCGCCGATGCGGAAGCCGCACTGCTGGCAGAACGCGAAGCCCGGCAACGCCGGCGCGCTGCACCGCGGACACGTCGTCGGCGATGCGCCCGGCATGCCTCCGCCCATCGGGCCGGGTCCCATCGGCCCGGGCGCCATCCCCGGCATCCCACCCATCGGGCCAGGCCCGGGCCCCATCGGACCCGGCGGCATCCCCGGCATCCCGCCCATCGGGCCGGGTCCCATCGGAGGCCCCATCGGGCCGGGTCCCATCGGGCCGGGCCCCAGCGGGCCGGGCCCCATCGGACCCGGCGGCATCCCCGGCATCCCGCCCATCGGGCCGGGTCCCATCGGGCCGGGTCCCATCGGGCCCATCGGGCCGGGTCCCATCGGGCCCATCGGGCCGGGTCCCATCGGGCCGGGTCCTGGCATTCCGCCCATCGGGCCCGGTCCCATCGGACCCGGTCCCATCGGGCCCGGCATTCCTGGCATCCCGCCGCCCATCGGGCCTGGCCCCATCGGGCCTGGCCCGCCCATGTTCGGGCCCGAGCCTCCGATCGATCCAGCGACCACGCCGCCGCCGCCCATGTACGGCGTGGGCAAGATGCCCGGCTGCTGCGCTTGCCCGAGCACGGTGCCGCAGTTGCGGCAGAAGCGCATGTTGGGGGCGTTCTCGGTCCCGCACGTCGGACACGCCGACGCAGGCAACCCCGGCGGCGGCACCGGAGTCTGACCTGGATAGCCCATCGGTGCCGCCAGCGAGGTGCCGCACTGCAAGCAGAAGCTCGAACCCGGCGGACTGTCGTGACCACACTTGGAGCAACGCATCGGGTCCTTTGGATCGTAGACCACCGCCGGCCTGCATTGAAGCGCGCCCGCGGCTTCTTGTGCGCGCAGACGTGCTAAGACCGGCGCCCCTACCGCGATGAGCCGCCTCGCCCCTGTCGCCCTCGCCGCCGTCCTCGCGGCCTTTGTCGCCTCCGGCGCCGGCTGTACGCCGCCGAGCGCGTCCCGGACCGCCTCCTTCCGGCAGCGCCCGGACGCGGTCAGCGCCGGCAACCTCAATGGACCGTTCAACGGACGGGTCCTCGACGCCGCCAATCGCTCGCCGGTCACCGGCGCCGTCGTCTACGCCACCTGGACCTTCGAGCGTTCGACACCGCTCCCGGTCGTCGCCGGCTACCGCGAGGCCGTGGCCTCGACCGACGCCACCGGCCGCTACCGGCTCGCCGAGCTCGGCGCCGTTCCGGCCGGCACCCGGGTCACCGACTTCGCCCTGGTCATCTACAAGCGCGGTTTCGTGGCGTACCGAAGTGATCGCCGCTTCACCGATTTCGGGCCGCGCCGCGACTTCAGCCAGCTCGAGAACCAGGTGTTGCTCGAGCGCTGGCGCCCCGAGTACTCACACGCCCGCCACGTCCGCTTCGTCGGCGGCGGCGGCGTGATCAGCGCGGTCACCGACTGGGAGGCCGAGGTCGCCATGGCCGAGCTCGATCCGACGCGCAAGCCGGAGGGTCCGGGCCAGCTCCTACCCGGCCCCGTCGACGGCCCCAGCGTGGTGGCCGCGGCACTGCTCAAGCCCGAGGAGATCAAGGCCCGAACCCGCTTCGACGGCTCGTTCGAGACCGGTCCGCTCGGCGACGAGCCCGACACCGCCACCTACTCGTCCCAGCACTTCCGCGCGCTCGGCCGCAATGAAGGCTTCGACGTGGCGATCCGGCTGTGGCGCGTCGGGCCGGCAGCCGCGGTCGATCGCTACGACGAGCTGCGCACCGGCCTGCCCGACGTCGACGAGAAGGACGAGATCGCGTCACGCTCGCTGCGCGCCATCGAGAACGACATCTTCGGCGTCGGCTTCCTCGACGGACAGCGCGGCATCGTCGTTCTCATCACCTGCGGGAAGAGCCAGTGCAGCTCGGTCGAGGACGTGGTCTCGTTCGGCCACATCGCCCACAAGCGCATCAAGGAGATCTGGCCGCTCGATCGGCAGAGCTCGGGAGGCGCGCCGTGAACCGCCGCGTGCTCGCCGCCGCCGTGTGCGCGGCGCTGCTCGCGCCGGCACCAGCGGGCGCGTGGGAGACGACGACGCACATCGGTCTCACCGAGCAGGCTGCGCTCACCGCCAGGCTCGACGCGCGGCTGCGCGCGCTCGGCTTCAGCGGCGGGCTGTTCGAGCCGTTGACCGTGCCCAAGGCCGACGCGCCCGAGCTGCTGGCGTCGCTCGCCCAGCACAGCCCGATCAACGGCTACACGCCCGACGCCCGCGGCCGCCAGCATGCGCTGGGCTGGCTGCTCGCCGGCAGCGCGCTCGCCGATGCCACGCCGGCGTGGGCGGCCAACCACTTCTTCGATCCCGCCACCGGCAAGGGCTGGCAGGGCTCCACCGTCGTCGACGAGAAGCTCCTCTCCCGCCTGCGCGCGCAGAACGCTCCCACCCACGGCGTGCCCGCGCCCGACTGGGTGGTGTCCCGCGACAACCCTCTCCAGCTGACTGGCTTCCTCGATCAATACGAGAAGGCGGTGCGCGCGGCCACGCCCGGTGAGCGCGGCCGTCACATGGCCGGCGCGCTGGTCGCGGCCGGGGCCATCCTGCACGTGCTCGGCGACCTGGCGGTGCCGTCACGCGTGCGCGGCGACGGCGCGGCCCACCGCGAACAGGTCGGCAATGACGAGCTCGATCGCGGCTCGCGCTTCGAGCGCCTGGCGGCCCTGGCCTGGGGCCGGCTCGGCGTGCCGGCGGCGCCGCAGGTGGTGAAGCTGAGCACGATGCGCGAGTACTTCACGTCGCTGGCCCAGGCGACGGCGGACCACTGGTTCTCGCCCGGCACGCTCCCCCGCGGCGTCGACGTCGGCGTGATGAAACGCGAGGCCCTGGGCCCGGCGCTGGCCGCGTCGCTGACCCGCCCGCTGCCGGCGGTGCCGCGCCGCCTCAACCTCATGGCCGCGAGCCAGAAGCGCGGCGCGACCCTGCGCGACGCCGACGGCGTGTGCCAGGCCCGATATCGCGTCGAACGAGGCCGCCTGTCGTGGTGGCTCGACGACGACTGTCTGCTCGAGCAGGCGACGGCCATCCTGCCGATGGCGGCGTCGTACGAAGCCGGCCTGCTCGACTTCCTCATGCGGGGCGAGCTCACGCTCAGCGTCGACGATCGCGGCGTGGCGGTGGCGGTCGGCGGCACGGCGCTGGGCGCCGGCACCCTCACCATCCTCGCCGAGGACGCCCGCGGCGTCCGCACCGCGGTGACCAGCGCCCAGGTCGCCGGCGGCGCCACCGGCAAGGTCCTGGGAACCACGGCGATGCCGGCTGGGACCCGCCGCGCCATCGGCCTGTTCCGCGGCGCCGACGCCGCCGGTGAAGCCGTGGTCGCGGTCGGCGCGTTGATCCCTCCGGCGCCGTGAGCTGAGATGGCGGCGAAGAAAAAGGGCGGCCGCGGTGACGGCCGGCGCCTGGACCGGCGAGACGACGGTGATGACACCGTGGTCGATCGCATCGTCGCCACGCTCGATCGCTGGCCCGACGGCATGCACGACCTCGGCGAGCCCTCCATCGATCTGCCCCACACCTGGCCGCCGGCCGTCGTCGACGTCTACCTGACCATGGGTGGGGCCCGCCTGTTCGGCGAGGCGATCGTGCTGAACCCGGCCAGCGAGCTGCCGCCACCCGACGAGGACGGCCTGGTCGCGTGCGGCACGCTCGACGACGAACCGTTCTGGTTCGACGGCAAGGGCCGGGTGTGGCGAGAGGATCCGGACACCGGAGATCGCTACATCGACGGCACCGCGCTCGATCGCTGGCTGTTCGGCGCCATCGACGCCGCCGCCATGCTCTTCGACCCCGACGGCGAGTTCGCCGAAGACGCCTTCACCGACGACGGCGAGCTGACGCCCGAGGTCGCCGTTGCCCGCGCCCGCGCCCAGGTCAAGCGCGACACCAAGGCGCCCGGCCCGCGCTGGCGCCTGGCCCGGCTGCTCGCCATCGACGGCGCCCTGGTTCAGGCCCGCGAAGAGCTCGAGACCGTCGTCGAGGTCGCCCCCACGCTGGTGTGGGCCTGGCTCGATCTGGCGCGCATCTCGGAGAAGCTCGGCGAACTGTCGGGCGCCCTCGACGAGGCCCGCGCCGCGGCCGACGCCGATCCGGCGCACGAGCAACGCGCGTACTTCCTGGCCGAGGCCGCGCGTCTGGCCGCTGCTGCCGGTGACGAGGCCGCGCGGGCGACGCTGGCGCGAGACGCGATCGCCGCCGATCCAGGCCTGGTGCGCGCACAGACCGCGGGCGCCGACGATCGGCTCGGCGAGGGCGACGTCGACGCCGCGTGGCACCTGGCGACGCTGGCCAAGGCGCTGGCCCCACGTGATGTGGCGGTGATCGATCTGTTGCGACGAGTCGAGGCTGCGCGCGGCGGGAACTGAGCCGCAGCCGCGGGACGGTCCCCCCGGCACCTGTCCCGGCGCTACCCCTTGAAGATCGAGGCGTCGGCCTTGATACCGCGCGCATCGAGCTCGGCCCAGAACCGCGGCACCGCACCGGTGGCACCGAAGCCGCCGTCATCACCCGCACCGCGGTACGAGAACAGGGTCTGGGTGTCGAAGCCGACCTCGCGGACGCCCAGCACCTCGTCGACCGCGATCACGCGCACGGCGCCGTCGGCGAAGCGGGCGACGTGCACCGTGACGTCGGCCGCGCCGGCGACGAGCTCGCGCACCGCCGGCTCGCTCGACGCGGGCGCAGCGAGCTGGGCCAGCGCCACCCATCGGGCCAGCGCGGCCTGCGGGCCGTCACCGGTCAGCGCGACCACGGCGCCGTCGACGCTGGCGCCGAGCGCGGTGCCGAGATCGAGGGCCTCGCTGCCGCGCACGTCGCCGACGATCAGGCGATCAGGTCGCATGCGCAGCGCATTGCGAACGAGGTGATGGAGCTCGACCCCGGCGGCCTTGCCCTGGGTGTCGGCGGGCCGGGTCTCGAGCGCGATCCACTCCTCGCGATCGATCGAGAGCTCGGCGACCTCTTCGACGGTGACCACGCGCTCGCCATCGGGGATGCTGCCGACCAGTGCCGACAGCAAGCTGGACTTGCCGACGCCGGGGGCGCCGCAGACCACGACGTTGCGGCGGGCGACCACGCACACCCCGAGGAAGTCGGCCATCGCCGCCGACATCGCGCCCGACGAGACCAGATCGGTGAGCGTCTTCTTGACCCGCACCGGCTTGCGCAGGGTCAGGCTGGGGCCGTGAACGGCCACGGGCGGCACCACGGCGGTGAGCCGTGAGCCGTCGCGCAGGCGTACGTCGACGAACGGATGCTCCTCGTCGATGGGCGTGCCGGTCGGCGCGACCAGGCGCTCGACCACGCGGCGCAGGACGTCGTCCGACGAGAACGCCTTGCCCGAGCCGCGCAGCTGGCCGTCCTTGCCCACGACCACGCGATCCTTGCGGTCGACCAGGATCTCGTCGATCTTGTCGTCGGCGAGCAGGTCCTCCAGCGGCCCCAGCCCCAGGGCCTCGTTGAGGGTCTCCTTGATGAGCCCGTCCTGATCGACGTACTTGGGCAACTCACCCGAGCCCTCGAGGGTCTCGACCAGATCGACGATGGCGCGCTCGGCCTTCTGCCAGAGATCCTCGTCGCCGAGGCGCTCGACCGGAATGTTGTCGAGATCGAGCTTGGGACGCAGGCGCTCGAGGATCTGCGTCTGCAGATCGAGCATCTTGATCACCTTGGGATCGAGCGGCTCGAGGGCGACGCCGCGGCGCAGCGGTGGCGCGACCGGACGCGGCGCGATCTTGCGGGCGCCGGCGCCGACCAGGCGAGGACGCTCGCGCGGCTGGGCCGGACCGGGGCCGGGCAAGGGCGCGGACTGGGCCGACGGGGCCGCCATCATCGGCTGGTGCGGGGGCTGCA
>SXJR01000335.1 GCA_005779305.1 Myxococcales bacterium
GCGGCGATGGTGAGCGCGCTCGAACGCGCGGCGCGCCCACGCTGGCCGTGGATCGCCGGCGCGCTGGTCGTGGTGCTCGCTGGCGGCGCGGCGACAGCCTTCGCGATGCGCTCCGAAGCGGCGGCACCGGGGCCCGATCCCTGCGCCGGCGTGGTCCGCGATCTGGCCTCGGCGTGGACGCCGGGTTCGCGCGCCGGCTTCCTGCGCGCCCACGGCAAGGCCGCCGCGACCGCGTCGTGGACCGCCGACGTCCTCGATCACCACACCGCGTCGTGGGCGGCGGCGAGGACCACGATCTGCATCGACGCCGTGCGAGATCCGCAGTGGTCTGCCGATCTGGTCACGCGCGCCGTGGACTGCCTGCGCAGCTCGCAGCGGGAGCTGGTTGAGCTGGCGGCGATCGGTGACGTGGCCCAAGGCGAGCTGGTCGGGGCGACCTCGAACGTGGCGGATCCGGTCGCGTGCGGCCGCCGCGAACAGATCGCGCTGACCCGCACCACGCCACTCACGCCGGCCGCGGAGGCCACCCGCGACGCGGTCATCGCCCTGGCCTCCGATTCCGAGCGCGCCGCCGACAGCGGTGACGTGGCCAAGGCCCGCGCTCTCGCCGGAGACGCCATGGTCCGGGCCGCCGCTGGGCCGCCGATCGCGCGCGCGCTCGCCGCCCAGGCCATGGGTCGACTCGAGCTCGCCACCAGCGGCATCGACGCGGCGGCCGAGCACTTCAAGAGCGCGTTCTTCGACTTCCGCTCGGTCAGCGACGGCAGCCATACGTTCGCCACCGCCCTCCAGCTGGCCCAGGCCTACGCGGGCGCCGGCAAGGCCGACCTCGCCGCCGAGTGGGTCACCCACGCCCGCGCCGAGGCCGAACGGCTCGGCGGCCCGCCGTGGCGCACCGCCATGCTCGAATCGCTCGCCGCGCTGGTGGCGCGGGCCAGGGGCGATCACGCCGGCGCGGTCACTGCCAACCAGCGCGGCATCGACGCGCTCGAAGCGACCGGCAACCCGGTCATGACGCCCAACATCATCCGCGCCTACGCCACGCACGCCACCCTCCTCGCCGAGGCCGGCCGGCTCGACGACTCGATCGCCGCCGCCCGCCGCGCGCTCGCGCAACAGGAGCAGCTCCTCGGGCCCGATCACCCCGATCTGATCACATCGTTGACCAACATCGGCCTCGGCTACAGCGATCAGGGCAAGATCGACGAGGCCTTGCCTTGGCTCATGCGGGCCAAGGACCTCGCCGATCGCTCGTTGCCCCGCGACTCGATGCCCCGCGCCATGGTCTACCTCTCCTGCGGCGAGCAACTGGCCAAGCGACGGCCCGCCGAGGCGGTTCCGATGCTGCAGGAGGTGGTGCGCATCGTCGAGCTGTCGTCGGGCAAGGACAGCGACGACGCCAAGCAGGTGCGCGCCATGCTGGACGCGGCCACGGCCGCGGCCAAGACCGATCGATGAGCGATCGCGACGCCCTCGAGGGCGACATCCGGGCCCGCTGCGATCGCGGCGACCATCTCGGCGCCGCCACGTCGATCGTGCGCGGCTACGGCCCCGAGCTGATGGCGTTCGTGGCCTCGCTCCTCCGCAGCACCGAGGACGAGATCGACGAGGTGTTCGCCATGCTGTCCGAGGACGTGGTCCGTGGCCTCCCCGGCTTTCGCTTCGACTCCAGCGTTCGCACCTGGCTCTACATGCTGGCCCGTCACGCCACCGCGCGCTTCCGCCGCGGCGAGCAGCGCCGCGGCCGCCGCGTCGTCCTGCCCGGCGCGCTGGTCGACGTCATCGAGAGCGTGCGCACCGCCACGCTCGAGCACCTGCGCACCGCCGTCAAGGACCGGCTCGCCACCGCCCGCGAGCATCTCGACGACGAGGAGCGCACCATCCTCACGCTGCGCATCGATCGCCAGCTCGGCTGGCGCGACATCGCCCAGATCCTGGCCGACCACCCCCTCGACGCCGAGGCCCTGCGCAAGCGCGAGCAATCCTTGCGCAAACGCTTCGAGACCATCAAGCGCCACCTCAAGGCGCACCTCGACGTCACCTGACAGGCTCACGATCGCCGGCACCGGTCTCCACCGTGTATGAGCAGGGAACTCGGTCGTTCGCTGGGTACCACCGGCGTCCCGTCAACGTCGACGGGCGGGTCGCGCCCGGCCGTCGGTCATACCAGCCGCACCGCCGCCCTCAACGGCGCATCTTCGACGGCGACCGAGGTGATCGACGACGGACCTGATCTCACGGCCGGCTTGCTGCAACCGGCCGGTTGGGTCATCCAGCGCAAGGCCAGCGGCGAACCAGTCGCCGATCAGGTCAGCATCCCGGACAGTGAAGGCGCGCCGCTCCCCACCGACGTGCGAACACGCTTCGAGGGCTCGCTCGGTGCCGACCTCGGCGGGGTACGGGTCCACACCGGCGCCGAGTCGGCGAAGGCAGCCGATGCGGTTGGCGCACAAGCGTTCGCGGTCGGGAACGACATCCACTTCGGCCAGGGCACATTCCAGCCCGATGATCCCTTCGGCCTTCACCTCCTCGCCCACGAGGTCGCGCACACCCAGCAGCAATCGGCCGTCGGCCAGGCCCGGCCCCAGCACAAGCTCATGGTCTCGAACGCCGGCGACGCCGCGGAGCACGAGGCCGATCACGCGGCCGACGCGATGGTGGCGGGCGCGCCGGCCTCGATCTCGGCGGCGCCGGTGGCGATCGCGCGCTCCCCATCGGGGGTGCCTGGTGGTCCGTCCGGCGCACCTCCCAAGATCGTGATCCAGACACCGGAGTGGAAGGCGGCCGACGTGGCTTGGGGACCGTTCAAGCTCGGCGGCTCGGCTGCTGCCTCGATCGAGCTCGAGAACGCCGGCGCCACGCCAGGCGGCGTCAAGGAAGTCACGGTGAGCCCCGACAAGGTGAAGGCCGCCGCCGAGAAGAAGTTCTCGATGCTGGGCTACGAGCCCACCGGGGCCGGCGAGATCGAGCTCAGCAAGAAGGGCATCAAGGCGAACCTCGGGCTCAAGGTCAAGCTCGGGAGCGGTGCTGAGCTGGCCGGGTTCGAGGTCAAGCCGCCCGAGGTCAAGTTCATCGCGATCGGCTGGGAAAACGGCGAGCCGGTCTGCGCCAAGCTGGAACTCAAGACCGAGACACTGTCGCCGATCCTGACCACGTTCCAGGGTTACAACGTCCGCGCCAAGGTGGCGGTCAAGCTCACCGGGGCGCCCGACTACGGCAAGCTGCTCAAGATGATTGCCGAGCGCGTCGCGCCCGTACTCGGCGTCGACGGCGCCGTGGCGCTCGGCGGCGTGGGCGTGATCGCCACCCTGCTCTACGCCTGGTCACAGTGCTCGAAGGCCGCCGACGTTCCCGACGAGCTCGCCAATGCCACGTACGACTACGTCAACGGATGGGCCGCCGGACTTCGAAGTGAGAAGATGCCCGCGAAGAAATCGCGCACCATGAGCAAGCTGGTCGCCGGCCACATCCGCGGCACTGACGAGCTCGTGAACAAGACGAAGGAGCTCGACCTGCCGATGGCCGCGATCGCGTCGGCGATGAAGCAGCAGCTCAGCCTGGCGCCCGACCTGTGGGAGAAGGCATGGCCCCCGGTCAAATCGGGCGCGATCGCCGAGTGGGAGGCCGATCCGACCAAGTACGCCGACCTGAAGTTCTTCAAGATGATGATGAACGGCACCGGCGGCAAGCCGATGTACAGCTACGCCACGATCGCGAGCGGCGGGAAGGCCTGACGTGCTGGTGAACCTGCTAACCCCGAGTGCGCCGCGAGGAGCGGGGTGGTGCCCGTGACCTGAGCACCGCCAGGGTGCGGGACCAGGCGAGGCGGGTCGATAGAAGTGAGCTCAGGGGTTACGCTCTGCCGGTGGCCGGTCGCGATCCGCTCCGTCCGTCGGTCGCCGAGGACCTCGGCTCGCTTGCCGACCTGCTCGCGCCCGAGCCGGTGAACGAGCTCGCCGCCGGCACGATCATCGGCGGGCACTTCGAGGTCGAGGCCGCCCTGGGGCGCGGCGGCATGGGCGCGGTCTATCGCGCCCGCGATCAGAAGCTGGACCGGCGGGTCGCCATCAAGCTCGGGCTGCGCGGCGCCGACCTGGCCCGCGCCCAGCGCGAGGCGGTGGCGCTCGCCCGCCTCGCCCACCCCAACGTCGTGACCATCCACGCGGTCGGCGAGCACGACGGCGTGCCGTTCGTGGCCATGGAGCTGTGTGAAGGCGGCACCGCGCGGACGTGGGCGCGGACGGCGCGGCGGACGTGGCGCGAGATCGTCGCCGTGTACGTCGCGGCCGGGCGTGGCCTGGCGGCGGCGCATGCCGCCGGGCTCGTCCATCGCGATGTCAAGCCCGACAACATCTTGCTCGGTGGCGACGGTCGCGCTCGCATCGCCGACTTCGGCCTGGCCCGCAGCGCACGCGGCCTGGTCGGCGGCACCGCCGCGGCCATCAGCGACCGGGGCGACATCGATGCCGGCGCGCCGACGGTGGTGCAGCCGGCGGACGGATCGACCGATCCAGGCGCGCCACCGAGCGGGGCCAGCACCGGCTCGGTCCCGACCCCGCCGGTGAGCAGCCCCGACGTCGCGCTCACCGTCGCAGGAGCGATCGTGGGTACGCCGCGCTACATGGCGCCCGAGCAGCTCGAGGGCGGCGTCCTCGATGCCCGCACCGATCAGTACTCGTTCTGCGTCGCGCTCGAGGAGGCCGTGATGGGACACGACGTGCCCCGGCGCGTGCTCGCCGTGATCGAGCGCGGCCGCGCCGCCGACCCGGACCGGCGCTTCGCATCCATGGACGCGCTGCTCGAGGCGCTGGGTCGCGCGTCGCGGCGGCGGCGCCGGTGGATCGTGGCGGCCGCGGTGGCGCTGATCGCCGCCGCGCTGATCGCGACCTGGTCGCTGGCCCGCGAGCACACACCACCCGCCGGGTGCGAACCGGCCGCGCGCCGGTTGCGCGGCGGGTGGGATCCGACGATCCGCGCCGAGCTGACCGGCCGCGGCGACGCGGTCAGCGGCTTCGTCGAGTCGATCGACACCCGGATCGCGGCGTGGACGACGGTGCGCGCGTCCGCGTGCGTGGACGTCGGGCGCGGCGGCGAGGCCGCAGCCTCGGGTTATGCCCGCTTGCGCTGCCTCGACCAGCGGCTGGCCGACGTCGGCGCGGTGGTGACCCTGATGCGGGGCAGCCCGGACGCGCAGCGAGCCAAGGAGCTGGCCGGGGCCCTGCCGGTCATCGGCTGCGGCGATGCCCTGGATCTCGGCCTGCTGGCGCCGCAGCCGCCGAGCGCCGAGCTGCGGGCCCGGGTCGCCCAGGATCGGGCGCGGGTGCACCTCGCCTACACCCTCGGCAACGTCGGCCGCTTCGACGAGGCGCTGGCCTTGCTCGGCGAGCTGGCGCCGCGCGGGACGTTCCCGCCGCTGGACGCGGAGGTCGACGCGGCCCGCGCCGACCTGCTCGACGACCAGGGTGATCTCGACGGCAGCAAGCGCGCCTATCGCTCGGCGATCGCCACCGCCGCCGCCCACCACCACCCCGAGGCCCAGATCGCCGCGCTGCTCGATCTGGCGCTGGTGCTCGCCCAGGAGCCGGAGGAACTCGACGAGCGTGCGCGCGCCGAGATCACGGGCCTGATCGACCTGGCCGACGCCACCCTGCGCGGCGCCGGCGGCGATCCCGCGCTCGAGGCGCACCTGCTCGGCAACCGCGCCGGCGTGCGCTCGGCCCTGGGCGACTTCGAGGGCGCGATCGCCGACGCGCGGGCGGCCCATCGCCTGCGCGTCCAGCACTCGGGGCCGCACGCCAGCGACACCGTCGGCGCCGCGCTCAACCTGGGTGGCACCTTGACCCACGCCGGTCACCACGCCGAGGCCCGCGATCTCCTCGCCGACGCCCTGGCCGACGCCGACGCCGACGCCGACCTGGCCGACAACCACGCCCTCCTCCGTCAGCTCACCGATCAGCTCTCGAACGCGAGCCTGCGGCTCGGCGATCTGAAGACCGCCCGCACCATGCGCGAGCGATCGCTGGCGATGGCCGAGGCCACGCTCGCGCCCGATCACGAGGTGCTCGACGGTCAGCGCATCAACCTGTCGATGCTCCTGGCCCGCGAGGGCAACTTCGAAGAGGGCATCCCGCTGCTCGAGGCCACGCTCGCCAGCCGGCGCCGCCGGGGCAACGATACGTCCGACCAGGTGGCGATGCTGCACGGCAACCTGGCGATGAGCTACGCCGTCACCGGTCGCCTCGACCAGGCCGCCACCCACGGCGAGCTCGCGCTGGCCGGCTTCGAGCAGATGCTCGGCAAGGAGCACCCGATCCTCGTCGAGGCCCACGTCGCGCTGGCCATGATCTACGACGACCGGGGTGAGCGGCCGCGCGCGATCGAGACCGCGCGCCGCGCGCTCGCGCTCGGCGAGAAGGTGCTGGCACCGACGAGCCCCAAGCTGGCCAATCCGCTGGCGACCCTGGCCATGATCCTCGCCCCCGATCACCCGGCCGAGGCTCGCCGCCTGGCCGAGCGCGCCCTCGCTCTCGTCGCGCCGCCCGACGGCAGTCTATCGGTGCGCGGCGAGGCCCAGCTCGCGCTCGCGATGTCGCTGGCCGCGCTCGATCAGAAGGCCCGCGCGCTGACCACGGCCGAACAAGCGGTCGTCACGCTGACCGAGGCGGGTCCGCTGGCGTCGCCGAGCCGCAAGCGAGCCGAGGCGTGGCTGGCGGCGCAACGCCGGTGACCCGCGCCGATCGCCAACGTCAGTAGCCGGCTTCGAGCAGGGTCAGGTTGGCGGTGGGCCGACGGCGAAACGCGCTGACCGGCTTGCCCTCGTCGCGTTTGCCGTAGGCCTGGAGGTAGCCGACGCCCTGCACGTCGTCGAGCGCGGCCAGCTCGCCGCGCCACGCGCGGGCCCGCGCCGGCTCGTCGGCCGCCATCGCCGCCCGCGCGCCCCACAGGAGGAGCTGGGCCCGACGGTACGGCACGGATTCGTGGCGCAGCCCGACCTCGGCGTGCTCGACCGCGCGCGCCCACCTGCTGCGCCGCAGCTCGAGCCAGAGCTGGGCCAGGCGCAGCGATGGATCGGTCGGGGCTGCGGCGATCGCCCGTTCGATCTCGGCGGCGGTGGTGTCGGTGTCGTGGTGGAGCTGCTCGACGGCGATGGCGCGGGCCACCGCGTCGCTGGCCGGTGCGCGCGCGAGGGCGCCATCGTCGGCCACGGTGACGCCGATGCCGGCCGGCACCGGCTGGCCGAGCTCCCAGGCGCCGGTGCCGCCGGTCCAGTCCCAGCCGACGCGCAGCCAGCGGCCTTCACCGACCGGCGCCGCGCCGGTGCCGAGCCACAACGCGCGCTGATCGGGCGCGACCACGATGCTCTGCACCTGGCACGGCTGGGCCACGATGCCGCCGAGCTGCCGGGTCACGCCCGGCGCGTCGGCGTCCTCGCGATCGCACAGCATCTCGGCCAGGTCGCGCCAGCGCGCGCCGCCCCGCGCCTTGGCCGCCGCCACCAGCACCGCCAGCCGCCGCTCGCGGCGATCGCTGTGCAGCGGCCACGCCGGCGATCCCGCGATCTCACCGTCCTGCATCGACGGATGACGGTAACGGTTGCAGCACACCACGTGCTCGGCGCCGGGCCCGGGCCCGACCACCTCGACGCGGCCGGCGTGGATCTCGAGCACGACACCGCGGCGCTCGCGCGCCGACGACACCGCCAGGCCCCAGGTCGAGGCCGCCGGCCGCTCGCGCGCGATGCGCTCGGCGTCGGCCAGGGTCTCGGCGCGGCGACCGATGTCGTGGACCAGGTCGACCACGCTCGCGCCCTTGAACGCGACCGAGCGGTGGAAGCGGGTGTGCGACGTGATCACCAGCCCGGCCTCGTTCCACACCGTCACCACCGGCGTGTCGGCGCCGCGCGTGGTGACGAAGCCGTAGCGCTGGCCGCGATCGGGCGCGCACAGGAGCAGCGCCGGCGCCACGTCCCACACGTCGATGCCCGGAAAGTCGAAGTTGCGCGCGTGCAGGAGCGCGCCATCGGCGGTGGTCGCGCCCCACGCCATCACCGTCGAGCACGCCGGCTGCGCCGCCGCGCTCATGACCGACTGCGCCGGCCGCGCGAACGGACCGACGCCCCAGCGCGCCGCCGTGCCGACCAGGTTCTGGAACAGATCCATCACGCCCAGGTAGCGGGCCCAGCCGGCCGGCCGACCCATCGCGGCCATGAAGGCGCGACTGCGATCGCGCAGCTCGGCCGGGCGATCGGCGGCGAGCTTCACCAGCAGCGCCTCGGTCACGCCGCGCACGGCGAGGCTGGCGACGGCGCGGGTGGCGGCGGGTGCGTCGCCCACCACCATACGCGACGGCATGTCGCGGTAGTGATCGAGGACGGCGTCGGCGCCGCCGGCGGCGGCGAGGAGCGCGCCGTGCTGGCGGCCCATCTCTTCCTGGCTACCGGCGAGGCGGGCGATCCACAGTGGCTTGGGGGAGGACATCGAGAGCTCCGGGTGAGGGAAACGGGAAACGGGAAGCAACAGGAAACAGGAAACGGGAAACGGGCAACGGCAATGGGTGACGGTCAGCGGGTGGCGCGGCGTCGGGGTGCGGGACGTTCGAGGACGAGGGGCGCGAGCACGCGTTGCCACAGCTCCTCGACCACGGGGCCGCCGGACGTACCGCGGGTGACCTCGTGGACGAGCGCGCCGTCGAGGACCACCATCACCAGCTCGACGATCCGCTCGGGATCGCAGCGGGCCACGATCTTCTTGTCGATGCCGGCGCGGATGCGGTTGACCAGCTCGGCGCGCAGCGGATCGTTGGCGGCGCGGCTGCGCGCCATCAGCTCCTCGGGATCGGCGTCGCCGGCGGCCCAGAGCTGGAAGAGGAGGAGCACGAGATCGCGGCGACCGCGGTTGTACTCGACGGTGGCACGGGCCAGCTCGCCGAGCGCGAGGATGGGGTGCTCGATGCCGATCACACGTGCGGTCACGTGGGTCAGCCAGCCGCGGTAGACATCCTCGATCGCCGCGTGGAGGAGTCCGGTGAGGTCGCGGAAGTAGAAGTAGAGGGTCGGCCGTTTCACGCCCAGCGCCTCGGCCAGCTCGCTCATGGTGGTGCGGCCGATGCCCCGCGCGCGCAGGACCTCGAGGGCCCGGCGGGCGAGCTCGGCACGGCGCTCCTTGTCGACGGTGCGAGCCATCCTGACAGTGTGTCAGGTTATCATTGTCTGACACACTGTCAAGGTATGAGCTCGATGGAGCGGAGGAAGGAAGTCGCAGCTACTCCCGTATCTGGTGGTGCGCGGTTTCCCCGCTCCGTCGCGAACCCTCTCGCGACCGTTCGTGTAACCTCGCATTCGCTCGATGGCCGAACCTCGCCGCACAGATGACGACGCGGTCCTGCAGCGGCCGGAGGACCAGCGCGTCACCATCCCGGTCTTTCACACGCCGACCGCGTGTGCCGGCTCGGCGGCGGCGTTCCTCCTGCGCCGGATCGCGTACCGGGCCGGCGCCTACGCGCCCGGGATCCAGGAGTACGTGTTCTTCGACCTCACCAACCACTCGATCATGGGCGGCACCATCGACGCCGTGCAGAGCTGGTTCGGTGGCCGGGTGAGCGATCTCCAGGAGCTGGGTTACCGGCTCAACGCCCGCCGCGTGGCCGAGCCGACGCCGAGCGTGCTCGAGTGGGTCAAGGGCGGCGTCGGCTACCGCGGCGCGCTCCTGCCCACCAACTACAAGAAGCTGCACCCGCTGGAGACCGAGGACATCGGTCACGCCGTCGCCATCACCGTCGACCGCCTCGATCCGCGCCGCGACGAGGAGCTGATCATGGTCGACCCGTGGCCGGGCACCGCCAACGGCGCGCGCGACCGCGCCGCGATCCCGGCGGTGCTCGAGTCGGCGCACCGCGACTACAAGTACAACGCGATCATCTTCTACTGGTCGGGTTGGAGCTGACGCTTCGCCCTCGGGCGTGAGTCACTGGGCGATGGCGGCGCCGCCGACCATCGCGGTCTTGCCGTCGACCGAGCCGAGATCGACGAACGCGCCGTCGACCATGACGATGTAGGGCCGGTGCTCGAAGGCGAGGCCGCCCTTGCCGTCGTGGCGCAGGATCTCGAGCAGGCCCATGCCGTAGCCCATCGGGCCGCGCGAGTAGTAGTGGATCTGGAGCTGGTACGGGCCGGCCTTGCCGCCGCCAGGGATGGTGAAGTTCTCCGGGCCGTAGCCGGTGGTGACGTCCTCGTAGAGCTCGCCGCCCGACGACAGCGCCTTGGCCTGGTAGTAGGCGTGGCCGCCCCTGGCGTCGTGGATGTGGAAGTCCACGTCGTTGGCGTCGGTCTCCCAGTAGAGGATGAAGCGCAGGGACGCGTCGCGCGCGACCTTGACGTCGAGCTTGGCCAGGCGGGCCTCGATGGCGGCGCGCTCGCGCGGCGCCTTGGCGATCCACGCCGCGGCGACGATGCCGAGGTCCTCGGCCAGGATGCGGGTGCCCCCGCGGAAGCGATCCGACGGGTAGTTCTGGGCCAGGCCGTGCTCGAGCGCGGCGACCGCGCCGGCGAGATCTCCGCTGCGCACCAGCGCGAACGCCAGGAGGCGGTGACCGGTCAGGTGGTCGGGGCGGTTCTCGACCGCGCTGCGGTAGGTGTCGATGGCGAGCGCACGGCCGGCGTCGCCGATGCGCTCGAGGCGCTCGCCGGCGAAGCGGCGCAGGTCGGCGCGCGACGGGAACAGATCGATGATCGAGCCGTAGGCGCGCGCGGCCAGTGCTGGCATGCCCTTGGCCTCGAGCGCCTCGCCCAGCGCGACCAGGGCCAGCACGTCGCCAGCGTCCTTGTCGCGCCACGCCAGCGCGGCGGCCAGGGCGTCATCGTGCTTGCCCGCCTTGATGAGGCCCATGACCCGGGCCAGCTCGCCCTCGAGCGCCGGCGTGGCCGGCGGCTTGGCCGGCGCGTCGGTCGGAGGAGGCGGCGGCGCGGCCGGCTCGGGCGCCGGATCGGCGATGCGGGCAGCGATGCGGTCGGCGCGGACCTCATCACCACGGCCGGGGCTGCCGCGACCGCCGCTGCCACTGCCGGCGCTCGCGCCGGAGCGTGGCCGATCGACGGGCCGCGGACGCTCTTCGCGGATCTCGGCCTGGGCGACGACGCCGTCGACCGAGGCGAAGCCATCGGAGTCTTCGCTCTGGTCCTGGAGCGGCAGCAGCAGCGTGAGCTCCTGCTCGCTGCCGGGGTTGTTCTGCAGCGCGAAGGTGAGCTCCTTCTGCTTCTTCTCCAGCTCGTCGTTCTTGTCGGCGTCCTTGCCGCCGCGCTTGCCGGTGTCCTCGCCGGTGACCGTGACCGGGTCGGGCTTGGCGATCATCACCGCCGTGGCGCGGTGCTGGAGCTCGATGCCGGCCCCGCCGACCACCATGATGTCGACCAGCGCGGTGCGCGGGATGTTGAAGCGCTCGTAGTCGGCTTCAGTCTCGAGCACCAGCAGCGCGGTCAGATCCGACAGCACGCGGTGTTTGGTCGAGAGCGCGATGATCTGCTTGGCCAGCTCGGTCTTCACCTTGACGTCGGTGGCGGCGGCGCGCTGAGCCACGAGGCGCGCGATCTCGGCGCCGGCGGCGGCGCGGGCGAGCAGCGGCACCGGAACGTTCGACGGCGCGAACGTTGCCACCGCGTCGCCGGCCTTGATCTGTACCCGGGCGGCGCCCCTGGCCGCGGCCGGGGTCAGGGCGGCGATCACCACCTGGGTGTCGCCGGGCTGCACGCCGTCGAGCACCTGCGGCCACACCCAGCGGGCGCCGTCGACCTGGACCTTCAAGCCCGAGCGCGTGGTCAGACCGAGCCGCCGCGCGACCTCCGCCGGGCCGCGGGCGCCGTCGAGGATCGCGCCGTCGTGGCTGAACGTGCCGCGGGCCAGGCGAGCCGCGGCGTCGCGATCGCGGATGCCGCCGATCAGCACGACATCGAGGCGATCGACCGAGGCCTTCAAGCTCTTCAGCGCCTCGCCGACGGCGTCATCGTTGCCGACGGTGGCGACGGCGTCGCCGATCAGCACCACGCGCTTGCCCGGCCGGTGAGCGGCCACCCAGCGCAGCGCGGCGGCGGTGTCCGACGCGCCCAGCGCGCGCCGGGTCAAGAGCGCGTCCTTGGCCGCGGCGACGCCGCTGGCCGGTCCGCGATAGACCTCCTCCACGCTCTGATCGAAGGCGACGATCGTGATCGGCAACGAGCCGCCATGGGCGCGGCCGAGCTCGCCGACCATCGCGATCAGGTTCTCGATCTGACCGGCAAAGCCGGGCGCGCGCGACGCGCTGGTGTCGAACAAGATGGTGACGCCGCCCGCCAGCGACGCGGGCGCGGCGTCGGCCAGCGGATCGACGACCGCGGCGATCAGGTCGCCGGCCCGAATGGCGCGCGGCGCGGCGCCGAGGCTGACGGTGAAGTCGCGATCGGGCTGCCAGGCCGCCTGCGAGAGCGTCATCTCGTCGAAGGCCGGCGCGGCGCGATCGGGGCGGGCGACACGCACCGAGGCGCTGACCTCACCGATCGCGGGCAGGCCCTTGAGCGGCAGCGTGTAGGTCCCGGTGACCTCGTGCGAGAAGGTGATGATCAGATCCTTGGTGCCCCGGGCCGGGATCGGGAACACGCGGGCCGAGAACTCGTTGCCGGCCTCGTTCTCGAGCAGCGCCGGGTCCTGGCGGCGGTGGAGGAAGTCCTCGTAGGCGCGGCGCGCGGCCATGCGCTCGACGACCTCGGCCTCCATCCAGCCCTTGTCCTGGTGCATGGCGAAGCGCGACAGCGCGGCGCCGTCGGGCAAGGTGATGGCGAAACGACCCTCGAGCACGCGATCGAGCGGGTTCTGGAAGCGGAGGTGGAGCTCGGTCAGCGCGAGCGGGCCCTCGATCACGGCCTTGGCCTCGAGCCGGGTCAACACCAGGCCCGTGCCGTCGGACGCCGTCAGCGAGATCGGCGCCTCGTCCTCGGCGATGAGCGCCGCGCCGGTGGTAGCCGACACCAGCGCGGCCGGGGCGCCGGCGCTGGCGAACGACGTCGCCGTGGCGGGCCCACCGGCGGCGGTGCGCGGCGGCGAGTCGGCGCCGCCGGGCGTGGCGCAGGCGGCGAGGGAAAGCAGGAGCAGGTGCTGGGGGAGCGCGGAGGCGCGGGAGCGCCGATGACGGGGCATGTTCATGTTCCACGCTTGGGACCCGGCGCGGGTCTACGAGCTTGGGCATCCGTGCTCCCGAAGAGCGCCAGACCGTCCACGTCCAGGTCCACGCCGCCGATCACGCCCACGAGATCGTCAACGATCACGACTACGTCCACGATCACGTCGTCGTGAGGGTGACGTGACTCGGTCGTACGTGGACGTGGACTTGGTCGTGGACGTCGTCGTGGACCTGGACCTGGACGGTCCCGATGATTCATCCACATTACCGATGACTACAATCAGAACAATCCATTGGACGGATGGGGCCCCGACCGCCACCCTCACCTCGGTCACCACCGCGGATCTGTTATGGTCCGCGCCGCTTCACCGGAATCACAGGAGCCTCGGCCCATGACTTCGAACGACAGCTTCGGCGCCGCCGCCGATCTCCGCGTCGGCCCCCAGACCTACCGGATCTACCGCCTCGACGCCCTCACCCGCGCCGGCGTTGGCGACGTCACCACCCTGCCCTACTCGATGCGCATCCTGCTCGAGAACCTCCTCCGCCACGAGGATGGCAAGACCGTCACCCGCGCCGACATCCTGGCGGTCGCGACCTGGGATCCAGCGGCGAAGAAGGAGCACGAGGTCCAGCTCCGCCCCGCGCGCGTGCTGATGCGGGACTTCACCGGCGTACCCGCGGTGTGCGACCTGGCCGCGATGCGCGACGCCTTCGCCTCGCTCGGCCTCGATCCCACCCACATCAACCCGCTCAAGAAGGTCGACCTCGTCATCGATCACTCGGTGCAGGTCGACGTCTACGGTTCGCCGGTCGCGTTCGGCAAGAACGTGGCCCTCGAGTACGACCGCAACCGCGAGCGCTACCTGTTCCTGAGCTGGGGTCTTCAGGCCTTCGACAACTTCAAGGTCGTCCCGCCGGCGACGGGCATCGTGCACCAAGTCAACGTCGAGTACTTGGCGCGTGTCGTGATGGCCGAGAAGGGCTGGGCCTACTTCGACACGCTGGTCGGCACCGACTCGCACAC
>SXJR01000336.1 GCA_005779305.1 Myxococcales bacterium
GAGCCGTGATCGATGACCTCGTAGCGGGCGGTGGGGCCGGCGGGCGCGATCGGCGTGCGGGCCGGGCCGTGCTCGCCGGCGCCGAAGATCGCGGACACGGTGTGGACGCCGGGGGTGTGGGGCAGGACGTAGTTGCCGGCGGTGGCGGTGAGGCGGGTCTTGGCGGCGTGCTCGGCGGTGATGGGGCGGCCCTCCATGAAGTGGCCGCAGAGGGTGACGGCGGTCGGGACCTGCACGCAGTCGTTGTTGGGATCGGCGCAGGCGACGTACTGGCAGGCGCGTGGGGCGTGATGTTCGAGCTGGTCGAACGAGTAGGCGCGGTAGATGGCGGTCTGCTCGGTGGGGGCGTAGACCAGCCGCAGGTGGAAGCGCGACTCGAGCACGGACTTGATGGCCATCAGCTCGGGCTCGGTGAGCTGCTCGTCGTAGAGCGCGGGATCGACGATGACGTCGAAGCCGTAGCCGAGGGTGGCGCCGTCGAGGTCGATGATCCGGTAGAGCGCGCCGGCCCAGTACTGGCGGGTGGCGCGGCGCTGCACCAGCGCCTGGTACATCTGCGGCGACAGGCCGCCGAAGAACTCGGTCAGCACCTGGGTCATGAACGACAGGTGCAGCCGGTGCACCTTCACGTCCTGGAACACGACCTCCTGGAGCGCGGCGGTGGCGACGGCCGGCGCGAGGTACTTTGCGTCTTCGATCAGCTCGCAGCGGCGGCCGGTGAGCGGGGCGCTCACGGCGGCCCAGTCGGCGGCGGTGTCGATCGAGGTGCGGCAGGGGCGACCGGCGCAGAGACCGCCGGGACCGTCGGTGGCGTCGGCGCCGGCCGCGGCGTCGATGGGGTCACCACCGCCGCCGCCGCCGTCGCAGGCGAACCCCGCCGCGACGAGCAACGCGCAGGTGGCGATGGTGAATGCGGGTGCGCGCGACGGGCCGAGGCGAGACATGTCTCGGCCCGCGATTGCAACGCCCGTACCACGGCGGAAGGGGGCGCGGTCGCGGCGGTTCCACGCACCTGGCGTCAGGTTCGCCTCGCTCCCCCCTCGGATTTTCGAGTGTGCCGCGGCGCAGGTGCCGGCAATCAGGCGCGCGCACGCCGGCACGGCGCGTGCTGTTGTCGGCCGCGATGCGTACCCCTGCCGCCGCCCTGCTGATCTCGCTCGCCGCCTGCGGCAGCCCCGGTGACGCGCCGATCGACGGCGGCCCCCTCCTCGACGCCGGCGACGGCTCGTTCCGCATCGACAAGGTCGGCACCATCAACCTGATCGAGGGCAGCTTCCTGGGCGTCTACGCCCTCGTGCAGGACCGCCCCGAGCTGCCCACGCCGGTCGCCATCGCGCAGGTGGGCGACTGCACGGTGTTCCGCCGGCCAGCGCCGGCCCTGTGTGATCCAGCGTGCACCGACGGCGTGTGCACGGCGCCGGGCGCGTGCACGCCGTACGCGCAGAACGCCAGCGCCGGCCGCATCACCATCGGTGGCCTGCGCGCGCCGCTCACCTTCGTGCCGGGCGCGTTCGGCTACGTGCCCGAGCCGGCGCCGAGTGGCGACGATCTCTTCGATCCCGGCGCGGCGATCACCGTGAGCGCGCCCGGCGACGTGACGCCGGCGTTCTCGGTGTCGCTCGACGCGCCGGCCACGCTCGAGGCGCCGTTCCAGAACCTCACCCTGCGTGACGGCGTGGACGCCACCGTCACCTGGACCGCCGGCGCCGGCGGCGCGGGCTCGATCCAGGTCGCGCTCCTGGTCGGCTGGCACGGCGCGCCGCCCGAGGCGACGATGATCTGCGAGACCGCCGACGACGGCTCGCTCACCATCCCCGGCGCGCTGGTCACGGCGCTGCCGCGCGCGTCGTCGGGCCTCGAGTCGCACCCGTCCTGGATCCTGCGCTTCGATCGCGCCGTGGTCGCCGCGCCGGCCGGCCCCATCGAGGTCGTCGCCGGCAGTCAGCTCGGGTTGTACTTCACCCATCCCTGAGCGCTGCCCGATCACGGGCCGTGCGCGCACCCGGGCGCTGCGTCGTCCCACGCACGCAGCGGCGGATCACGCAGCTCGAAGTGGTGCAGATCGACCGAGCGCGGGAACGTGATCCCCCAGACCAGGCCCTGGTTGCGCAGCGCGCGGATCACGGCCGGATCCTGATCGAAGAAGTGGAAGCCGGGCAGGGCCGCGAGCTCGGGCGCCTCGCGGGTGGTACGGCCGAGCAGGCTCTTCACGGCCTCGAGCCGCAAGGTGGCGTCGTCCAGGAGCCGGGGCTGGCTGCCCAGGAGCGACACGCCGCGCGGGTGTTTCGGTCCGGCGCCGAGCTCGTCGAGCAGGAGGCCCTGGTGGCTGCGCACGAACTGTTCGCCGGCCTGCTCGATGCGCCGCTTGTCGTACGCCGCCTTCACCGCCGTCGCCCACGCCTGATCGAGCGCGACGACGTCGTCGCACAGACCGATCGGATCCCGCTCCCAGCGCGCCGGGCTGCGATCGAAGTGCAGGTCGACCGCGTCCTGGATCGCCTTCCACGTCGCCACCGCCAGGATCGGGTTGGTCGCCGGCGACACGTCGATGGC
The DNA here is from genome assembly GCA_005779305.1 of Myxococcales bacterium. Classification (GTDB taxonomy): domain Bacteria; phylum Myxococcota_A; class Polyangia; order Haliangiales; family Haliangiaceae; genus UBA2376. The sequence continues at coordinate 2,554 of SXJR01000336.1, forward strand.
GGTGCCCTGGGCATGCTCGCTGAGGGTGTCGAGCAGGTAGCGCTGCCCGTCGTCCTTCTGCGGCCGCGGGTTGAACCCCTGGGCCTTGATGGGGGTGCCGCTCTCGGCCTCGGCCGCGGCCAGCGCCTTGCGCAACGCGGGCGACATCTGCGCGACGATGGTCTCGACCATGGCGTCGGGCGTGAGGCCGAGGTCGTGGTACCCCCACGAGACCCAGTAGAAGAAGACCCGCTGCTCCTCGCCGTGGTGCTCGACGAGATCGGCGATGACCTTCTTGCTGCCAGGACGGACCGGCCGGGTGAGGATCTCGTTCGAGACCGACCGCCAGGCCAGATACGCGTCGAGGCTCTTGAAGTGATGGCGGACCTTGGCGACGTAGGCCTCGAACGTGGGCACGGCGTAGCGGGTGCGGGTCAGGTGCAGGTAGTCGTTGCCGACCTGACGCTCGAGCTCGGCCTCCGACGGCGACAGCCGCCAGTGCTTCGGCTGCGGCGTCCCCGGCGTGAAGGCGTCGGGCCGCTGGGCGTCGAGCAGGTGGAGGGCGAACGGATCCTCGGCGATGGTCGCGCCGGGCCGGATCGTCGCCCCCGGCGGCGCCGCCTCCTTCCGCTGCACCGGCGTGGCGGCGGCGGTGCTCGGCGGCAAGGCGTCCGTCCGGCTCCGTTTTCCCGCGGGTGCAGCAGCGTCCGCGGTGCGCTCGTCGGTGCCGGCGTCTCGGTCCTGGTGAAGTCGTGCCACTCCTTCTGGAGCAGGCTCGCGGCCGTCGTCGCAGAGAAATCGTGCCGTTTGACGTACTATCGTGGCCACGTGATCGTCCGCGCCGCGGCCTGGATCGCACCCAGCATCGCCGCCGCCGCGTTCGCGGCCGTCGCGGCCGCCTGCCACGACGCCGCAGGCCCATTTTCCGTGGGGTTACGGCTGGCGGCGAGTGTGGGCTTCGCCGTGCTGGTGGCCTGGCCTGCCGCGTTCCTGGTGTCTGCGGCGGCGCGGGTGATCGTCCACGTCTGGCGGCCGCGCCAGCTCGTCACCACCCTGACCGATCCCGGCGGCGGGGCGCCGCGGCTGGCGGCGTGGTTGCTCGCCCTGATCCTGGGCGCCGCGCTGCTCGCGCTCCTCACCCACCAGGTGGTGTGGATCTTCTGGCGGGCGACCGCCTTCAAGCCGCGCTCGATGTCGCTCGCGCTCGGCCCGGTGATGATCGTCGTGGTCGCCATCGTCGTGCTTGCCACCCGGGTCGCCGCCGCCGGGATCGGCGCCGCGCTCACCTGGTTCGAGGGCCGCTGGGCGGCGCGGCGCGGCGGCGCGCTGCTGACGCCGCGCCGGGTCGTGATCGCCGCCGGCGCGCTGGCGGTGGCCGCCGGCTGGCTAGGCTGGCATCTCGTGTTGCGCCGTCGCTTCGCCGGCGTCTCGTTCGCCGGCCTGACCTTCCCGGTGATCGCGCTCGCGCTGCTGGTCGCCGCCCACGCGGCCTGGAACCTCGATCGCGCCGCGAAGCTGCGACGGATCGCGGGCTGGTCGGTGGTGGCCATCGCCGCCATCTTCGTCGCCACGGCGCTATGGGCGCGGCAGAGCCGCCCGACCATGGTGCTCGGCCTGTGGGGCGCCGACAGGTTCAGCGCCGACGCCATCGACCTGGTCTACGATCTCTACGCGATCCGCGACGACGTCCCGAAATCGGATCTCACCCCGGCGCCGCGCCCGGGCGCGCCCCGCCGCGACGTCCTCCTGATCACGATCGACACCTTCCGTCCCGATCGCCTCCGCGTCTATGGCGGCCCGGTGCCGGCGCCCGCGCTGGCCTCACTCGCCGCGCGCGGCATGGTCTTCGAATGGGCCTTCGCGCCGGCCAACATGACCCGGCGCTCGATGACCGCGCTTGCCACCGGCCTGGCCAGTCCGCGCATCCGCGGCCGCGTCAACGGCTGGGCGCTGCGCATGGATCCGCGCCACATCACGCTGGCCGAACGCCTGCGCGCGGGCGGCTACGCCACCGTCGGGCTGTTCTGCTGCGAGGGGTTCTGGGAGCGGCGGCGGCGCCTCGGCCTCGACCGTGGCATCGACGATCTCTTCATCCGCCACGACGGCGAGGACCTGGTCGCCGCGTATCTCGCCCGCGTGGCAGCGCGTCCACCCGATGCGCCGCCAACCTTCACCTGGATCCACTTCATCGAGCTGCACGAGTGGGCCGGTGGCAACCCGGACATGGCGCCGGAGCGTCGCCGCATGTACGACGACATCCTCGGCCGAATCGACGGCTGGGTGGGCCAGTTGACCGCGGCCACCGACGGCCTGCCGCCGGAGCGGCAGCCGATCGTGATCATCACCGGCGATCACAGCGAGGCGTTCGGCGAGCACGGCGCGCCGTTCCACGGCTCGGATCTCTACAACTCGCAGATCCGCGTGCCGCTGATCGTCGCCGGCCCGTCGGTGCCGGCGGCCCGCGTGCGCGAGGCGGTGAGCCTGATCGATCTGGCTCCGACCATCCTCGAGCTGGCCGGGTTTCAGGCGCCGGGGTTCCCGTACATGGACGGCCGCTCGCTCGCCGACCTGATCACCGGCGCCCGGCCTCAGGATCCGGACCGGGGCAGCGCGTACGCCGCGACCATCATCGACCGCTACGTGCGCGACCGGCGCAGTGCGCTGGTCGACGGGCACTGGAAGCTGATCCACCAGCTGGGCCGATGGGAGCTCTACGATCTGCTGTCCGACGCCAACGAGCTCCGCGATCTGTCGCTCGGCCAGCCGGCCCGGCTCGCCGAGATGCAGGCGCTGATCCGGGCCCGCTGGCAGCGTGATCGCGTGAGCCCGTTCTGAGCCGGGCCCGGCGTCGGTCACTTCGCCGGTTCGTAGAGCTCGTAGATCGAGGGCCCGAGCCGCTTGTCCGCGGGTGGCGTGTCCCCGATCCGTCGCACCTTGACCCGCCCGTCGGCGGGCGGGGCACCGCCGCGCAGGACGATCACGCGGCGCACGCCGGCGTCGTAGAGGTCCTCGTAGACCTTGGTCGGACGGCGGCTCACGAACAAGGCGGTGCGACCCTGGGTCGGGATGGCGAGCTGGGCGACCCACCAGTTCGTGGTGAGCATGGCGTCGACCTTGGCGGTCTCGATCGCGGTCACGATGTTGGCGCCGAGGCCGCGTACGTCGCGTTCGCAGCGCAGGTTGACGACGGTGGCCCAGGCGCCGAGCGCGACCAGCGCGGCGGCGCAGCCCAGGTACACGCGACGCCGGCGCGCGTGATCGACCGCGGCGATGACCAGGAGCGGGACGATCGGCAGCATGTAGCGCGAGCCGAGCTCGAGACCACCGCCCGAGCCGCGCTTGGGCAGGAGCACGACGGTGGCCAGGAACACCAGCCCGGCCAGGGCCAGCACGCCGGTGGGCGACTCGCGATCGCCGCGGTTGATGCCACGGACCACGGCCAGGACGACCAGGGGCGTGGCGGTGACGAGGCCGGTCAGGGTCCGCACCTTGCTGCCGTCAACGTCGCCGATCGCGTCGATCACCAGGACGCCCCAGCCCAGGGTCGCGATCACGGTGAGGGCGAGGCGGAGGCGTTCGCGGAGCCGACCGGTGACCAGGACCAGGACCGAGCCGACCACCGTCACCAGCGCCGCGATCTGGCCGGGGATGTATTGCCCCTTCGGGACCAGCTGGATGAAGCGCTGCGCGAGCTTCGACGGCGCGGCCTGCGCGCTCACCATCAGCGTTGGATGCCAGAACGGCGTGGTCAGGTGATGGGCGAGGAGGAACAGGCCGACCACACCGGCGGCGCCCGCGCCAAATGCCAGCCAGCGCGTCCACGAGCGGACCCGGACGCCGAGCGCCCACGCCACGACCATCGCCATCGGCGGCGCGAAGGCCAGGAGCTCGGTGCGGAAGCAGGTGGCGAGGCCGAACAGCGCGCCGGCGATGGCCGCGCGCCGATGTCCGGGTGGCTCGTGCACCATCAGCGTGATGGCGCCCAGCAGCGCGGCGACGCTCAGGGTGTGCTCGAACACCAGGCTGCTGTAGAAGAGCAGCGGCGAGGTCAGTCCGGTGATCAGGACCACGGCGGCGGCCGCGGCGTCGCTGCCCAGACATCGGCGGGCCAGGCGGGCGATCAGCGCCTGGGCGATCGCGAAGCCCAGGAGCGACAGCGCCGCCACCGCGAACGGGCCGCCGATCAGGTACGGCGGCACCGCCAGGAGCGGGTACAGCAGCGGGTAGGTCCCGTAGATCCGGGTCGTGCCCGGCTCGTAGTAGACGAAGCCCGGGTTCTCGGCGGTGTACAGGTTGGCGCGGCGGTGCTTCGCGTAGCGCCGCCCGCGATCGTGGACCTCGGCGCTGGTGAAGTCCGACGCGATCAGCTCCTGGGTCTGGGCCAGCTTGAGGCCCTCGTCGCCGCTGAACAGCCCGCGCGGCATCGCCGCCGCCACCACCAGCGCGGCGGCGATCGTGACCAGCACGGCGATCTTCGCGAGTCGGCCGCGCGCGAGCTCGAGCGCGCGTGCGGTCATGCCAGCGCGCGCACCAGCGCCTCGGCGACGCGATCGACAGCGGCCAGCGGGAGCTCGGGATACATGGGCAGCGAGATCATCTCGGCGGCGGCGCGCTCGGCGACCGGACAGCTGCCGGGACCCTGGCCCAGCGATGCGTAGGCGGCCTGGAGGTGGATCGGCCGCGGGTAGTGGATCGCGGTGGCGATGCCATCAGCGGCGAGGCGGGCCCGCACCGCGTCGCGGCGAGCCGCGTCGACCCGCACCACGAACAGGTGATACACGGGCGCGGAGCCGGCCGCCTCGTCGATCAGGCGCAGCCCGGGGACGCCGGTCAGCGCCGCTCGATAGCGGACGGCCCGTTCGCGGCGCGCGTTGTTGCCGGCGTCGAGGCGGCGCAGGCTGATCGACAGGCCGGCGCACTGCACGGCGTCGAGGCGAGCGTTGAAGCCGATCTCGCGGTGGTCGTGGCGGTCGCCCTGGCCGTGATCGCGCAGCCGGCGCACGGCCGCGGCGACAACGGCGTCGTCGGTGGTGACGGCGCCGCCCTCGCCGAGCGCGCCCAGGTTCTTGGTCGGGTAGAAGGAGAACCCGGCGGCGGCGCCGCTGGCGCCGGCGCGCCACGTCCGCTCGGCGCCGGCGCGGGTGGCGCCGTGGGCCTGGGCCGCGTCCTCGAGCACGCGCAGGCCCCTGGTGGCGGCCAGCGCGGTGACGCGATCGAGATCCGCCAGCTGCCCGAAGAGGTGGACGGGGATGATGACGCGGGTGCGGGCGGTGATGCGGCCGGCGGCGTCGTCGACGTCGAGGAGGAGGGTGCCGTCATCGACGTCGGCCAGCACCGGCGTGGCGCCGGCGTGGCTGATGGCCTCGGCGGTGGCGAAGAACGAGTTGGCGGCGGTGATGA
>SXJR01000044.1 GCA_005779305.1 Myxococcales bacterium
CCGCCACCGGCGCCAGCGTCGCCGGATCGGGCGGGCTGGCCGACGACGGGCCGCCACCCTCGCGGACGCGCGACGCTGCCACGGCGACGCGGCCCTCATCGCCGCCGCCGCCGGGCGGGACCAGGAACAGCGCGCACAGCCGCACATCGAAGGTGCGGGCCACCGAGTCGACGATCTTGGTCGACACCTGGCCCAGATCGATCACCGACGACATGGCGCGGCCGGCGTCGTGGAGCGCCACCATCTCGCGCATACGCGCGGCCAGGCGCTGCTGGTTCTCCTTGAGCGTGCCGGTCATGTGCTGGAACGCCACCGACAGATCGCCGATCTCGTCGCCCTCGGCGACGTCGAGCGTCTGATCGAGATCGCCGCGGGCGATGGCGACGGCGCCGCGGTGGAGCTTGGCGATGGGCTGGCCGACCTGCCGGGCCAGCACGCCGGCGAGCGCGAGCGCGAACACCAGGGCCAGCGCGGCACCGATGGCCAGCGAGCGGAACGCGACCCGCTGCGCGCGCAAGAGTGGCCGACGATCGAGCGCGACCGCGAACAGCCCGAGGGCGTGGCCGCGATCGTCCACGAGCGCCGTCCACGCCACCGCGTGCTCTCGGCCGGCGATGTCGAGGCTCTGCACCGGCCGCTGCCGGTCCCGCACCGCGCGCAGCACCGAGGCCGGCACCTGGACCGCGGCCAGCCGACGGCCGAGCTCGTCGCGCACCGACGAGGTGGCCACGCCGGCGTTGAGGCTGCCGACCAGCACATCGGTCCCGAGGGCGCCCTTGATGCCGTCGGCGAAGTCGCCGTCGAGCGGCACGCTCACCACCACCACGCCCGACAGTGACAGCGCCGCGTCGACCACCGGCGCCGCCGCCCGCACCACCACGCCGGTGGGCGACAGCTCGAGCGTCACCCGCGCTGCCCAGCCCAGCGCCGCCTGCACCACCGGCGCCCGATCGTCGACGGCGAGCTCGGCGAAGCGGTTGCGGTCGCCGCCGATCACGCGCGACGCCACCGGGTGACCGTCGGCGCCCAGCACCTGCACCAGCGACGACGGCAGGTGCGGCGCCGACGACGCCAGCACCTCGCCGACAACCTCCTCACCGCGGGAGATCGCCGCGGCCAGCGCCTGATCGCTGGCGAGCCGGACCGCGTCGTCGCCGAGTCGCTCGACCGACCGCAAGGTCAGGTTGAGGCCGACCTCGAGCTGGCGATCGGCGTCGCCGGCCAGCCCGCGCTCGAGGTTGCCGAGCACGACCCCCGAGGCCAGCGAGGCGACCACCAGCATGGGCAAGAGCGCCGCCACCGACAGCGACAGCGCCAGCTTGGTGCGCAGGCGCGCACGGCCGATGCGGCGCGCGGGCCACGTCAGGGCACGGAGGACGGCGCCGAGCTTCGACCGCATCAACCGCGAACCCACCTCATCGCGTCACTCGCGTCAGCCCGGTGTAGACCACGTGGCCCGAGGCGTTCACCACGATCCCGTCGAGACCGTCGCTGGCCGCGATCGCCACCTGCGAGTGGGCGAGCGGCACCCACGGCGCATCCTCGACCAACCGCTGCTGCACGTCGGCGTAGAGCGCCTCGCGGGCGCCGCGATCTTCGACCGCCTGGGCCTTGCGCAGGAGCTCCGACACCGTGTCGTCGCGGTAGAAGGCGATGTTGCGGGCCAGCCCGGGCACCGTGTTGTCCTTGTCGAAGAGCAGGTAGAGGTAGTTGTCGGGATCGCCGTTGTCGCCGACCCACCCGGCCAGCGCGAGATCGTGGCGGCCGTGCTCGGTGTCGACGTTGTGGGCCTCGAAGGGCTGCATCACCACCCGGGTGCGGATGCCGATCGCCGACAGGTTGGTCTGGATGACCCGGGCCACGCCCTCGGGGTTGGGCAAGTACGGCCGCGGCGTCGACGGCACGTAGAGCGTGTAGGTCTTGTCGAGCGCGATCCTCTTGGCGGCGACGGCGGCGGCGAGCAGGGCGCGGGCCTCGTTGGGGGCGTAGCGGCTGGCGCCGACGCCGGCGGCGTGGCCCCACTGCGTCGGCGGCAACGGGCTCTCGGCGGGGATGGCCAGGCCCTGGAAGGCGAGGCGAACGATCGGCGACTTGTTGATGGCGAGGTTGACGGCGCGCCGCACCCGTACGTCGTCGAAGGGCGGGCGCAGGCAGTTCATCGCCAGGTAGCTGACGTTGTTGGTCGGCGGTCGGTAGAGCGTGAGGCCGGGGTGGAGGTCGACGAACTGCAGCTCCTCGGGGAGGATGGCCACCGCCAGATCGATGGCGCCGCTCTCGAGGGCGATCAGGCGCTGGCGTGCGTCGGGGACGACCTCGAAGACCAGGCGCTCGATGCTGGCCTGGGGCCCCCAGTACCCGGGGAAGCGGCCGAGCACGATGCGCTCGCCACGATCCCAGCGTTCGACCAGGAACGGACCGGTACCGACCGGGCGCTCGGCGAAGGCGTCGCCCCAGCGCGCGACCCCGCGCGGCGAGACGATCGAGACCGGGAACATCGTCATGTTGGCGAGGAACGGCGCGTAGCGGCTGGCGATGCGGAAGCGGACCGTGAACTCGTCGACCTTCTCGACCTTGAGGATGTTGCGGAAGTTGTTCTCCCAGTAGTTGAAGCGGCCGGTGTGGTAGCGGTGGGTCGGATCGCGCTGGCGCTCGAAGCTGAACACCACCGCGTCGGCGTCGAAGCCACTGCCGTCGTGGAAGCGCACGCCCTCTCGCAGGTGAAAGGTCCACTCGAGGCCGCTGTCGTCGGACTCCCAGCTCGTGGCCAGTGCCGGCTCGACGTTGGTGGTGCCAGGGTGATAGCGGACCAGGGTCTCGAACACCTGCTCCAGCACCTCGGCCGACTCGTTGTCAGTGGGTCGCGCCGGATCGAGCGAGATGGCGTCCGACGGCCTGCCGACCACCACCGCGGCCCGTTCGCGCTCGCGATCGCGCTCGCGGCCCGGTCCCAGGCCATCGAAGTCGCAGCCCGCCGCCAGGGCGACGAGCCCCACCACGAGCGCGATGCGCATGAATGCAGTGTATCAGAGCGCTCGATTGACTCTCGGCATTCGAACACTTAGCCTCGCGGGGTCATTTGCCTGAATCGGGCGTGACCCACCATCGTCTTTGCAAGGACTGGCCAGATGCGTCTGTTTCCATCGTTGCCTGCTTCGCCCGCTCTGGCCTCCGCGCTCGCCGTGGCCGGCCTGCTTGCCGGATGTCTCGACATGGGCCAGGTCACCGTCAACACCACCGCCAAGGTGCTGGTCCGCGCTCAGCCCTCGTTGAAGGCCGAAGCGGACTACGAGCTGGCCTCGCGCGCCATCCCCGGCACCCTCAAGACCGTCGAGGGCTTCTGGGTGGTCAACCCGGGCAACACCACGCTGCTCGACATCCTCACCGAGGGCTACTGCCAGTACGGCATCGGCTTCGTCGAGGACGAGTGGGAGGACGCGGTGGTCCGCAAGGACTTCGAGGCCCAGGCCTACCACTCGGCGCGCGCCACCAAGATGTTCACCCGCTGCCTCAACTACGCGCTCCTGCGCCTCGGCGGCAAGTGGCGCGAGGACCTCTTCGCCGACGGCCCTGACGCCGCCGACCGCGCCGCCAACCGCATCAAGTCGGCGGTCTCGGGTCAGCGCACGCCGCTCTTGTGGGCCGCCCTCGCCCTGGGCTCGGCGATCAACCAGAACAAGGACAACGTCGAGATGATCCAGTACGCCGGCACCGCCAAGGCGATGCTGTTCAAGGTGCTGGAGATCGACGCCGCCCATCCCCAGCGCGATCCGGTCCTGGCCGCCATGCCGCACCTGGCGATGGGCCTGGTCTTCACCGCGGTCAGCCCGGCACTGGGTGGTGATCCCAAGAAGGCCGAGGAGCACTTCAAGAAGGCGCTCGAGATGACCGGCGACAGGTTCCTGCTCGCCCGCGTGCACTGGGCGAAGCGGGTGGGGGTCGCGACCCAGGACAAGAAGCTGTTCCGCGACAACCTGCTCAAGGTCCTGCAGACCGATCCGGCGATCTGGCCGGAGCAGCGGCTGGCGAACGAGATCGCCCATCGACGGGCGCGCCGATACCTCAAGATGGAGAAGGAGCTCTTCTGATGCTGACCTCGCGATCGCTTCGTCATCTCGCCCCCGCGCTGGCCGCGGCCGCGCTCGTCACCACCGGCACCGCCGCCGCCGACAACGTCGAGGTCCGCCTCGCCACCCTCGCGCCCGAAGGCAGCTCGTGGATGAAGGTCCTGGGCAAGGGCGCGGTCGAGATCGACAAGAAGACCCAGGGTCGGGTCAAGGTCAAGTACTACGCCGGCGGTGTCCAGGGCGACGAGCGCGACGTGATCCGCAAGATCAACCTCGGCCAGCTCGACGGCGCCGCGGTGACCTCGGTCGGCCTGTCGATGGTCGACGAGAGCATCCGCGTGCTCGAGCTGCCGCGCATGTTCGCCTCGATCGAGGAGATGGACTACGTCGCCGACAAGATGTGGCCGTACTTCGTCGACAAGTTCGAGAAGAAGGGCTTCAGGCTCGGCGATCGCGGCGACGTGGGCTGGATCTACTTCATGTCCAAGGACGAGGTGAAGTCGATCGGCGATCTCAAGAAGCTCAAGGTCTGGATGTGGGGCGACGACCAGCTGGTCCGCGCCATGTACAAGAAGCTGGGCGTCTCGGGCGTGCCGCTGGGCGTGCCCGAGGTCGAGCCGGCGCTCACCACCGGTCGCATCAACGCCTGCTACGGCTCGCCGCTGGCCGCGGTCGCGCTGCAGTGGAACTCCAAGATCAAGTTCATGACCTCGATGCCGATGAGCTACGCCATCGGCGCCACCGTGCTCAAGAAGGACGTCTACGCCAAGGTCTCGGCCGAGGATCAGGCCATGGTGCTGAAGATCACCAAGGGCATGCAGAGGGTGCTGCGCAAGCGGATCCGAAAGGACAACGAGGCCTCGCAGAAGACCATGGTGCGTAAGGGCGTGATGGTCACCGAGACGCCAGCCGACATGATCGCCGGCTTCGACGCGGCCGCCAAGAGCGTGTGGAAGGAGCTGGCCGGCAAGGTCTACTCCCAGGCCGAGCTCGACATGGTGCTCAAGCACCGGGACGAGTACCGGGCCAAGTCGACCAAGCCCGGGACCTGAGCGCTTCCGGTCGGCAGCCGAGCGCCCGCCAGCCTGGCGGGCGCTTCGTGTTTTCGGGGTCCTTTTCGGACACCGCCGCCCCAAGGCGGCGGGCCCTTCCCGTACGCTCTCTCCGTGGCCGACCCCGCCGAGTCCAATCGCGAGCCCGACCCGCCTCCTCGCCTCGCTCGCCGGGTCTACCAGCTCGACGACGCCCTCGGCCAGGGCGAGCGCGTGTTGATCGCGATCGTGTTCCTGGGCCTGGTGGGCGTAGGGTTCTACCGGACCATGGTCGACATCCTCTATCAGGAGCGACCGCTGTGGTCGATCGAGCTCATCAAGGTGTGCGTGTTCGCCATCGCCATGCTCGGCACCGCGTTCGCCACCCACCTCAACCGCAACTTCGCTCTCGATCTGGTCTCGCGATACCTCGGCGCCCGCGGGCGAGCGTACCTGCGCGTCTTCGTCAACCTGACCACCACCTTCGCCGCGCTGCTCCTCTATCACGGCGGTGAGCTGGTCCGCGAGAGCCTCAAGAAGACCCACGAGTCGCACGAGCTGGTGCCGATGTGGGTCGTCGGCTGGTTCATGCCGCTGGCCGCCGTGCTGGTGCTGATCCACTCGATCAACCACACCATCATCGAGATCGCGTACCTGGCCGACGGCCGGGTCGCACCCGAACCTGACCAGGCGGTGGGCTGATGATGGAGCTCCTCCTCTTCGGTCTGGTCATCTTCGCGTTCGTCACCGGCTCGCGGCTGTTCGCCGTCATGATCTTCTTGTGCGCCGCCGGCGCCGCCCTCAGCACCCGGTCGTTCGAGTCCGAGTTCGGCGGCTTCATGTCGGAGTTCTTGAAGATGGGCACCGGCGACGCCGCCACCATCTTCTCGACCATCCCGCTGTTCATCTACGCCGGGTACCTGATGGCGGTGTCGAAGACCGCCGAGCGCCTGGTGCGGTTCTCAAACGCGCTCCTGGGCTGGATGCCCGGCGGCCTGGGCATCGTGACCATCCTGGCCTGCTCGATCTACACAACGTTCACGGGCGCCTCGGGCGTGACCATCGTGGCGCTGGGCAGCCTGCTCATGCCGGCGCTGATCAAGTCGCGGTACCCGGCGCGGTTCTCGCTCGGGCTGGTGACCGGCACCGGCTCGGTCGGCCTCCTGTTCCCGCCGGCGCTGCCGCTGTTCATCTTCGGCACGGTGCTGGGGCTCCAGCAGGAGTTGACCAAGAAGTGGATGGCGCAGAACCCGGACTGGGAGTGGGCCACGGAGCGGTTCGTGTGGGCGGGCATCGTGCCCGGCCTGGTCCTGGTCGGATCGCTGTCGCTGGTGGTGATCGTCATCGCCGTCATCAAGAAGGTGCCGCGCCAGCGCTTCGACCTCGCCGAGGCCGGTCGGTCGTTCCTGATCGCCCTGCCCGAGCTCGCGCTGCCCGTGCTGATCATCGCGGCCCTGGCCACCGGGCTCGGCGACATCTCGCAGATCGCCTCGCTCACGGTCATGTACCTGCTGGTCGTGGAGATGGCGGTCTACCGCGACGTCAAGCCGCGCGATCTCTGGCACATCACCAAGGAGTCGATGGCGCTCATCGGGGCCATCTTCATCATCGTGTTCGCGTCCAACGCGGTGACCAACTACCTGGTCACCGCCGACGTGCCCAAGGCCCTGGTGGAGTGGACGCGCGATCACATCGATTCCCGCGTCGGCTTCCTCCTCGCGCTCAACCTGCTGCTGCTGATCGTCGGGATGATGATGGACATCTTCTCGGCGATCCTGATCGTGCTGCCGCTGGTCGCGCCGATCGCCTTCGAGTACGGCGTCGACCCCTACCACCTGGGCGTGATCTTCCTGCTCAACCTCGAGATCGGGTACCTCACGCCGCCGGTGGGCCTCAACCTGTTCATCGCCAGCTTCAAGTTCCGCAAGCCCGTGACCGAGGTCGTGTACGCGGTGCTGCCGTTCATCGTGACCATGATCTTCGCGCTGATGATCGTGACCTACGTGCCGGCCCTGACCGTGGTGCCGCCGCCCAAGCCGCGCGGCAACCTCGACGGGCTGGTCCAGGTGGTCCGGGAGGCGACGCAGGCGGTCGGCTACGTCAAGGAGATCACCCTGCCCGACGGCAAGGTCCTGAAGCACGCCGATTGCAACAAGATCAATGACCCGTTCGCGCGCGACATGTGTCTGGTGTTCTTCGGCGACGTCACCGAATGCCGCACCAAGCCCGCGGACGAGGCCAAGGAGTGCGAGGACAAGGCGATCAAGGAGTATCTCGGGGAAGACTCCGGCGATTTCGGCAAGGACGAGGACGAGGGCGGCGGGGGCAGCTTCGAGGACGAGGGCGAGGACGAGGGCGAGGACGAGCCCGAGAAGAAGGAGCCCGAGAAGAAAGACGACGAGGGCGGGTTCGAGGCGCTGGGCGAGGACGACGACGAGGAAGCCGAAGTCGAAGGCGTCGACGCGGGTACCTGAACCAGGTGAACGTCGGCGCGGTGATCAGGACGCTTCGCCCACACCAGTGGGTGAAGAACCTGTTCGTCGCCGCGCCGCTGGTGTTTGCCAAGCACCTCGTCGACCAGGGGTACCTGTGGCGCGCCACCGTCGCGGTGGCAGCCTTCTGCGCGCTGTCGGGCGCGGTCTACGCCATCAACGACGTGCTCGATGTCGAGGCCGATCGCGCCCACCCGAACAAGCGCAACCGGCCGATCGCCTCGGGCGCGCTGGGTGAACGCGCTGCGCTGGTCCTGGCCGGCCTGCTCACCACCGCCGCGCTGAGCGCGTGCCTGGCGCTATCGTGGAAGTGTGCGGCCTGGGCCGGCGGTTACCTGGCCATCAACCTGGCCTACAGCCTCAAGCTCAAGCACCTCGCCTTCGTCGACGTGGTGCTCATCGCCTCGGGGTTCATGGCGCGCGTGGCGGCGGGCGGCGCGGCGATCGCGGTCACGCCGTCGCGCTGGCTCCTGGTCTGCACCGGGCTCCTGGCCACGTTTCTCGCCCTGGGCAAGCGCGCCCACGAGCTCGCCCTGGCGACGCGCGACGGCCGCGATGCCTCGGCGACTCGCGCCGCCCTCGCCGGCTATCGCGTGGGCTGGGTACGCCTGGCGATGGTCGCGCTCAGCGCCGCCACCGCGGCCGCGTACATCGCCTACACCGTCGATCCGCACACGGTCGAGTATTTTGGCACCCGGAAGCTGCCGTGGAGCGCGCCGTTCTGCGTGATGGGGCTGGCCCGGTTCGCGTGGCTCGCGCTGGTGCGGCCGGGCACCGAGAGTCCGACCGACGCGATGCTGCGAGATGGCGTCTTCCTGATGAACCTCGTCGCGTGGGGGGTCGTGATCCTGGTGATCGTGTACTAACCTCAACCATCGCCATGGCCGCCGACGACAGCCGCGACATCGTCCGCCGCAAGGCCGACCACATCGAGGTCGCGGCCTCGGGCTCGGCCGACTTCGCCGAGCGCACCACGCTGCTCGAGGACGTGCACCTCGTGCACCAGGCCCTGGCCGAGATCGCGGTCGAGGAGATCGACCTGGCGGTGGAGCTGTGCGGCAAGCGGCTGGCCGCGCCTCTGGTGATCACCGGCATGACCGGCGGCACGCCGCGGGCGCGCTCGATCAACCGCGACCTCGCCATCGCCGCGGCCAATGCCGGGGTCGCGATGGGCGTCGGCTCGCAGCGCGCGATGGCCGAGCACCCCGATCTCGAGGACACCTTTCAGGTCAAGGAGGCCGCACCGGAGCTGGTGCTGTTCGGCAACCTGGGCGTGGTGCAGGCCCGCACCCTCGGACCCGAGAAGGTCGCCGAGCTGGCCAAGCGCATCGGCGCCGACGCCATGGCCATCCACCTCAATCCGGCGCAGGAGATGATCCAGGAGCACGGCGATCGCGACTTCCGCGGGGCCACCGACGCGATCGCGCGCCTGGTCGAGACGCTGCACTGTCCGGTGATCGTGAAGGAGACCGGGTGTGGCCTGTCGCTGCAGGCGACTCGCCGGCTCGCCTACGTCGGGGTCAAGACCGTCGACGTCGCGGGCGCCGGCGGCACCAGCTGGGTCGCGGTCGAGGCCCGGCGCGCCGCCGAGGGCTCGGCCGCCCGCGAGCTCGGCACCGAGCTGTGGGATTGGGGCTTGCCGACGGCGGTGAGCACGGTCGCGGCCGCGGCCGCGGGCGTCGACGTGATCGCATCGGGCGGGTTGCGCAGCGGGCTCGACGTGGCCCGCGCCCTGGCGCTGGGAGCGCGGGTGGGCGGGCTGGCCGCGCCGGTGCTGCGCGCGCAACGAGCCGGCGGCGCCGACGCGGTCGCAGATCTGCTCGCCCGGGTCATCAGCTCGATCCGGACCATCATGCTCCTGTGCGGTGCACGCCGGCCCAGCGATCTGCAGGCCGCGCCACGCCATCTCGGGCCGACCCTGCGCGGGTGGCTCGACGATCTGGGCCTGCCGGCGCCGGGCCTGACCCCGCGCCCATGAAGACCGGGACGTTTCGCGGACACGGTAAGGTGATCCTGGTCGGCGAGCACGCCGCCGTGTACGGCCATCCCGCGCTGGCCGGCGCGCTCGGCTGCGGGGTTTCGCTGGCCGCGACGGATCCTGGCGACGCCGGCGTCCTCACGCTCTCGATCGCCGGCTGGGACGTCCACGTCCGCGCCGGCGACGATCATCCGGTCGCGCGCGCGCTGGTGGCGGTGGCGACCGCGATCGGCGTCACCCGCGCGGCCATCACCGGCAGCGCCGACGTGCCGGCGGCGGCAGGACTGGGCTCGTCGGCCGCGACGGCGGTGGCGCTGGCGCGCGCGCTC
>SXJR01000337.1 GCA_005779305.1 Myxococcales bacterium
CCCGTTCCAGCCGCTGCTCTCCCAGGTGGCGACGGCGGCGCTGAACCCCGGTGACATCGCCTACCCGATCCGCGCGGTGGTGAAGAAGCAGAAGAACGTACGCGTGCTCCTGGCCGAGGCCAAGGCCATCGAGCCGTCGGTGCGCAAGGTCGTGCTCGACGACGGTGAGCTGACCTACGACTACCTGATCGTCGCCACCGGCGCGACCCACTCGTACTTCGGCAAGGACACGTGGGCGCCGAGCGCGCCCGGCCTCAAGTCGATCGAGGACGCGCTCGAGATCCGCCGCCGCGTGTTCCTGGCCTACGAGGCCGCCGAACGCGAGCACGACGCTGACAAGCAGCGGGCGTGGCTCACCTTCGTGGTGGTCGGCGCCGGCGCGACCGGCGTCGAGCTCGCCGGTGCGCTGGGCGAGATCGGGTTGCACACCCTGGCCCGCGACTTCCGCCGCATCGATCCGACGCAGGTCAAGGTGCTCCTGGTCGAGGGCCGCGATCGCGTGCTCGGCGGCTACCCGCCCAACCTGTCGGCCGCCGCCCAGAAGTCGCTCGAGAAGCGCAAGGTCGAGGTCCGGGTCAACGCCAAGGTGACCGCGGTCGACGGCGATGGCGTCGAGTTGACGTTCGCCGACCGCACCGAGCGGGTCGCGGCGCGGACCGTGCTGTGGGCCGCCGGCGTGCAGGGCTCGCCGCTGGCGCGCTCGCGGGGTGTGCCGCTCGACAACGCCGGGCGAGTGCAGGTCGAGGCCGATCTGTCGATCCCCGGCCACCGCGAGGTCTTCGTGATCGGCGATCTGGCGACGATCTCGACCGACGGCAAGCCGGTGCCCGGCGTGTGCCAGGGCGCGATGCAGGGCGGCGATCACGCGGCGCGGCTGATCAAGGCTGACCTCGCCGGCCAGGCGCGCACGCCGTTCAAGTACAAGGACAAGGGCTCGATGGCGACCATCGGGCGGACGTCGGCAGTGGTGATGATGGGCCGCGCCACCCACCACGGTCTGTTCGCCTGGCTGTTCTGGTGGGTGCTGCACATCTTCTACGTGATCGGCTTCCGCAACCGGCTGTCGGTGATCCTGTCGTGGGCGTGGTCCTGGATCACGTTCCAGCGCGGGGTGCGGCTCATCACCGGCCCGGTCGCCGGCCTGCCGCCGGTGCGCGACATCGGCGCCGACGGCGTGCCGCTGCTCCCGGCCGCCGCGGCATCGGTCACGATCGAGGAAGAATCGGGCTCCGCGATCCGTAGCGAGAAGTGACTCGTAGAGCCTCCCGTGAGTCACGCGGGGGCAACACGACCAGGCCACGACCATGCCGTGTCCGTGACGCGGACGCTCTCGGGGTCGCCGGAGGTGGTCTACGGGCTCCTCTGCGACACCAACCGCTGGGATCGACTGGTCGGGGTGTCGTCGTCGACGTACTCGTACGATCTGCTCGATCCGGATGACCCCACCAGTCGTACCCGGATCGGCCATGCCACCAGCATGGGGATGCGGACCTCCTTCGCGGAGGAGGGGGAGTACTGGACGCCGGATCTGCTCCGCGGGGAGCGGCGCTTCCGCGGCCGCGGCGCCCGCCGGGTGCAACGGGGATTCCTCGAGGTCGACATCGAGCCGACCGATGCCGGGCGCCTCCGCTCGCAGGTGCGCGTGCGCAGCGGCGTCACCACCCGCGGCGTGGTCGGCCTGATCATCGGCCTGGTCATGCGGCTGCGCTTCGCGATCGTGCTGCGCCTGTACCTGCGCGGGCTCGAGCAGACGCTGCGCGCCGCCGGCGAGCGTGGCAGCTCGGATCAACCGGCCGCCATCCAGGCCCGCGACGCGCTGGTCGCCACCGGCAGCCTGTCGCAGCTGGTCACCGGCCGCCATCGCACGGTGCCGGCGGTGGTGGTCTCGGCGCGCGCCGCCCAGTTCGCGGCGGCACCGGTCGACGCCGCGGTGCGTCGGCGCATCGTCGCGCTGATCACCACCCAGGCCGACGAGCAGCTGCTCGCCATCCGGCCCTTCGATCTGGCCCGGGCCTGGCGCGCCGACGCCCGCGAGGTCGCGCGCGGATTCCTCCACGCCGCCCGCGCCGGGCTCTTCGATCTCGAATGGCAGGTCAACTGCCCGGTGTGCCGGGTCGGCGCCGAAGCGGTGCCGCGCCTCGACCAGCTCGGGCATCGCCTGCACTGTGGCGAGTGCGACGTGTCGTTCGACGTCGACTTCGCCGATCACGTCGAGGCCACGTTCACGGTGAGCCCGGCGATCCGGCCGGTGCGACGCGAGGTCTTCTGCGCCAGCTCGCCGTCGTGGCGGCCGCACGTCCACGGCTACGTCGCGGTGCCCGAGCGCACCACGCGTGACGTCGGGCCGCTGCCGCCCGGCGACCTGGTCGTGCGCGCCCGCGGCACCGCGCGCCAGCTCCGGGTGGCGGCGCCGGCCCGCGGCGACGGCCGCCTCGCCGCCCGCATCACCGATGACGCCATCGTGTCCGAGCCTCCGTCGGCCGGGCTCGCCGATCGCAGCCTGCGCCTGGTCAACGACACCGATCGGCCGGTGCGCATTCTGGTCGAGCGCGCCGGCTGGGAGGCCGAGAGCCTGCGCGCGCGCCTCTTGATGACGCTGCCCGACTTCGTCGAGCAGTTCTCCGCCGACGCGCCGGCCGCCGGCGTGCAGCTCGCGGTGGGCCAGCTCGCGGTGGTGTTCACCGACATCGTGGGATCGACCGAGCTCTACGAGCGCATCGGCGACGCTCGCGCCTTCGCGCTGGTGCAGGAGCACTGGCGAGCGGCGGCGCGCATCGCCTCGAGCCACCGCGGTGCCATCATCAAGACCCTGGGCGACGGGCTCCTGATCTCGTACCCGACTGTCAGCGACGCCATCGAGGCCACGCTCGAGATGATGGCGCAGGTCACCGCGCTCGGGATGCGCGAGCGGGTGCCGCTGGCCATCCGGGCCGGCGTCCATGAGGGTCCGTGTTACCTGGTGCGCGGCCACGAGCGCGCCGACCTGTTCGGGCGCACCGTCAACCTGGCCTCGCGCCTGGCCAGCGTCGGCGCCGGGCAACAGATCGCGATGCTCGATCGAGCGCTGGCCCACCTGGCGGCGCTCGCCGCCCTCGATCACGACGAGCTTCACATCGAGCGGCGCGACGTCGAGCTGCGCGGCGTCAGCGGTAAGCACCGCGTGGCCCTGGTCGCCCGCGCCGGCGCGGACACGGTGGTCACCGGTCGCCACGCGCTGGTGCCGCCGCGGCCGCTGTCGCCGTCGTCGTCGTCGTCATGAACGAGTGAACCGGTTCAGGTCGAGGGGACGGTGAGCGTGGCGTCGAGCGCGGCCAGGGTCGCGGTGCGGTCGAGCGGCAGCGGCGCCTCGATCGTGATGGGGCCGTGCGGGCCGGGCAGGATCAGGCGTTCGGCGTGCAGGAAGAAGCCGATCAGCTCTGGCAGCGGCTGGCCGCCGTAGAGCGTGTCGCCGGTGATGGGCGCGCCGCAGGTGGCGAGGTGCACGCGGACCTGGTGCATGCGGCCGGTGGTGGCGGTGCAGCGCAAGAGGCAGCGCTCGCCCAGGCGACGCACGATCGTCCACGCGGTGTGGGCGTCGAGCCCGCTGGTGTGATCGACGACGGCGCGGCTACCGCGCTGGAGCAGCGGCGCATCACACGAGCGCGACACCGGCGGGGTGTCGACCAGCGCCAGGTAGGACTTGTCGACCCGATGCTCGCTGAAGGCGGCGCGCAGCGCGACCCAGGCCTCGTCGGTGCGAGCGGCGGCCAGTGCACCCGAGGTGCCGCCGTCGAGGCGGTGAACCAGGCCGCCGTCGCGCGGATCGTTCGAGACCGACGCGCACTCGGGGTAGAGCGCGACGATGCCGTTGGCGGCGGTGCCGAGCTCGCCGGCGCGCAACGGCTGCGACGGCATGCCGGGCGGTTTGGACACGACCACCAGGTCGTCATCCGTGTACAGCACCTGCAGACGAGCGGCAGCGTCGGGATCGGGGTGGACGCGCAGGTCGTCACCGGTCGCAGGCGTGCGGGCCAGCGTGATCACCGCGCCAGGGCCAGCGCGATCGCCCTTCTTGGCGATGCGGCCGTCGACGCGCACGGCGCCGTCGTCGAACAGCTCGACCACGCGGCGGCGGCTGCTGTCGGGGAAGCGGCGCGTGATCACGCGGTCGACGCGGTCGGCCTCGGCAGCCTCGACGGTGAACTGGTGGGGTTCGTCGGCCATGGTCACACCGCCCGTAGCAGCAGGGCCGGTGCGGTGCCGCCGGGGACGATCTCGCCGAGGGCGGCGTCGATCTCGATCAGGGCGTCGATGCCGACCAGCGAGGTCAGCATCGCTGAGCCCTGGCGCGGGTGGAGCGTGGCGATCAGGCGCTCGCCGTCGCGTCGCAACCACGCGCGCACGAAGTGGGCGCGCCCGGTCGGCTTGCGATAGCCGTCGGTCAGCACCACCGGCGCGCGAGGTCGGTCGACGCGGTCGGCGCCAAGCATGGTGAGGAGCGCGGGGCGCACGAACAGCTCGAAGGCCACCAGCGACGACACCGGGTTGCCGGGCAGCGCGAACACCGGCACCACCTCGGCGTGTTTCCAGCTGGGACGGAGCGCCGTGCCGGCGGCGAGCGGCTTGCCCGGCTTCATCGCCACTTTCCAGAAGTCCAGGGTCACGCCGGCGGCGGCGAGCGCGGTGCGCACGTGATCGTGATCGCCGGCCGAGACGCCCCCGGTGGTGAGCACCACGTCGCAGGTGAGGGCCTCGTCGAGCAGGGCGCGGATGTCCTCGGGCCGATCGCGGGCGATGCCGAGGTAGCGCGGCGTGCCACCGGCGTCGGTGATGTACGCGCTGAGCGCGTAGGCCGACGAGTCGACGAGCTGACCCGGGCCGGGTGGAGTGGCGACGTCGACCAGCTCGTCGCCGGTGGTGATGATGGCGACGACCGGTCGGCGGGTGACGTCGAGCACGTGGAAGCCGAGCGCGGCGGCGAGCCCGATCTCGCCGGGGCCGAGCAGCGCGCCTGCGACCAGCGCGGTGGCGCCGGGCGCGATGTCCTCACCGGCGCGGCGGACGTTGGTGCCAACGGACGAGGCGGGGAGGGTGACCGAGTCGCCGTCGGCCTGCGCGTCCTCGAACATGACCACGGTGTCGGCGTCGGCGGGGAGCTGCGCGCCGGTCATGATGCGGGCGGCGGTCCCGGGGGCCAGCGCCGACGGCGCCTGGCCGGCGGCGATGTGCGCGGAGACCGCCAGCGTCGCGGGCAAGTCTGCGGAGCGAGCCGCGAATCCGTCCATCGCCGAGTTGTCGAAGCCGGGCAGCGGGCGCGGCGCCACGACCGAGCTGGCCAGGATGCGGCCGGCGGCCTCGTCGAGCGGGACGTTCTCCGCCGCGAGCCGGTTGACGAGCGCGCGGGTGCGCGCGGAGGCGTCGGCCACGGAGAGCATGTGGGCACATTACCCTGATCGGGGCCGGAGCGTGGAAGGGCAGGGCCAGGGCCAGGGCAAGGCAGAACGGCGCTGGTCACCTTGCGCAGGGCGTGTACGATCGAGGGATGGCCCCGTGGCGGAGCTTCGGCATGAGCGTCCTGGCGCTCGGTGTCGTGGTCGCGGTCGGGGCGGTGGTGGTGTCGGGATGGGTGGTGCTGCCGCCACTGCTGGCGGCGACCATGGTGCTGACCGGTGCGGCGCTCTCGGTCGACTACTTCGGGTTGCGGCGAAGGGCCACCGACTGGACCGGCACGCGGCGGCCCGGGCCAGCGGCGTGGGCTAACCTGCAAGCGCTCGAGGCCCGTTTCGTGCGCGATCGCCGGCGCGGAAGCGTGTACGCCGCAGCGTCGGCGCGCTCGTACCTGCTGGCCTTGGCGCAGCTCGACCGGCTCGGTCGCGCCACCGCGGTCGTCGACTGTCTGGCCGCCGAGTCGGTGAGCCGCTTCCATCATGACGTGTGCGGGGATGCGCTACGCGCGCTGGCGCTGGCCGAGATCGGGCGTCCCGCCGAGGCGGCGCGGCTCGATCGGGCGATCGGGCCAGCGGCCGGTGCCACGCC
>SXJR01000338.1 GCA_005779305.1 Myxococcales bacterium
CGGCGGCGGCGGCGGTCCCGGCGGCAGCGGGGGCAACGGCACCTACAAGACCTCGGGGAGCTCGGGCTCGGGGTCCGGCTCGGGCTCGTCCTCCGGAGATCCCGGCAAGCCGGGCACCACCGGAGGCAATGGCGGCGACGGTGGTCGCGGCGGCGACGGCGGCACTGGCGGCGACGGCGGCCCCGGCGGTGAGATCGAGCTGGTCTACGACGCGGCCTTTCCCGATCTGGCCGAGTTCATCCTCGTCGACAATCGCGGCGGCCGCGCCGGCAACGCCGGCTGGGCCGGCGACGGGGGAGGGGCTGGTCCCGGCGGCGGCGGCGAGCGGCGTGGCTACGACGGCCGCTCGGGACAGGGCGGTCGCAACGGCGCTCCTGGCCGCGACGGCCAGGCCGGGCCGCGTCCGACGGTGCGCGCCGGCGACGTGCGCGCGCTGTTCTCTGACCTCGCCGAACGCGGCTTGACCATCGTCACCGCGCCCGCACGCTAACTCTGCGCCGCCTCCGAGGTTTTCGCCGGCAGACGGGGTTTGACTCGGCGGAGCCGGTCGGGTAAGAGCAACCGGCCATGTATGACACGTCGGACATTCGCAAGGGGCTCAAGGTCCTCCTGGACGGCAATCCGTTCACGGTGGTGGAGTTCCAGTTCATCAAGCCGGGCAAGGGCGCCGCGTTCACGCGCACCAAGTTCAAGAACCTGCTGACCGGCGCGGTCATCGAGCGGAACATCCGCTCGGGCGAGAAGCTCGAGCCCGCCAACGTCGAGGACCGTTCGATGCAGTATCTCTACCGGGAAGGCGAGGATCTCGTCTTCATGGACGAGAAGAGCTTCGAGCAGGTCCAGGTCCGCGCCGACATGATCGGCGACGCCGCCGGCCTCATGAAGGACAACCTGCCGTGCCAGGTGCTGTTCTTCAACGAGCGTCCCGTCGACGTGCAGCTGCCGACCTTCGTCTTCCTCGAGGTCACCGCCTCCGAGCCGGGCGTGCGTGGCGACACCAGCGGCAACGTCACCAAGCAGGCGACGGTCGAGACCGGCGCCACCATCGCCGTGCCGCTGTTCATCAACATCGGCGACACTGTCCGTATCGACACGCGCACGCTCGAGTACGTCGAGCGCATCAACAAGAAGTGAGCGAGACCCCGCCCGGCGCTGGCGCTGGATCCGGGCGCGTCCGCGGCCGGGTCATCGCTCGCGACGGCGACGACGCGCTGGTACGCACCGCGCGCGGCGACGTGCGGGTCCGCCACGCCGGCAGCGTGGGTCCCGGCGATCTGGTGGAGCTCGACGGGCCCCACGAGCCGTTGCGGCGCGTGCGCAAGTACCCACGCACCGAGTATCCGCCGCGCGGCTCCGAGCTGGCTCGCCTGGGTCAGGCCCGGCGGGGCAACCTGGCGGCCCGCAGCCGCATGATGGCGGCGCTGCGCGAGCTGTTCGCCGCCCGCGACTTCATCGAGGTCGAGACCCCGGCGTGGGTGCGCGCGCCCGGCCTCGAGGTCCACCTCTCGGCGGTGGCCGCCGGCGATGGCTGGCTGATGACCTCGCCCGAGTACCAGATGAAGCGGCTGCTCGCCGGCGGCATGGAGCGCATCTACCAGACCTGCCGGTGCTTCCGCGCCGGCGAGGACGGGCCCCACCACCAGCGCGAGTTCACGATGCTCGAGTGGTACCGGGCCTGGGACGATCTCGAGGCCATCGCCGACGACACCCAGGCGCTGGTCGCGCACGTGGCCCAGGCCGTCAACGGCAAGCCCACGGTCCGGGTCGGCGACCGCACCATCCGCGTCGACGAGCCGTGGCTGCGCATCACCGTCGCCGAGGCCATGTACGACTTCGCCGGGGTGGCGGTGCGCGGCGACGAGAGCGTGGCCGAACTGGCCGCCGTGGTCCGGGCCGCCGGCATCGACCTGCGCGGCGCCCGCCACTGGGACGACGTCTTCTTCACCGCCTTCGTCGAGCGCGTCGAGCCGGCGCTGGCGGCGATCGATCGCCCGGTGCTGCTGGGGGACTGGCCGGCGCCGCTAGGCGCGCTGGCCCGGCGCAAGCCTCACAACCCGCTGGTGGTCGAGCGCTTCGAGGCCTACATCGGTGGCATCGAGCTGGCCAACGCCTTCGGCGAGCTCACCGATCCGGTCGAGCAACGCTCGCGCTTCGACGATGATCTGGCGCTGCGCCGGGACCGCGGGCTGCCCCAGTATCCGGTCGACGAGAAGCTCCTGGCCGCGCTGGCCGAGGGGCTGCCGCCGTGCGCCGGCATCGCGCTCGGCGTCGATCGCCTGGCCATGCTGGTGCTGGGCGCCGCCACGATCGGCGACGTCAACGCGTTCACGACGTCGGAGCTGTGACCGGCGCCCGACCGGTCGCCGCGATCTGCTATTGTGGGAGTCCAAGGGGGCAAACACATGGCCTGGTGCGCCTGGAAATCGTTTGGTGGCAAGCTCACGAGCGCGCCGAACTGCGCGGTGAAGCGCGACGGTCGGCTCGAGGTGTTCGCGCGTGGCGCGGACGGCCTGGTCTGGCACATCTGGCAGCACGAGCCGATGGGCAAGTGGTCGCAGTGGTCGATGATGAACGGCACGGGCTCGAGCGAGGTGGCGGTCGCCCAGAACAAGGACGGCCGCATGCAGTGCTTCATCGTGGGCGCCGATCACGCGATGCACACGTCGTGGCAGGAGAAGGAGGACGGCGACTGGACCACGTGGCAGCACATGGGCGGTCAGTTCGTCGGCAACCCCGCCGTGGTCGAGCACGAGGACGGCCGGCTCGAGATCTACGCCCGCGCCGCCGACAACACCGTCTGGCGCAAGTGGCACAAGAAGGCCATGGGCGAGTGGAACGACTGGGCGCCGCTCGGCGGCTCGATCATGAGCGACCTCATGCCGGTCCGCCACGAGGACGGGCGCATCGAGGTGTTCGGCCGCGGCGCCGACCACGCGCTGTGGCACGCCTGGCAGAAGGAAGCCAAGGGCGAGTGGAACACCTGGCAGTCCATGGGCGGCCAGATGCTGGGCGCCCCGGCGGTGGGCCGCCTCGAGGACGGGCGCATGGAGGTCTTCGTGCGCGGCAGCGACCACGCGCTGTGGCACATCTGGGTCAAGGACAAGGGCGGCTGGAGCAACTTCGAGTCGCTCCAGGGCCAGATCAACTCCGACCCGTTCGTGAACACCCTCAAGGACGGCCGGCTCGAGATCTTCGCCCGCGGCCTCGATCATTGCCTCTGGCACCGCTGGCCCAAGAAGCTCGGCGGCCCGTGGGGCGACTGGACCAGCGAGGGCGGCCCGATCTTCGGCGAGATCGACGTGGCCAGCAACAAGGACGGCCGCGCCCAGGTCTTCGCCCTCAACCAGGGCGGCGAGCTGGTCTCGAGCTGGGTGGTCGGGTAAGCCGTCGTGGGTCGCGCCGCGACTCACGTGAGTCGCGGCCGGCGACGCTAGACCAGCGGCGGCACGATGCGGTCGACGGGGATGGTCACGTCGGGGAAGGCCTGGACGGTGAGCACGTCACCGCTGGAGGACCGACTGCGACCGCGTCGAAGTCAGCGAAGTCTCGTTCTGTGTGTCCGAGATCGGGCCAAGCGCGCGGCCGGATCCCTGCCACATGTCCGGAACCCGGACGCCCGCCGACGCACGTGAGTCGCTCGCGTTGTTCGACTACACCAGCGGCGGCACGATGCGATCGACGGCGATGGCCACGTCGGGGAAGGCCTCGATGGCGATCGTGTCGCCACGGCCGAACGTGAGGCGCGTGGCCCAGTTGCCGTCGCCGTCGCGCGACCGAAAGACCTCGACGGTGCCGCGGGAGACGTTGACGATCCAGTACTCGCGCACTGCGACGCTGCCGTAGAGCACGGCCTTGACGCCGCGATCCTTGCGCAGCGACGTGCCGGCAACCTCGACGACCAGCAAGGCCGCGTCGGGGTGGGCGGTCCAGGACGCACTCGCGGCCGGCGCGACCACGAGGTCGGGCAGTGGTTCGGAGTCGTCCGACGCCGCGAAGGAGCACTGGACGCGGACGTCGGCTCGGTCGGAGAGCGTCGCGTAAAGCAACTTGGCCAGCTCGCTGACCGAGCGATCGTGCGAGGGGTCAGTCGGCGGCATCGTGACCAGCGCCCCCCGCAAGAGCTCCACCCGTTCGTCCTCGAACACGCCGAGCTCCACCAGCTTCTCGAACTCGAGCCGGCGCAGCGGCCGGATCCGCTCCGGTGCGACCTCGTGTGCTTCCAGCGCGCTCACGTTCCACATCGTAGCACCTCATCCTCGAGACACGAGC
>SXJR01000339.1 GCA_005779305.1 Myxococcales bacterium
GCGCATCTCCCGAAAAGTCCGGATCGTCGAAGCCCTGCTGCTCGGCAGTCTGCTCTTGTTCGGAGGTTGCACATCTCCTTCAAAGCCTCGGCTGAGCGCAGATGCGCAAGCTGAGGCTTTGTCTCATTTCAGCCTCGGCCTGCTTCGGCGGTCCGTTCCTGGTCTGGCACCCGACCAAGTACGCCGAGTTGCTCGCCGACAAGCTGCGCAAGCACGACGCCCAGACCTGGCTGGTCAACACCGGCTGGAGCGGCGGCGGCCACGGGGTCGGCGCGCGCATGAAGCTCAAGTTCACCCGCGCCATCATCGACGCCATCCACTCGGGCGCGCTCGACAAGGTCGCCACCGTCGAGGACCCGATCTTCGGCGTGAGCGTGCCCACCGAGTGCCCGGGCGTGCCCACCGAGATCCTGGTGCCGCGCAACACCTGGGCCGACAAGGCCGCGTACGAGACCCAGGCTCGCAAGGTCGCGAACCTGTTCCGCGACAACTTCAAGAAGTACGAGGCCCAGGCGACGGACGAGATCCGCGCCGCCGGCCCGCGGCTCTGAGTCTCTGCAGGAATGAGCACACCTCGGGCGGTGGTATACCGCCGACACTCGAGGTGCTCATGGTCCGTCTCGTCCGCCTGCTCCCCTCCGTCTTCTGCGTCGTCGCGCTCCTCGCCTGCGGCGGCGCTCAGCGTCCGATGCCGGCCCCGGTCCCGGCTCCCGGAGCCTCGCCGGCACCGGTGGTCGCCGAGGCGCCCGCGCCCGCGAAGCCGGCGCCGCCGGCCGCCCCGGTCAAGGTCCGCTCGCTCGGTGGCATCGACGAGTACCTCCTCGCCAACGGCCTGCGCGTGCTGCTCTTCCCCGACCCGTCGCAGTCGACGGTGACGGTCAACGTCACCTACCTGGTCGGCTCGCGCCACGAGGGCTATGGCGAGACCGGCATGGCCCACCTGCTCGAGCACATGCTGTTCAAGGGCACGCCCACCCACCGCAACGTGATGAAGCTGCTCGACGCGCGCGGCGCCTTCTTCAACGGCTCGACCTGGAACGACCGCACCAACTACTACGAGACCCTCAACGCCACCGACGACAACCTGCGCTGGGCCCTCGGGCTCGAGGCCGATCGCATGATCAACGCCTCGATCACCCCCGAGGACCTGTCGACCGAGTTCAGCGTTGTGCGCAACGAGCTCGAGTTGGGCGAGAACAACCCGATCGCCATCCTCGAGGAGCGGGTCACCTCGACCGCCTACCTCTGGCACAACTACGGCAAGTCGACGATCGGCTCGCGCTCCGACGTCGAGGGCGTCCCCGTCGAGCGCCTGCGCGCCTTCTACCTGAAGTACTACCAGCCCGACAACGCGGTGCTGGTGATCAGCGGCAAGTTCGAGGCGGCGACGGCGCTGGCCGCGGTGCAGTCGACCTTCGGTCCCATCCCCCGGCCGGGCCGGGTCATCCCGCCCACCTACACCGTCGAACCCGTGCAGGACGGCGAGCGCGAGGTGACCCTGCGCCGCACCGGCGACGTGCACGTGCTCATGGCCGGCTACCACGGCGTGGGCGCCGCCGATCCCGACCACGTCGCCTTCCGCGCCCTGCGCTCGGTGCTCACCGACGAACCCAGCGGCCGGCTCTACCGCTCGCTGGTCGCCAGCGGCCTGGCCGCCGACGTGTGGGCGTCGATCTACACGTTCCGCGATCCCGGCCTGATCATCTTCGGGGCCAAGCCCCGCGACGCTCGCAGCGTGGCCAAGGTCAAGGCCACGCTCCTGGCCACCCTCGAGGGGCTGAGCAAGCAGCCGATCACCGCCGACGAGCTCGAGCGCTGGCGAGCCCAGGCCCTCAAGGACTGGACGCTGGCCCTGTCCGACAGCCAGGCCATCGCCATCGAGCTCTCCGAGTGGGCGGCGGCCGGTGACTGGCGTCTGCTCTTCGCCGACCGCGAGGCCGTGCAGAACCTCGACCTCGCCGCGGTCAACCGCGTGGCCCAGACCCACCTGATCCCGTCGAACCGGACGTTCGGAGAGTTCATCCCCACCAAGGATCCGGTGCGCGCGCCGGCGGCGACCACGCCCGACGCCGCGGCCACCGTCGACAAGCTCGCCACTCGCGAGATCGTCGAGGGCGAGGCCTTCGCCGTCGATCTCGACAACCTGGCCAAACGCACCCAGCTCCGCACGCTGGCCGGCGGCCTCGAGGCCGCGTTCGTGCCGCGCAAGACCCGCGGCGCCAAGGTCACGGTCGAGCTCAGGTTTCGTCACGGCGACGAGAAGAGCCTGACCGGCAAGCAGACCGTGGCCGAGCTGACCGGTGCGCTGGCCGAGCGCGGCACCCGCCGCCGCTCGTACCAGGCCCTGCAGGACACCTTCGACAAGCTCACCGCCGACGTGTCGGTGGGCGGCGGCGCCGGCTGGGTCTCGGTCCGCATCACCACGGTGAAGACGTCCTTGCCAGCGGTGATCGACGTGGTGGCCGAGGTGCTGAAGACGCCGGCGCTCGACGGCAAGGAGCTGGAGGTGGTGCGGCGCCAGACCCTGAGCGATCTGGAGGAGCAGCTCACCGACCCCAACACGCTGGCCTTCCAGGCCATGGCGCGCGCGGTCTCGCCGTGGCCCGCCGGCCACCCGCGGGCGGTCATGTCGGCCGGCGAGCAGCTGGCGGCGGTGAAGAAGGTCACGCTGGGCGACGTGCGCGCCTACCACGCCGGGTTCTGGGGCGCGGGCAAGGGCGAGGTCGCCGTGGTCGGCGACTTCGACGCCGACGCGCTCGCGGCCCAGCTCGAGCAGCACTTCGGCGCCTGGACCACGAAGGCGCCGTTCGTCCGGTTTCCGGACAAGGCGTTCGGCGTGCCCGGCGGCGAGACCGTCCTCGACACCCGCGACAAGGAGATGGCCATCGTCGTGGGCGCCCACGACATCGCCGTCGACGACGCGCACGCCGACGCGCCGGCGCTGACCATCGCGTCGTGGATCTTCGGCGGCGGCCCCGCGTCACGCCTGTGGATGCGCATGCGCGAGCAGGAGGGCTTCTCGTACGGCACCTGGGGCTACGCCGTCCCCGGCGACGACGACCCCGTCGGACAGGTCGGCTTCGGCGCCATCCTCGCTCCCCAGAACGCCGCCGCCGGCCGGGCCGCGCTGATGGAGGAGATGAAGCGCCTGCTCGCCGACGGCATCACCGCCGACGAGCTCGCCGCCGCCAAGAAGGCCCTGCTGGAGCAGCAGGACAACCTGCTCGCCAACGAGGACGCGCTGGTCGCCGTCCTGCGCAGCGACCGCTTCCTCCACCGCGACTGGTCGTGGTGGAAGACCCGCCGCGCCGCCCTCGCCGCCATGACCGAGGCCGACATCGAGCGCGCCGTGACCGCCTGGTTCCACCCCCAGCGCATGACCATCGTCACCGCCGGCGATCAGCAGAAGGCGGCCCAGGGCAACAAACCCAAGCCGTAGTTTCGGTGTTCTGGGCCGAGCCGTTCAGCGCGTGCCCCACTCGAAGCCGGCGCCAAAGACGAAGCTGACGTCGTCGCGGGTGGCCTGGGCCCGGAACACCATGTGGCCGTCGATCGCGCTGGTCGACGGCTCGCCGCCGTCGCGCTTGTAGATCTCGTAACCGAGGCGGAGGCCGCCGGTGGCGATGGGCAGCACGTTGGTGCCCAGCAGGTTGTCGGACAGGAGCGCGGCACCGGCAGCCACCTCGAGATCGGCGTAGAGGCGGATCGGGCCCTCGCCCTTGTCGATGGTGGTGTCGAGGAGCGGATGGCGCAGACCGGCGCGGACGATGTGGCCGCGGCCGTACACGTCCCAGTCGCCCTCGCCGTCGGCGCCGCTGCCGGCCATCACCACCGCCAGCTCGTACTCGCCGAAGGCCCGCAGCGCGCCGGTGACCACGCGATGGGTCTGCAGTCCGAACGTGGCCATGGTGCGGTCGTGGCCGAGCACGGCGGTGTTGGCCAGGCCGAAGCGCAGGCCGAGCCAGCTCCACGACGGCTCCCGCGGCGGCGCGGGCTCGACGGCGACCAGCACCGCCGGTGGCGGCGGCGGCGGTGGCTCGTCGTGGGCGATCACGATGAGCGAGGCGAGCACCAGCGTCACCATGCCCACCCCAGCATGGTCTGGAAGCTATCGTCGAGCGGCGAGGTCGACGGCACGCTGGTGCAGGTGCCGCGGCACGCCAGCCGATCGACCATGTCGTCGTCGAGCGACGGCGCCACCGCGACCCGGAACGTGATGCGCATCATTCGCTTCTTCTCGAGCAGGCGGACCTGCACGCCCCAGCCCACCCAGAGATCCGGCCGCGTGACGTGACCGTCACCCACCGCCAGGTGCTCGATGCCGGTCCCGGCGTTCATGAACATCTCGATGCGCGCGCTCGAGTCGGCGCGGAACGAGCGGGCCAACCAGCGTCCGGCCACGCCGGCGCGCGCGCCCAGTCCGCCACCGCCGCCATCTCCGTCGGGGATGTACCAGGTCAACCCGGCATCGCCGAGGAGCTGCCAGCGACAGCAACCCAGCGCGTACTCGGCGGTCACCGACGGACCGCCCAGCCCCTCGTTGCCCAGGTACGTCGCCCCGCCGCCCAGGTACAGCGCCTTGGTCCGCTTGGGCCATTTCACGCGGTCCCAGTCCTCCGCCCTCGCCTCGCCGGCAGCGCTGGCTGCGACGAGGATCACGAGGAGACAAAGGATCGACACGCGCACGGTGTCGATCCAGACGCACGGCTGGCCCCTGCGGGTCTAGAGCCGAAACCGAAACCGAACCCGAACCCGAAACCGAAACCGAACCCGAAACCGAAACCGAAACCGAGGCCTGATGGCCCCGGTGGGCCCCATCAGGCCAGCTTGGCGATGAGCCCGTGGAGCACGCCGCCGAGCCGGTCGGCGAGCCGCAGCGCCGGTGCCAGCTCGGCGGCGGGCAAGTAGCCCCAGGCTGCCGTGACGGCGAGGGCCGCCTTGACCTCGCGGGCCTCGCCAGCGGCGATGCGCAGCACGCGCACACGGTCGCGGCCCGAGCGGCCGCCGGCCTCGGCGATGTTGAGGGCGACGCTCGTCGTCGCACGCTCGAGCTGATCGGCGAGGGCGGCGCGCCGGTCGCGCACGGCGGCGACGACAGGACGAAGCTGGTGGATGAGGTCGATCGAGAGGCGTTCCGTGAGAGTCATCGTGGTTTCTCCGTCGCTTGGGGGTTACGCCCCGGCGCGGCCCACGCGCGCGCGCCGTGACGGGCGCCCTCCCGACCGTCCGCGCCGCCCCACCGCCCACCTCTGCGGCGGCGCTCCGCGCATCGTCGGTGCCAGCGGCGCCGGCAGGTTGTCGGGCAGCGGCTCGAAGCGCGCGAACGCCGCCTCCC
>SXJR01000045.1 GCA_005779305.1 Myxococcales bacterium
GCAGCGACGACCGGCGTCGCGCAGCCCACGCGCCAGGGCGGCGCCCAGCTCGCCCGCGGGGAGACCGCCGAGCGAATCGCCGACCACGACCGTGACCTCGTCGCCGTGCGCGACGGCGCGCAGCCACGTGCGCGCATCGGCGCGCAGCCGACCGATCGGCGACCGGTCGCCGCGCTCGATCACGACCGCGAGCGCGTGGCAGCGCGGCTCGCGAGCGAGCGGCGGCGCGCGACAGAGGCTGGCCACGATCTCGCCGGCGTCGCGGCGCGCGCCCGCGTGGAGGTAGAGCTCCGCGAGGGCGAAACCTGCGACCTCGTCGTCGGCATCCCGGCGCAGCCGGCGCGAGATCGCGGAGAGGGCCAGCTCGAAGTGCCCGGCCACGACCGCGACGCGGGCTGCACCGGTCAGCTCGTCGCCCGTCCACGCCGCCTCGAGGTGACGCCGGACCAGGATCTCGAGCTGCCGCCGGGTGAGCTGATCGGCGACCGCCAGCAACGCCAGGCGACGGCTCGCCTCCGGGGTCCCGGGATGATCGAAGACCAGGTCGGTGCCGGAAGTGACCGCGTCCTGGATCCGCGCCACCAGCTCGGGATCGCCGGCGACGCGTTCGGCGGTGGCGAGCAGCTCCAGGAACCACGCGACGCGCCCGGCCGGCGTGCGCCCGGTCATGCCGCCGTGTCGGACCAGGACCTCGCCGTCGGCGCCGAGCACGAAGAACCAGGGTACGCCCTCGGTCTCGAAGCGAGCCGCCGCGGCCTCGCCGACGGGCGTGTCGACGTCGTAGCGTACGAAATGCACGCGGCGCAGCGCCCGCCGCACCGAGGCCGCGGGCAACACGTCGCGATCGAACAGGCGGCACGGCGCGCACCAGGTGGCGCCGATCTCGACGACCAGCGGCGCTCCGGCGGCGGCGGCGGCAGCGATCGCCTCCTCGATGGGCGGCGGGCTGGCGGTGGGCTGGGCCGTGACCTCGCCCCACAGGACGAGGAGCGTGACCGCGGAGAGCAGCGCGCCGCGCACCGGCTCGATCCTACCGCCGGGAGCGAGGCCCCACGAGCATGTAGTCAGGTGTGCCGACGCTCCGGTCGCCTGTGGTTCGGGTGTGCTGGGTTACGATCGAGAGAGATTTTCTCAACTTCTTGTGACCCCCGAACGGCAACAGGCCACAAACTGAGACCATGGCGCTGTTCCCCCTCGCGGTCATGAAGACCGACGTCGGAGTCGTGCGCGAGCGCAACGAGGATTCGGCACATGTCGACGAGCGCAGTCGCTTCGTCATCGTGGCCGACGGGATGGGTGGCCACGGGGCCGGGGATGTCGCAAGCGCGATGGCGGTCGAACTCGTCCGCCAGCGCCTCGAGGCCGAGGCGGCGTTCCTGGCTGCGTACGCGTCGGCGCCCACGGTCCACGGGCGAACCCTGCTCGCCGCCCAGATGCGACGCGCGGTCGAGCACGCCAACGCCGAGGTCTTCGCGCGTAGCGAGCGCGAGCGCGAGCTGTATCAGATGGGTTCGACCGTCGAGGTGGTGGTGCTGGCCGGCAACGAGGCGTTCATCGCCCACGTCGGCGACAGCCGCACGTACCTGGTGCGCAACGGCAAGGTCGCCCAGCTCACCGTCGACCACACCGTGGCCGAGACCATGCGGCGCGCCGGCACGTTCACCGATGAAGAGGCGCGGGTCTCGCCCATGCGCAGCGTCCTGTCCAACGCCATCGGGGTGACGCCGACCGTGTCGGTGGATCTGTTGCGCATCGAGCTGCGGGCCGGCGATCGCCTGCTGGTGTGCAGCGATGGGCTGCACGACTACTTCTCCCGCGAGGAGCTGAGCCTCCACCTCGACGCCGGCGATCCCGACGAGGTGCTCGATCGCATGATCGATCACGCCCGTCGGAGCGGCGGCCACGACAACATCACCGGCGTCTTGATCGAGGCGCGTACCCGCCCGTCGGCGACCGCCCCGCCCTTGTCGATCGAGGCGCCCGAGGACGAGGCCACCAGCCCGACGTGCGCGCCGGTCCCCACGCCCAGCGTGCCGTCTTCGCCCAACGCGGTGCCGGCCCCGCTCGATGGCGTGTCGGATCGCTCGCTCGCCAACTTCATCGAACAGTCGCTGCACGAGGGCAGCCGGCCCAACCTGCTCGAGGACGTGACCGGCGATCCAGGCAACTGAGCCGGCGCCCGACGCGGCTCACCGGCTGCCGTGGAGTACGCTGAGATCGGTGGCTTCGAAGGGCGCGGCCACCTCGTCCTGGCCGGGCGCCCGCGCGCAGCGAAACGCGTCGAGCAAGGCGCCTGGCTTCCACGCGATGTTGCACGACAGCCGCAGGCGCTGCGCGCTCAACCCGGTATCGCGCCGGACCAGCTGGTAATCGTAGCTGACCATCTGCATCGCGGGGACGACCGGCCGGCCGCCGCCGGCGTCGCCCTGGGCCTCGCCGATGTAGACCGCGATGTCGAGGATGGCGACGTGGGCGCGATCGGGAAGCACGCTGACCGCGAAGGCGGTGTGAAGATCGGCGGTGAGGGCGATCTGCCCCTCCTGCCCCATCTGCTCGAGGGCAACGGCCACGGCCCGCTCCTCGGTGGTGGGCAGATCGAGGGTGCGAACATCGGCGCCGTCGAGCGACACGTCGGTGAGCGTCAGGTGGGCGTCGGCGCCGTCGACGTGACCGGCGATCCAGACGCGCCCATCGGCGACCGTCACCGCGCCGAGGCCGGGCCGGGCCAGGACCAGCCGCGGCGTCGCGCCCGGATCGTCGACGGCCATGACCATGTCGCCGCAGGTCACCGCCACCACCGCTGCGCCCGAAACCGGATCGACCGCGAGATCGCTCGCGCGCGCCGGCAGCGCGATGGGCGACGACGGAGCTGGGGCGTCGAGCGGCACCGCGATCACCGACGACGCGCCGCCACAGAACAACGACGTCAGCGGAGCGACGAGGACCCAGACCACGCCGCCGCCGATGCCGATGGCGCCGGGCGTGGCGATGGCGACGAAGGTCGGCGCCACCGGCGCCCCGGCGCGCAGCGCCGCCAGGTCGACCAGCGACAATCCCGACGGCGGATCCGGGTGGACGATCGCCGCCCAGCGACCGTCGGGCGAGACCGCCAGCGCCGCGGGCGCGCCCGGCAGCACGACCTCACCCGGCAGCGCCGCGTGGGTGCGGGTCGAGACCAGGCGGACCGCCGCCTCGGTCGCCACCACCACCTCGGCGCCGTCGAAGGTGGCGGCCACGGCGCGCACGGCGCCGCCGATCGCGATGCTCGAGACGTAGTCCTCGCCGGGTTCGCGGGCGGCGTCGATCGTGACCAGCGCGTCGGAACCGGCGACGTACGCGAACGGCCGCCGCACCCGCACCGGCACCCGCACCTCGGCGTCGTCGGAGACGTCGATGGCGGTGGTGCTGCGCCCGAAGCCGACCACGCGACCGGCGGCGGCGCTGGCCTGAAGCTCGAACCACAGGTCATCGCGCACCGGCACCTCGCCGAAGCCCAGCGCCGCGCCGCGCTCGGGCACGTCGATGGTGGCGCTGAACACGCGCGCTCCGGCGCCGTCCTTCGCGGACAGCGTGATCGCCTGAGCGCCGGCAAGGGGATCGAGGGCGTCGCTGGCCGGCACGTCGAGCTCGAGCCGCACGCTGCCGTCGTGGCACGCGCCGAACGCCACCGCTGCGACGAACGAGGCGGTCAAGCGCTCGACGTGAGGACGCATCCAACAAGTATCGGGAGAGATCTCGTCGACCACAAGCCATGGAGTTGACCGGCGGGTGTGACCACGATAGGTAGTGGTGGTGCGCGGTGCCCGGGATGACCGGGCCGAAGAGGGAATCCGGTTGGAGTCCGGAACTGCCCCGCAGCGGTACGAGGAGACGAACGGGTCGACAACCGACCCACAGTAGGCGTGGGCGCTGGTGAGGCGCCTGCACATCCTCGAGTCCGAAGACCTGCCGAGCACCCACGATCGCGAGACAGCGATCGCGGCCACCACCTGTTTCCTCCGGGGGGAGGAAGAGGAGCTTCCGATGCTCGCAGAGTATTCGTCCGAGTTCGTCCATCTCGATGTCGCGCGGCTGACCAACATGGTCGATGCCGCCCTCCCCGCCGGCGCTGGCGCCGCGGCCCGGCTCGAGGTCGCCATCCATACCGCGGCGGCGCTGGTCGCCGAGGACCCCGATCACGGCCGGCTGGCGGCGCGGCTGCTCGCTCGCCAGGTCCGCGACGGGGTCCACGCCGGCGGCGGCACCACCTTCGCCCGCGCGGTCGACGGTGCGGCCCGGCTGGGGCTGGTCGGCGAACGCCTGCACGCCCGCGTGCTCGAACACGGCCCGGCGCTCGACGCCTTGATCGTCGACGAGCGCGACGACCTGTTCGAGTACTTCGGCCTGCGCACGCTGGTCGATCGCTACCTGCTGCGCCATCCCACCACCCGGGCGCCGCTCGAGACGCCGCAGGGGTTCTGGATGCGCATCGCCGCAGCGTGCGCGCGCACCCTCGACGACGTGGCGCCGCTCTACCAGCTCCTGTCGCGGCTCGAGTACCTGCCGTCATCGCCGACGCTGTTCAACGCCGGCACCCGCCACGAGCAGCTGTCGTCGTGCTTCCTGCTCGACTCGCCCGAGGACACGCTCGACGCCATCTACGGCCGCTACGCCGACGTGGCGCGGCTGTCGAAGTTCGCCGGCGGCATCGGCCTCGCCTACCACCGCGTGCGCTCGAGCGGTTCGCTCATCGCCTCGACCAACGGCCATTCCAACGGCATCGTGCCGTGGCTCAAGACCCTCGACGCCTCGGTGGCGGCGGTCAACCCGGGCGGCAAGCGCAAGGGCGCGTGCTGCGTGTACCTCGAGCCCTGGCACGCCGACGTGCTCGACTTCCTCGAGCTGCGCGACAACACGGGCGACGAGGCCCGCCGCACTCACAACCTCAACCTGGCCAACTGGATCCCGGACCTGTTCATGCGCCGGGTCGAGGACGACGAGGCGTGGTCGCTGTTCGATCCCAAGGAGGTCCCGGCCTTGACCGATCTGTGGGGCGAGGCCTTCGACCGTGCCTACGAGGACGCCGAGCGCGCCGGGCTGGCCGTCCGCATCGTGCCGGCGCGCGAGCTGTACGCGCGCATGATGCGGACCCTGGCCCAGACCGGCAACGGCTGGATGACGTGGAAGGACGCGTGCAACCGCACCTGCAACCAGACCGCGACGGCGGGCGCGACCGTGCACCTGTCCAACCTGTGCACCGAGATCGTCGAGGTCACCTCCGCCGACGAGACCGCGGTGTGCAACCTGGGCTCGATCAACCTGGCCCGCCACACCCGTCGCGACGGCGACGCGGTCACCGTCGATCACGACCGGCTCGCCGCCACCGTGCGGCAGGCGATCGGCCAGCTCGATCACGTGATCGACCTGACCTGGTACCCGATCGCGACGGCGGCAGCGGCCAACCGACGCTGGCGGCCGGTCGGACTGGGCGTGATGGGCCTGCAGGACGTGTACTTCCAGATGGGCGTGGCCTTCGACAGCGAGGCCGCGCGCGGTGTGTCTCGCGCCATCGCGGAGACCGTGTACCTGGCGGCGCTCGACGCCTCGGCGGATCTGGCCGCCGAGCTCGGCGCCCACCCGTCGTTCGCCGACACCCGCGCCTCCGCCGGCTCGCTCCAGCCCGATCTGTGGGGCGTGGCCACCGATCCGCACCGCGCCGCGGCGTGGGCGGCGGTGCGGGCCAAGGTCGCCCGCCATGGCCTGCGCAACTCGCTCCTGATCGCGATCGCACCCACCGCCACCATCGCGTCGATCGCCGGCTGCTACGAGTGCATCGAGCCTCAGGTGTCGAACCTGTTCCGGCGCGAGACCCTGTCGGGCGATTTCGTGCAGATCAACCGCTACCTGGTCGAGGCTCTCCGCGCCCGCGGCCTGTGGACCGCGGCCATGCGCGAGCGCATCACCCTGGCCGAAGGCTCGATCGCCGGCATCGCCGAGATCCCCGCCGAGCTGCGCGCGGTGTTCCGCACCGCCTGGGAGCTGCCCATGCGGGCGATCATCGAGCTGGCCGCCGAACGGGGCGCGTTCATCGATCAGAGTCAGTCGCTCAACCTGTTCATGGCCAACCCGACCATCGGCGCGCTCTCGTCGATGTACTTCCACGCCTGGAGGCGCGGGCTCAAGACCACGTACTACCTG
Source organism: Myxococcales bacterium (assembly GCA_005779305.1). GTDB lineage: Bacteria > Myxococcota_A > Polyangia > Haliangiales > Haliangiaceae > UBA2376. The sequence goes on from SXJR01000045.1 coordinate 6,178, forward strand.
CGCTCGCGACCGGCGACCTCGATCGCCAAGACCACGGTCTCGGCGGCGCCGGCACCGGCGGCGGCGGCGGTCGCGTGCTCGCTGGAGAACCCGTCGTCGTGCGAGGCGTGCCAGTGAGCGCCGCCGGAACCTTGCCCCTCGGCCACTGGACGCTGTCTCCGTCGGGCGGCCCGGTGGCGCGCCTCCTCGATCCGGGCATGAACCTGACGCTCCGGCCGATGGCCTACCCGTCGTTCTACGAGCGCTACCGCGCCGCCATCCGCAACACCTGGACGGTCGAGGAGGTCGACTTCGCCACCGACCTCGCCGACCTGCGCGGCCGCCTGGGCCCGGCCGAGCAGCACATGGTGAAGCGGCTGGTCGCCTTCTTCGCCACCGGCGACGCGATCGTCGCCAACAACCTGGTGCTCAACCTGTACCGGCACATCAACGCGCCCGAAGCGCGGTTGTACCTGTCGCGCCAGCTCTACGAGGAGGCGCTTCACGTCCAGTTCTACCTGACGCTGCTCGACACCTACGTGCCCGACCCCGGCGAGCGGGCCCAGGCCTTCGCCGCCGTCGACCGCGTCCCGTCGATCCGGGCCAAGGCCGCGTTCTGCATGCGCTGGATCGACGCCGTCCACGATCTGCCGCGGCTGGTGACCCGCGAGGATCGGCGTCGTTTCCTGCTCAACCTGATCGGCTTCGCCGCCTGCATCGAAGGTCTGTTCTTCTTCGGCGCGTTCGCCTACGTCTACTTCTTGCGCTCGCGCGGCCTGTTGCACGGGCTGGCCGCCGGCACCTCGTGGGTGTTCCGCGACGAGACCGGCCACATGGATTTCGCGTTCGAGGTGGTCGACGTGGTGCGGCGCGAGGAACCCGAGCTGTTCGACGCCGACATGGCCCGCACCGTGACCGCGATGATCGAGGACGCGGTCGAGTGCGAGGCCCTGTTCGCCGAGGACGTCCTGCGCGAGGCTCCACACGGCATCACGCCGCGCACGATGCGGGCCTACCTCGAGTACGTCGCCGACCGTCGCCTGGCCCGCCTGGCCCTGCCCCGCCGCTACGGCACCGAGAATCCGTTCCCGTTCATGGCACTGCAGGACGTGCAGGAGGTGACCAACTTCTTCGAGCGCCGGGTATCGGCGTACCAGGTCGGCGTCACCGGCGAGGTCGCCCTCGACGCCGCGTTCTAGCGAAGGCCGAGGCGGCCGGCGAGGAACGTGTAAGGGTGCCGGCGACGCCCGCCCGTGTGCCCATGTCCCCAATCTCGGCTCGCTGGCCGGCGCGATCAAGTGCTGGCGATCTGCACGTCGGCCATGACGCCGTAGTGATCGCTGGCGCAGATCGCGTCGGCACCGTCGCCGTCGCGCTCGGCGAGCACGACCTCGCAGCCGCGCACGGTGCCGCGGCCATCCTTCTTGCGCGACGTCACCAGCACGTAGTCGATGCGGCGATCGATGTCGAGCGAGCGCAGCGGACGGGTCTGCTCGTTCTCGCTCGACCAGGTCAGGCCCGGGGCGTCGCCGTGGGCGTGTCTCCAGGCGTCCTGGAAGTGGGTGCGCCGTCCGGCCAGCGTGGTGAGGCCGCGCAGGAAGCGGAGCTCGTCGCTATCGGCGGTGGCGTTGAAGTCGCCGCACAGGACCTGGGGCGGATCGTCGTTGCCGCGGCCGCAGGCACGCACGGCCTCGTCGATCGCCACCACCTGGGCCTCGCGAGCGACGCCGTCGTCGAGCCGGTAGTGCAGGTGCGTGGTGTGGAACCAGATCGGCCCGGACGGCGTGTCGAGCTGTACCGAGAGCAGGGTGCGGGCCTCGGTAGGCCGCGCCTCGGGCAGGTGCAGCACGCGTCGCGCGCGCACCGGCCAGCGGGCGAGGATGGCCAGACCTTCCTCGCCGCCGGGGCGGCCCGGTCCGAAGGCCCCGTCGGGCCAGCGCATCGAGACCGCGTAGGTCGGGACCAGGTCGAGCGCGTCGCCGAGGACGTCGGCGGTGGTGCGACCGCGGCGTCCGTCGAGCGGACGCACCTCTTGCAGACACACGACGTCGGGCGCCAGCGCGAGAAGCTGGCGGGTGGCCAGCGCCAGCCGGCGATCGAGCGGCGGCTCGTTGCCCCAGAGGTTGAGGGTGACGACGCGCGCCGTGGCGCTCACGGCGCGGGCTCCGGCCCCCGGTAGACGCAGCGCGAGCTCGGGGTCTCGGAGACGTGCAGCTCGACCAGGAGCGGCAGCGTCGGCCACAGCTGGTTCCACATCCAGGTGGCGAGCAGCTCGCTGGTCGGGTTCTCGAGCCCGGCGAGGTCGTTGAGCACGCGGTGGTCGAGCGCGTTGACCAGCGGCATGACCACCTCGTCGAGATCACCGAAGTCCATGACCCAGCCCAGGTTGGGATCGATCTCGCCCTCGATCACGACCAGCACCTGGTAGCTGTGGCCGTGCATGCGCGCGCACTTGTGGCCCTCGCGCACCCTGGGCAGAAAGTGAGCCGCCTCGAATCGATACTCGCGATGAACCCGCGTACGCATGGCGCCGGCACCCTACCGCACGAGGGCGTGCTACGAAAGATGGGCGCGAATGGCAGTGGTACCGCGCTTCAGGGCCTGGGCCGAGCTCGATCGCAGGATCTGGACGCTGGCGTGGGCGCGCGCGGTCAACACCGTCGGGCTGTCGCTGGTCATGGCGTTCCTCGGCGTCTATGTCGTCGACGAGCGCGGCTACTCGGCGGCGCTGTTCGGGGCCATGGCCCTGGGGGCCAACCTGACCCAGTCGATGACCAACGCCTGGGCCGGCGAGCTGTCGGACCGCATTGGGCGACGACCGATCATGGTGGGCTCGCTGGCGATCCGCGCGGTGGCGATCAGCGGGATCGGGCTCCAGATCTTGCTCCACGCGCCGCTGTGGTCGCTGGCGCTCAACTTCGTGCTCAGCTCGGCCCTGCGTGGCTGCTTCGAGCCGGCCGCGTACGCCCTGGTCGCCGACATCGCGCGGCCCGATCAGCGCGTGAACGCGTTCGGCCTCCAGCGCATGGGCATCAACCTGGGCTGGGCGGTTGGCCCGGCCGCCGGCGGGCTCCTCGCCGTGGTGATGCCATACGGCGCGGTCTTCTTCTTCGCCGCCGCCGGCCTGGTTGCGGCGGCCTGGACCTGCCACGGCCTGGTCGATCCGCGCGAGAAGGGCGCGGGCCCCAAGCTCGAGCCAGTGCGACTGCGCGACGCCTTCGCCGAGGCCCTGGCCCAGCCGCCGATGGTGGCGCTGCTGGTCGGCTCGTTCTTGTTCGCGCTGGCCCACACCCAGATGTTCTCGGTGTTCGCCATCTACATGACCAAGGGGCTCGGGCTCGCCAAGGACGAGGTCGGCCTGCTCTACACGATCAACGGCCTCCTGGTGCTGCTCATGCAATGGCCGGCGCTCGGCGCCATCCGCCGCATTGGCACCGGCGTGGCGCTGATCAGCTCGTCGCTGGTGTTCGCGGTTGGATTCGGCCTGATCGGCGCCGCCGATGGCTTCGCCGGCGGTGCGCTCGCCATCGCGGTGATCACGCTCGGCGAGGTCCTGTTCGCGCCGGCGCACCAGGCCGCCGCCGCCGAGAGCGGCGACGCGGCCCGGCTGGGCAAATCATTCGGCCTGGTCGGTTTCACCCAGATGCTGGGCGTCGCCTTCGGGCCGCTTCTGGGCGGCGCGCTCTTCGACGCGATCGGCAGCCACCACATGTGGATGTGGGGCGCGGTCTCGGGCCTGTGCTTGCTGCTGGCCGTGACCTTCGTGGTGTACGCGCGCCTGGCCGCCAGCGCTGCACCGTCCACAACGAGATAGGCTGGGACCGACGATGGCGAGTGGCAAGAAGCGCAAGGCCGAGCTCGAGGCTGGCCGGAAGAAGCGGGCCGAGCGGAAGCGGCGGGCCGCGACCGAGCCCATGCGCTCGACGCGGCCGGTCGACTCGGTGGTGGTGAACACCGCGGCGCTCGCCGCCTACAACAGCTACGGCGCGCCGCCGTTCGTCGCCCGCGGCTACTACGTCGACGAGCCGTTCACCTGCAAGGAGTGCGACGTCGAACAGGTGTGGACCGCGCGCCAGCAGCAGTGGTGGTACGAGGTCGCCCAGGGCCCGGTCTACTCGCGCGCGATCCGATGCCGCGCCTGCCGCCGGACCATGAAGGCGCCGCCAGCCGTGGCTACGGTCCCGCCCCGCCGCCGCACCTCGCCGATCTAGGGTGATCGACGGATCGACGGGCGACGGCGATACTCCGCCGATGTTGCGAGACTGGCGACTCCACGAACTCCACGAGCTTGCCGGCGAGGCCTACCCGACCGGGGTCAAGCCCGGGGCCGTCGCCCTGACGCAGCGGTTGCCGGTCCAGCGCCGGATCAGCGCTGATCCCACCTCGCTCCGGCCGCTGGCCGGCGAGTTCGGCTTCGTGCAAGCCTACGGCGTCGAGTCCGTGGCTGATCCGGCCCGGTTTCCCGACGAGCCGCCGCTGGGCTGGCTGTCGGCGCCGGCGGTGCAACGGCGCACCGAGGCCGCGGTGGCCAACCTCCCCGCCGACTCGGTTCATCGCGCCGCGGCCGCGGGGACCAGCGGCCCGGCCGGGTCGCTGCCCTTCGTCGACGTGATCCAGCCCCTGTTCGGCCGTCACGACGTGACGAACGTGCGAGCCCACGCCGACGAACGCGCGGTCGCCGGCGCCCGCGCCATGGGCGCGGAGGCGTTCGCGACCGGCGACCAGATCGCCTTCGGATCGACGCCGACCCTCCACGCCGCGGCGCACGAGGCCGCCCACGTGGTGCAACAGCGGACCGGCGTCCACCTCATGGGCGGCGTCGGCGCGGCCGATGATCGCTACGAGCAGCACGCCGACGCCGTCGCCGAGAAGGTCGTTCGCGGCCAGTCCGCCGAGGCGTTGCTCGACGAGGTCGCGGGACCGCGCCCATCGGCCCCGGCGGCCGCCGCGCCCGCGGTCCAGCGCATCGTCCGCATCGGAGGCGACAACGTGTTGCCTGACGATCACGAGGCCCTGGTCGCGCACTGTCGCGGCCTGGTCCTGGCCAACGCCCGCGCCTGGACGCCGGCCATGGAGGCGGCGCTGCGCGCATGGCTGGTCGATCACGATCACGTGATCGCCGCGCCCGACGTGGCCGTGCTGGCGTTCAACGTGCTCACCCACCCGGGTGAACCCGCCGCGTGGGAGCACGGCATGACCCACTCCGGGATCGCCGCGCCGGCGATGAAGGAAGCGCAGCGTCTCCGCAACGTCGAGCGCATGGCCCGGCTGATGACGTCGTTCGAGACCCAGACCGGAGCGCGGGTGCCCGGGCTCGGCAAGCTCGAGGATCAGGATCTGCTCCGTCTGGCCGAGACCGGCAAGGCCGAGCAGCAGTTCTGGGAGCGTCCGTCGAGCGCCGCGCCCCAGAAGGTGCGCAACCTCAAGCGCAAGGACATCAGCGGCGAGGACGAGGCCCACATCACCGCTTCAGGCCTGCCCGACGACCCGTCCTACACGGTCGCGATGAACAGCCACCAGCTCGGCCACCGCTACCGCGGCACCAAGCAGGCGTTCATCAAAGGCGGCAAGCACGAGCGCACGTACGGCAGCAAGCGCGAGCGCGAAGGCTACGAGTACAAGGGCTCGGGCCTGGTCGATGGCCATTCGGTCCAGGTCCAGGACGATCAGCCCATCCTCGGTCCGTTGGAGTCGGACGCGCCGAAATGGAAGACCAATATCCCGCGCACCGGCGGAAAGGCCCCCGTCACCTATGACGACGCGCCCTTCCTGCCCAAGGACGCCAGCGACGAGCGCTGGATGGAGACCCACCCGCACAACTTCTACTGGGAGAATCAGGAGCAGGGCAAACACATGCGGCAGAAGGCGCTCGAGACCCCGGCGATGAACGACGGGACCTCGTTCCTTCACTACAACCGCCACACCGGCGACCAGTTCCAGCCCAACGCCGGCAGCGCGCAAGATCATCTCTACGACATCCCGTCGCGGATCGAGTACCTGACGCGCGACGCGACCGGAGCCCGCACGCACTACAGCGCGGACAATCGACCGACGGCCGACTACAGCGTGCCCGGAGGTTATGATCCGCTCACGCACTCGTATCCGACCGTGCCGTCGGGCAAGGCGTCCGCGAACCAGAACAAGTCGCTGGGCGGGGTATCGGCCTTCGACCACCTGGCCAAGGCCAAGATGCCCGACACCAGCGGGTTTCCGTTCAGCACCGTGCTCAAGCCTGAAGACCCCACGTTCGCCTTCAAGCCAGACTGGCGCGGCGAGGTCGCGGGGTACCAATCGCCGCCAGCGTCGCCGTACTACGACGCCGGCGGGCTCGCGGAAGACAGCATCCCCGAGCCGGGCGACCAGACGCTCAAGCAGCACCTGCACCACGCCGGAGGACTGGTCACCGGCGCCAGCTACGACGAGCCGAGCGACAAGACCGAGCTCTCGGTCAAGCGCGTCCGGCACTCGGGGCCAGGCACCTGGGCGGCCAGCGACGCGAAGTTCGCTGCCCTCGTGGGCGCGGCCAGCGGCGGGACGGGTGGGCCGACGGGTGGCCCGGGCGGCTCCTTGCCGGCGGTGGCCGGCCCACCGCCCGAACTGGTCCAGCACCAGCGCCGCATCGACGCCCTCGGAGGTGCCATCGTCGAGCTGCGGGCGACGCTGGACCCCGGGCAAGCTGGTGACCTGCCGGCGCTGCAAGCGATCTGGGCGAACCTGCAGCCCATCGATCGCAACGACGCGACCACGGCTCCGCAGGTGGCCGCCCTCTATCAGCAGGCCATCGCGTGGATGCAAGCCAACCAGGGGCGGCTCCATCGCCAGCCGGTCGGCGGCGGTGCAGCCGAGCCCGCCAACAACGCACAGGGGCCGCACGGGTTGCGCCACCCGGCGCTGCGGCAGTTCTTCAGCGAGTGTGGCCAGATGGCGGCACACAACGTGCTCGCGATGGCGGGGGGCGTCGACAACGAGGCTGCGCTCGACGCGCAGGGCGGGCTCGAGCAGGACATCGGCGAGGACGACATCCGCGCCATCCTGGTCGCCGCCGCGCGCCCCGATCTGCCCGTCATCGGGAATCTCGCGCAGCTCCATGCCGTGGTCCTGCAACTCCAGGCCGGCGTCCTCGACCCGGCGATGCTCGCGGTCGGCGAGCTGGCGGGCTTGCTCGCGATCGACGCGTTCCTCGTCGGCCCCGCCGGGCCTCACCCTGTGCTGAACATGGTGGTCAACACCACCGGTCACCAGGCCGGCCTCGGCCATCACTGGATCGCCGTGCGCTTGACCTGGACCGGTGTCGGGCAGATCGCGATCGACTACCGCGACTCGTTCGGTGGCAACATGGACTACGCCGGCCTGTTCGCGGCCCTGCGTGCGTTCTTCGGCGCGCTGCCCGTCAACGTCGCCGTGCCCGATGCCGGCGGCGCGACCTGAGCCGGCCCCTTGGCCCCAGCGCGACCCATGTCACTCGACGTCCCGACGGTTTCCGTCGCACGCCCCGGCGAAGCCGGGTAGCCTGCGCCAGATGAGGATCGTGCGTACGGCTCTGTGGGCTGCCGTCATCGCAGGCTCGGCCGCTGCCTGCGGCGGCGACGACGGCGGTGGCTCGCCCGACGCGGCGCTGCCGACCTGGCATCGCGATCTGCCGCCGACCAGCGTGATGGGCACGACCCGCGGCCTCCAGGCCGCGCGCGGCATCATCCACCTGCACTCGCCGTACTCGCACGACGCCTGCGACGGCGACCCGCGCCCAGGCGGCGCCGTCGACGAGCAGTGTCTGTCCGATCTGCGCGCCGCGCTGTGCACGACTCGCATGGACTACGCCGCGCTCACCGACCACGACGACAGCATGGCCGACGAGGCCTTCGAGGATCTGCTCAACCGCCGCGGCGGCGACACCCTCATCATGGGCACCGGCGGCACGCCCATCGCGTCCCGCCTGGCCTGCCCCGACGGGCCGGGCGCGTTGATCACGGTCGGCAGCGAGAACCCGATCATGCCGATCATGCTCGACCGCCACGTCACCGGCACGATCCAGGAGCGCCACAACATCTACAACGGTGACGACGCGGCCACCGTCACCGCCATGCGCGATGCCGGCGCCACGGTGTGGATCCCGCACACCGAGCAGCGCACCACCCCCGAGCTCCTGGCCCTGGCCCCCGACGGCATCGAGGTCTACCAGCTCCACGCCAACATCGATCCCGACATCCGCGCCGACCACCTCGGCCTGCCGGCCGGCGGCGCCATCCAGGCGGTGGTGCAGTTCGCCGACACCAACCCGGGCTCGCCCGAACCCGATCTCGCCATCCTGTCGTTCCTGTCGCCCAACACGCCGGCGATCACCCGCTGGAACGAGGTCCTGGCCACCGGTCGCCGCCTCTCCGGCTCGGGTGGCACCGACGCCCACCAGAACGCGCTGCCCATCATGCTGCGCGACGGCGAGCGCGGCGACTCGTACCGCCGGATGATCCGCTGGTTCTCGAATGTCGCGCTGGTCGCCGACCGCACCGACATCACCCAGATCGAGGCCGCGCTGCGGGGCGGCCGCATGTTCGTCATGTTCGAGGTCATGGGCACACCGGTCGGGTTCGACGCCCGCGCCGTCGCCGGCGCGACCGTCACCGAGCTGGGCGGCGAGGTCGCGGCCAGCGCCGGTGCCAGGCTCGAGGTCACGCTGCCCACCGTGCACGCGCTGGCGGCGGAGCTGCCCTCGCCGGCCATCCGCGCCCGCATCCTCCGTATCAACGCCGCCGGCGTCACCGAGGTCGCCACCGGCACCGGGCCGACGGTTTCGGCGCCCCTCGACACCGCGGGCGCCTACCGGGTCGAGGTGCTCATCGCGCCCCGCCACCTGGGCCCGTACCTGGGCAACCTCGGGACCACGTACGCCGACGCCGAGCTGCCGTGGATCTACGCCAGCCCGATCTACGTGACTCCCTGACGATCGTCGGGAGTGCCAAGTCGGCGTCGCTGCGCTAGGATCTCCAGATGCGCGCCGCGCTCGCCGGGTCGGTCCTCGCCGTCGCGACGGCCGCGGGCTGCTTCAGCTCCGCGGTCGAAGAGGACTGCCGCACCGATCGCGACTGCGGCGACCTGGTGTGCACGCGGGTCGGCGACTGCGCCGCCAGCAGCAACGTGTATCAGCTCCGGGTGGAGTGGACGGTTCGCGGCCTCGAGGCCGACGCGGCCGGCGCCTGCAGCAGCGTCGGCGAGCTCGAGATCGCCGTCGAGGATCCGACCACGGACGACCAGCACGTCGTGCGCCCGGTACCGTGCAACGCCGGCGTGTTCTTCTACGACAAGCTGCCGGTCGGCTTCACCGAGGTGACGGTCTCGGCCTTCAGCACGACCGGCGCGTTCCTGGACTCGCGCCGGGCCTCGGCCCTGGGTGCGGCCGGCGTCGTGCGCATCGCGCTGTTGCCCTAGCGAGCCTGCGTCGCGGCGCGTCGCGAAAAGCAACATGGTTTCGGCACGCTGGGTGTGGCGGGCGCGGCGCGCCATGGCTATCGTGGCCGTCCCCATGAAGACACCCGAGCTGGCGCGGGTCGAGGTCGACGACGAGGCTCCGGCCACCACCGTCGAAGAGCTCGGCCCGCTCTACCGTCAGATGCTGGCCATCCGCCGCCTCGAGGAGGCGTCGGCCAAGGCCTACTCGCAAGGCAAGATCGGCGGCTTCCTCCACCTCATCATCGGTCAGGAGGCCGTGTGCACCGGCGCGATCGCCGCGCTACGCCCCGACGACTACGTGGTCGCGACCTACCGCGAGCACGGGCATGCGTACGCCAAGGGCGTGGCCGCGCGCCCGATCATGGCCGAGCTCTACGGCAAGAAGACCGGCCTGGTGAAGGGCCTGGGCGGCTCGATGCACCTGTTCGACAAGGCCACCAGCTTCCTGGGCGGCTACGGCATCGTCGGCGGCCACGTGCCGATCGCCGCCGGCGCCGCGTTCGCGTCCAAGTACCGCGGCGACGGGCGCGTCACCCTGTGTTTCTTCGGCGAGGGCGCGTCGACCATCGGCGGCTTCGCCGAGGGTCTGTCGCTGGCGGCGCTGTGGAAGCTGCCGCTGGTGCTCATCTGCGAGAACAACCAGTACTCGATGGGCACGCCGCTGTACCGCTCGCTCGCGGTCGAGGACGTGTCGCTGCGCGCGCTCGCCCACGGCATGCCGCGCGACCGCTTCGACGGCGACGACGTCATCAAGGTCAAGCGCCGCATCGCCGAGGCGGTCGAGCGCGCCCGCGACACCAGCGAGCCGACGCTGGTCGAGGTGATCACCTACCGCTTCCGCGGCCACTCGATGAGCGATCCTGGCCTCTACCGCACCAAGGAGGAGGTCGAGGAGTGGCGGCGGCGCGACCCGCTCAACCGCTGCCGGGCCCGGCTGGTCGAGGTGGGCATGGCCGAGGACAAGCTGGTCGCGCTCGAGGACGACGTGAAGGCCGAGATCGAGGACGCGGTGAAGTTCGCCGAGGACAGCCCGGCCGCCGACGACTACCTCTCGTACGTGGAGAAGGTCTGATGCCGGTCATCAGCATGCGCGAGGCGCTCAACCAGGCGATGCGCGAGGAGATGGAGCGCGACGCCAACGTCTTCATCATGGGCGAGGAGGTCGGGCACTACAACGGCGCCTACAAGGTCACCCAGGGGCTCCTGCAGCGCTTCAGCGAGCGCCGGGTCGTCGACGCGCCCATCGCCGAGATGGGCTTCGCCGGCATCGGCGTGGGCGCGGCGATGGTGGGGCTGCGCCCCATCATCGAGTTCATGACCTTCAACTTTTCGCTGGTGGCGATCGATCAGATCATCAACAACGCCGCCAAGATCTTCCAGATGAGCGGCGGGCAGTTCAACATCCCGATGGTGTTCCGCGGCCCCAGCGGGCCGGCGGTGCAAGTCGGGTCGCAACACTCGCAGGCGCTGGAGGCGTTCTACGCCCACGTGCCGGGCCTCAAGGTCGTGATGCCGTCGACGGCGTACGACGCCCAGGGCCTGCTCAAGACCTCGATCCGCGACGACAACCCGGTGGTGTTCATGGAGGGCGAGACCCTCTACGGCATGACCGGGGAGGTGCCGGCCGAGGAGTACACGATCCCGCTCGGGGTCGGCGACGTGAAGCGGGCCGGCGCGCACGTGACCCTGGTGGCGTGGTCGCGCATGGTGCACACATGTCTCGATGCGGCCAAGGCGCTGGCCAAGGACGGCATCGAGGCCGAGATCGTCGACCCGCGCACGCTGCGCCCGCTCGACCACGGGATCATCTGCGCGAGCGTCAAGAAGACCGGGCGCTGCGTGATCGTCGAGCAGGGATGGCCCGTGGCCGGCTTCGGCGCGGAGATCGCGTATCGCGTGCAGCGCGAGTGTCTGGATCACCTGGACGCGCCGATCGAGCGAGTCTGCTCCGACGACGTGCCCATGCCGTACGCCAAGAACCTCGAGGACGAGGTGCAGCCGCAGCTCAAGGACGTGGTCGCGGCGGTGCGGCGCGCGCTCTACCTGGACTGAGGCCGAGGGAGCAAAGAGACATGGCTCAGATCATTGGATTGCCGAAGCTCTCGCCCACGATGGAAGAGGGCGTGCTGGTGAAGTGGGTGAAGAAGGAAGGCGACAAGGTGTCGCCCGGCGATCTGGTCGCCGAGGTGGAGACCGACAAGGCCAACATGGACTTCAACATCGAGGACGACGGCGTCCTGTTGAAGCTGCTGGTCAAGGAGGGCGACACGGTCAAGCTGGGCGCGCCGGTGGCCATCCTGGGGAAGGCAGGGGAGGACGTGGCCGCGCTGGTCGCGAGAGCTGCGGGGATGACGGCCACCGGAGCCGCGGCCCCCGCGCCCGTGACCGTGCCCGCGCCCGATCAGGGCAAGACGGCGGCACCCGCAGCGGCACCCGCAGCCGCACCCGCAGCGGCACCCGCACCGGCAGCGGCACCCGCAGCGGCAGCGGCATCCGCAGCGGCAGCGGCATCCGCGCCTGGGCCGGCGGCTGGCGGCAAGTTGCTCGCGTCGCCGCTGGCGAAGTCGCTGGCGATCGAGCTGGGGATCGATCTGCGGATGGTGTCGGGGAGTGGGCCCGGCGGACGGATCGTCGAGCGTGACGTGAGAGCGGCGGCGGCGGGCGGCGGGCAGCAGGCGGCGGGCGGCGGGCAGCCGGAGACGGTGGAGAGACCGGGCACGGGGGCCGGCGATGTGGCCATCGTGAAGGCGCCGCCTGTACCGGCGCTGTATGGCGATGGGCCGGGTGATTTCGTCGACGTGCCGGCCAGCAACATGCGCAAGCGCATCGCGGCGCGACTGACCGAGGCCAAGCGCGACGTCCCGCACTTCTATCTGATGCGGAAGTTCGACGTCGAGCCGATGATGGGGTTCCGCAGCAGGCTCAACGGCTTGCTCGGCGATCGCGGCAAGGTCTCGGTGAACGACCTCATCGTCAAGTCGGTGGCGCTGGCGCTGCGGCGCGTGCCCGACTGCAACGCGAGCTGGCAGGGCGACGTCATCCGCAAGTTCCGGCGGGTCCACGTCGGCGTGGCCGTCGCCATCGACGACGGCCTGGTGACGCGGGTGGTGCGCGACGCCGACCTCAAGGGCATCGGCGTCATCGCCGCCGAGATCCAGGACCTGGCCAAGCGCGCCAAGGAACGGCACCTCAAGGCCCACGAGATCACCGGTTCGACGTTCACCGTGTCGAACCTGGGCATGTTCCAGATCGAGCGGTTCACCGCGGTGATCAACCCGCCCGAGGGCGGCATCCTGGCGGTCGGCGGCGTGGTCGAGGAACCGGTGGTGAAGGACGGCGCCCTCGCCATCGGCAAGCGCATGACCGTGACCATGTCGTGCGACCACCGCGTCATCGACGGCGCACTCGGGGCCAAGTTCCTGGGCGTGCTGGTCGAGCAACTCGAGCACCCCGAGTCGTTGGCCCTCTGACCGGGATCCCAGGCAACCATGAGCGAAGCAGCAGGCGACACGTTCGACGTCGTGGTGATCGGCTCCGGGCCCGGCGGCTACGTCGCCGCCA
>SXJR01000340.1 GCA_005779305.1 Myxococcales bacterium
ACTGCATACGCCTCGAGCATCTGTTCATCCTCCGGTCCACGCGTTGGGCCCCTTGCGCTCCCCGCCCTCGGGGGGCAGGTGGCGCGGGGTTCGCCGCTCGCGGCGTCAGCGCGCACGGTCCCCATGCCTGGCGCCCCACCGCCCTCCCGCGCCATCTCATCGCGCACCTTGGCGGCGGCGGGTTGATCAACCACCGCCCGTCGCGCGCCAGGCATGGGCCGTGCGCGCGGAGCCGCGGAGGCGCCCCGCGCCACCTGCCCCCCGAGGGCGGCACTCCCTGTACTCGCACCCGACCGTCCGCGGTTTGCGTCCTTCGACTCGGCCTCGCTCACGCTCGGCCATCGCTCAGGACGGCGGGATCCGAACCCCGAGCTCCGAATCCCGTCTCCCCGTCTGCCCGTCTCCCGTCTCCCGTCTCCCCGTCTCCCGTCTCCTGTCTTCCGTCTCCCGTCTCCCCGCCTCCCCTCTCCCTTCTCCCCCTCCCCGACGAAGCCGCTGGTTCCCCGCCTACCCGGGAGGTAAGGTCCGACCATGTTGCTGACCCGCGAGGAGATGACCTTCGACTTCGAAGGCGGCAAGCTCGATCCGGTCCGCGACAAGGCCTTCATCGAGTGGTCGATGAACCAGTTCCTGTACGGCGAGATGACCGGCATCCAGGTCGGTCACTGGCTCTACGACGCGCCTGACCTCGGCGCGGCCAAGTTCCTCGCCCGTCAGTCACTCGAGGAGATGCAGCACGTCGACAACTTCCTGCGCATCATGATCATGATGGGCCTCAAGCCGCAGAAGGCCCACTGGGCGGTGCGGTTCCTCTCGACCGGCATGATGGGCGGCAGCTGGGCCGAGCACGTCGCGCTCGAGATGGCGCAGGGCGAGGGCTTCGTGCTGATGGCGTTCTACGCCACCATCGACACCCTCGATCACAAGCCGTCGACCGACATCCTCCGCCGCGCCGTGAAGCAGGAGGAGCGTCACGTCGAGTTCGGCGAGACCGAGACCCGCAAGGTCATCGCCGGCCGGGCCTGGCTGCGCCGCCGCCTGCTCGGCCTCTCGCTGGTCTCGATGTGGGGCGTACGGCGGCTCGCCGCGTTCATGGGCAAACGCATGCCCAAGGACCACCCGGTGCTGCGCCACCTGCCGGCGTTCCTCGCGCTCTCCAACCGCTGCGCCGAGACCCGCCTGCGCCGCATCGGCGTGCTCGATCGGCCGCTGGCCGAGCTGGGCACGATGCGCCGCGCCGCGCTGGTCGCCGAGGCCTACGGCGGCAAGGCCCTGGGCGGCCTGCTCTCGCTGGTCACGCTGCCGCTGCGCCTGCTGCCCTTCTGGCCCAAGAAGAAGCGGCTCACCGACGTGTACCTCGACGATCCGCACGTGTCGGGCTTCGAGCTGCCGGCCGGCGAGCCCGCCGAGGCCCGCGACCCCGCGGCCTGATCCGGCGCGGCGAGCCTGCTCCCGTGCCCGTGCCCGTGCCCGATCGCCAGGCAGGCGATCCCGCGCCTCGCTCACGCAGCGCGCCGAGCCTCGGTCTGGTTGCCACCACACTCGGCGAGCGCTGCCGCCACGCGCTGGCGCTCGAGCGCGTCGGCTTGCGCGCGCAGCGCTACGAGGTCGCGGTCCATGCGGGCGAGGCGCGCCTTCGGACTCTCGCCGTCCGGCGCGGGTTCGCCGCGCGGCTCGGGCCCGCGCACGGCGACCGGCCCCGGCGGCAGCGTCACACGGTCGGCAACGATCACGGTCAACCCGTCGCCGGCGCCCACGGAATCGGAAGCGCGGCGCTCGTGGTCGCAGACGGCGTACGCGCCCCGTGTCCCGCGCCGCCGACGCCGCCCGCGACTCCGCGACCTGAGCCCGTCGCTCAGCGGCAGCTGGTCTTCACGCGACCGCCGGTCTCGAGGCTGGCCGCCACGCCGAGCGTGCGGCCGACCAGCGCGCCGGTGGTGATCGGCGTCGACACCAGCGCGAACCGCACCTTCCAGATCTCGCCGACCCGCTCGACCACGAACGTGCCGCGCACCCGGATGTCGATCGAGGTCGCCGCGCCGCCCTCGCCGGTGCGCGGCAGCCGGGCGAGCACGGTCGCGCTGGCGATGGCCAGGTTGCGACCGGGACCGAGCGCGAGCCGGATGCCCTCGACGGAGACCGCGGTCGCGCCCAGGCTCTGGGCCAGGCTCGGTCCGCTGCGCGCCGCGCCCGCGCGCAGGACGTGTAGCGGATCGGGCCACACCACGAGGCCACCAGCGCTGCCGTCCCACACCGCACGATCGCCGTCGGGCGAAAGCGCGACGCCGAGCGCCTCCTGGGCCTCCAGCGACTCCTTCTGCTTCTCGACCGCGCTCGGCACCTGACGGCCGTCGGGGCCCTTGGCCGCGTCGAGCCAGCGGCCCATCGGCTGGGCGTAGGCGGCGTGCTCGGCCACCAGGGTCCACCGCTCGCTGTCGCGGACGTAGACCTGCGCCACCCGCAACGGGATGCTGGCGATGCGCCCGCACACCGGCAGGCGCAGGCTGACGTCGTCGTAGCTCCAGCCGACGGTCCGATCTCCGGACAGGAAGAGCTCGAGCCGACGCGACACCACATCGACACCGGCGCCGGCGACGCTGGTCACCGGCCAGCGCTCGGTGGGCGCCGAGCCCACCGAGACGTCCTGCCCGACCCCGAACACGGTCAGGCCGACGGTGGGGTCGATGACGCCGCTGGCCGCGATCTCGTCGAGCTGGGTCCGCTCGTAGCTGGCCAGCACCTCGAGCTCGAGCTCGCGCACCAGGCGTCCCGACGCGTCGCCCTCGCTGATCGGCGCCGAGTCGACCAGCGGCGCGCGCGGCGGTGGCCGGGTGCCGTTGCAGGCGGCGATCATCACCACCAGCGCGGCGCCGATCCTCGCGGCCCGGATCAACACGCCCGCACCAGATCGGCGGGGTGGTCGATGTCCTCGATCACGCCGGCGTCGTCGACGGGGACGCGGGCCAGGGTCCGCACGATCTCGCGCGCGCCACCGGGCATCTCGGCGCACGCGACCAGGGCCGCGAACAGGCGCCGCGGCACCAGCGGGGGGTGACCGCCGCGATCGCCGGCGGCGGGGACACCCTCGCCGCGCGCGGCCAGCGTCACCACCGTCGACGGCGTCACGTGGGGATGATCGACCGGCCACAGGAAGGCGGCGGTGATCGCCGGCTCGGCGGCAGCCGCGGCGAAGCCCAGCGCCACCGACGAGGCCATGCCGCGCTCGGGCGCCGGGTTGGAGACCACGGTCGCGCCCAGCGCGACCGCCTCGGCGGCGACGACCTCGGCGAACGGCGGTCCCACCACCACGACCACGTCGCGCGGCGCCACGCCGGCCGCCGCGGCAGTGGCGACGATCTTGGCCAGGAACGAGCGGTCGCCGTCGCGCAAGAGGGCCTTGGCCACCCCGCCCAGCCGGGTGCCGGCGCCCGCGGCGAGCACGCCCGACGCCGAACCCCTGCTGAAGCCCCTGACCACCCTGCCGCCGACGGTATCCC
>SXJR01000341.1 GCA_005779305.1 Myxococcales bacterium
CGCCGGCGTCGGCGGCGCTGGCGCTCGCGGCCGACGGCATCTTCCTCGCCCCCGGCCCGGGCGATCCGGCGGCGGTGACCGACGCGATCACCGCGGTGAAGGAGCTGGTCGCCAGCGGCAAGCCGGTGTGCGGCATCTGCCTCGGCCATCAGATCCTGTCGCTGGCGCTGGGCGCGCGCACGTACAAGCTGCCCTTCGGTCACCACGGCGGCAACCACCCGGAGAAGGACCTCACCACCGGCAAGGTGGAGATCACCGCGCAGAACCACGGCTTCGCGGTCGATCCCGACAGCATGCCAGCGGGCACCCGGGTCACCCACGTCAACCTCTACGATCAGACCGTCGAGGGCCTCGAGGTCGTCGGCAAGCCGGTGTTCAGCGTCCAGTACCATCCCGAGGCCAGCCCAGGGCCGCACGACGCCCATTACCTGTTCGGTCGATTCCGCGACGCGATGCGGGCGGCGCGGTGACCCAGGGCGCCGAGGCGTTTCTCGGCCAGGTCCTCGACGATCTGGTCGCGGCCCACACCACCGACGAGCGCGCCGTGGTGGCGGCGCGCAAGCTGTTCGAGGACCGGCGTGGCCGGGTCTTCGAGGACGAGGAGCTGTGGGAGGTGTGGAGCGCCGGCTTCGTCGAGTGGCTGGTGATCGAGCACGTGACCGAGGGCGCGACCGTGCCGGCGGCGGTGGCGTCGCTGCACGCGGCCCGCGACGCCGGTGAAGGGCGGCGCGCCGCGGCGATCCGGGCCTGGCTCACCTCGCACCGCAGCCTGTGGTCGGTGGAGAAGCTCGGGGCCGGCTACGTCGAGCTGTTCGATCTGCTGGGCGGTGCGCGCGTGCGCGTCGCCGAGCCGCGCGCCCTGCACGGGGTCGCCGTCGGCGAGGTGGCGGAGCTGCGGGTGATGGGCTTCGAGGGCGAGGTCCGCTTCGGCCGCGCGTTCCTGTTCCATCCCCGCGGCACGCGCGATGCGCTCATCGAGCAGGCGCGCCTGGTCACCGCCGAGGGCGGCGATCGCCGCGCGGTGCTCGACCACGCCGCCACCCTGCGCACCAAGGTGCTGCGCTACCGCCACGTGTCGCCGGCCAAGCTCTACGAGCGGGGCGCGACCAGGGCCTGATGCGGGAGGCGGTCATCGCGGCGTCCGCGGCGATCGTGTGCGCGCTGGTCGGCGTGGCGTCGGCGCAGACCCCGGTGGCGGCGCGGCCGGCGTTCTCGATCGAGCGGTTCACGCCGGCGGCGGCGGCCGGCACCTGGATCGGCGTCGAACCCGCCGACGTGCTGCCGGCGGCGCGCTGGGCGGTGACCATGTCGTGGTCGCTGATGGCGCGGCCCATCGTCCTGCGCGACGTGCAGACCGGCGATCTCGAGAGCGAGCCGGTGCGGCTGCGCTGGGGCACCGACGTGGTCGGCGCGCGCGGCGTTGGCTCGCGCTACCAGCTCGGCGTGGCGCTGCCGATGGCCTTGCAGTGGGGCGATCGCCTGCAGGGCATCGGTTTCGACGAACGTCCGCTCGCGCAGGTCGCGCTCGGCGACGTGCGCTTATCGGCGCGGGCCCGCATCGCCGGTCAGCCCGGCGATCGCGGCCGCGGCGCGGCGCTGTCGATCTCCGCCATCCTGCCCACCGGCGATGACGAACAGTTCGCCGGCGAGGCCGGCTGGGTGCTGTCGTGGGGGCTGCGCACCGGCTGGAAGGGCGAGCGCCTCGAGCTCACCGGCGGCCTCGGCCTGCGCGTGCGCACCACCGAGGTCGTCCTGCTCTCGCCGGCGCGCCCGCACGGCAACGAGCTGACCGCGTCGGGCGGCGTGGCCGTGCGCGCCGACGCCCTGGGCCGTGCGTTCGGTGGTCCCGATCGCGCCTGGGCGCTGGCCGAGCTCGAGGGCGTGCTCGGCGACGCGCCGCGCGCCGGCACTCAGGGCCCATCGCCCGCCGAGGCCCGGGTCGGCGTGCGCCTCCAGGTCCACCACTGCTGGAGCGTGGCCCTCGCCGGCGGCGGCGGTATCACCCCCGATCAGGTCGGCTCGCCGGCCTGGCGCTTCGTGGCCCAGGTCAGCTTCGATCAGGCGCCCACGCGGGACCGAGACCTCGACGGTGTCATCGACAGCCGCGATCTGTGCTGGAAGGAGCCCGAGGACAAGGACGGCTACCGCGATCGCGACGGCTGCCCCGAGCCCGACAACGACGGCGACGGCATCGACGACGCCTACGATGCCTGCCCGCAAGAGGCCGAGGACCAGGACGGCCACGCCGATGCGGATGGGTGTCCAGATCGGGAAGAGCGCCTGCCCGGGGCGGTACGCGACATCGGGCCGGAAGACTGATCCGGTTTCGGGCGCTGAAGCCACCGGCGTAGTTCGTCCCGCCGACGACAAGGCCGGCACCGCCCGCGTGGCGCTCGCCTCAATCCCCAGGCGACGGCGATGCGCGCGTGCGAGAGCGCCTCGGCGGCCTCGGCCGACGCGACGCGGAAGGCGTGAAGGCGGTCGCGCGTGATGCGGCGGCCGCCCTCGGCGGTGTTGGCGGCGGCGCTCGTCGCAGCCCTCCGGAGCTGCTCGGCGAGGTTCTTGTCGTGCGGTCGCACCGCCTCGACGATGGGGCGAACGGCGACGATGAGCTGCATGGCGATCTCGTGAGCTTGGAACATGACGCGTGTCTCCTGGTGGTTGGTTGGGGCTTCGCCCGTCGCGAGGCCGCCGCGCCTGGCCCATGACGAGTGCCCACGCCACCGCTCGCGTCTCCCCACCGCTCACCTCTAGGGCGGCGCTCCGCACCTGCACCGCCCCGTCGGCGCTCGGCATGAGCCGGGCGCGGCGGCCGAGCAGGGCGAGCCCAACCAACCACCAGGAGACCGCATGGCGCGCTCACGCGGTCGACGTGCAGGTCATCGCAGTGCGCTGCTCGCTCGAGTGGTCGCACGACGAGCCCGAGCGCGGAATGCGTCCTTCGACTCGCGCTCGCTCGCGCTCGCGCATCGCTCAGGACGACCACCGCCCTCGGGCTCGGGCTCGGGTTCGGGCTCGGGCTCGGGTTCGGGTTCGGGCTCGGGCTCGGGCTGCTACACCCGGCCATCACAATCGAGCAGATCACCATCCACTTCGACATGCCGCTCATGCTCGCACACCGATCAGCACCCCGGCATGCTCGAGCCGATCGATCAGCGTGAACCCTGCATCGGCGATCGCCCGGCCGTACACGGCCCGCTCGAACAGGCCGTGCAGGTGCCGCTCGTGGACGGCGCGTACGTCGTCGCCCTCGCGCAACAGCATCGCGAAGTCGACCGTGATCGTGGTGTCGGTCGGATCGGGATCCCGCACCCACTCCACGAACCGCAGCCCCCGTCCGCCGTCGGCGCTGTCGACGCCACCGTAGGTCTCGCCCTCGCGGAACGTCTCCCGCGTCATGTCGGGAGCGATCAGCGCGCACCCGCCTGGGCGCAGGTGCGCGAACGCCGTCGCCACGGCAGCGCGCAGGTCGTCCTCGCTGGTCATGTACATGACCGCGTCCTGCAACAGCACCACGTCGAACGTGCGCCCCAGCCGCAGCGAGCGAAGGTCGCCCTCGACGTGCTCGCAGTCCGGGTTGATCGTCTGCGACGCCGCCAGCATGGCCGGCGAGCGATCGACCAGGGTGCACGCGAACCACTGCCGCAGGTGCCACGACACGTTGCCTCCGCCCGAGCCCAGATCGAGCAGCGTGCGCACCTCGCCGTCCCGCGCGTGCGCCCGGGCCAGCGCGGCGTACCGCTCCGCCTCCCACACGTAGTCGGACGGCGGCGTGAGCAGGTGGTACCAGCCGGCCAGGTCGTCGTAGAGCCGCATCGCCTACCGGCACGCTAGCGCCGCGCCGCTCAGGAGTCGAGCGCCTCGCGGAACAGCCGGTCGTAGCGCACCGTCGCGCCCAGATGGGCCAGCACCGAGAACAACCCGAACTGGAGCCGGTTGACGAACAGCCACGCGGGCGGCAGCGCCAGCTTGAGCTTGTTGACGTTCTTGAACGCCAGCCGGTCGTGGACCTCGGCGACGTAGGCGTGGGTGAACCGGTACGGCGCCGCGGTCAGCGCCGGTTGGTAGAGGAAGCGCATCGCCGCCAGCTGGTGGGCGAAGTCGAACTTGCGGGCCCGCCCGACGAAGCCGGCGTCGGTCCACGCTCGAGTGAACGCCGCCAGGTCGTCGGCGAGGACGGCCCGCGCGATGCGTTTCCAGCCGGTGATGAACTCGGGTGTGAAGTGCTTCACGCACCCGAAGTCGAGCAGGGTCACGGTGCCGTCGGGCGCGAAGCGGTAGTTGCCGGGGTGCGGATCGGCGTTGTAGACGCCGTGACGCCACAGCGAGTGGAAGCAGGTGCCGAAGATGGCGGCCCCGGCCCGGTCCTTGGCCTCCTCGGCGCCACCGTCGACGAAGTCGTCGAAGCCCGCGCCCGGGCACATCACCGTGGTCAGGACCCGCTTCGCCGAGCGATCGGCGCGCACCGCCGGCACCGACACCCCGGGGTGATCGGCCAGCATGGCGCGGAACCGCTCTTGATTGTCCGCTTCCCGGACGTAGTCGCACTCCTCGAGCACCCTCGAGGCCAGCTCCTCGACCACGCCCTTGCCGTCGACCGGCGACAAGAGGGTCGCCAGCCGGGCCAGCTTACCGACGGTCGCGATGTCGGTGCGGAGCAGCTCCTCGATCCCGGGGTACTGGACCTTGACCGCGTACGTCGTGCCGCCAAGCTCGGCGCGGTGGACCTGGCCGATCGACGCCGCCGCGAACGGCGTCGCCTCGAAGTGGTCGAAGAGCGCCTCGGGCCAGGCACCCAGCTCGGCGTGGATCACGCCGGCGATGGCCGCGGCCTCGACCGGCCGCGACGCCGCCTGCAACCGCGCCAGCACTCGCCGGGCCTTGGGCGGCATCGAGCTGTCGAGGTAGCTCATCATCTGGCCCAGCTTCATGGTCAGACCCTTGAGGCCGTCGAGTTGATCGAGCAGCTCGCGCGCGGCCTCGACCGCGTCGTCCTCGTCGACATGGTCGGCGAGCTGCGACGCGCCCATCCCCTTCTTGGCCATCGACATCCCGACCTTGGCCATCAGCCTGGCCGTCACCAGCGTGCGCTTGCGGAACCCCCGGGCCAGGTCCGCCAGCGGCGGCAACTCGTCACTCGGCATGAGCTTTACGATGCGTGCACAGTCGCGGTCGCTTCCTGCAACCTTCCCCACGATCGCTGCACGAAGCTCCGACATGTGGCGGCTGTGCGCCGGGTGTGCCAGCGGCAGGTGAGGGGGTGGCCCCCATCCCCATCGTCGCGAAGACGAGGGCGCCGCCTTCCAGATCTCGGAGATCCCCGCGCACTCGGTGTTCCACGTGCTCTCGGCGGCGCCGCCGACTCACCGCGCCACCTACGGCGAGGTCGTGATCGAGGAGGCGTCGCTGGCAAACGTGAACATGCGCGCGGTCAGCGAGACCTATCTCGCGTCACTGGCGACCGGCTTCGGCGTGTCGCCGACCGCCGCGCGCGGCGTGCTGTTCGCCCGCGCCGGCGACAGCTCCGGCGCCGCCCGCGCCGGCGTCCCCGTCGCTTCGCGCGGTCGCGTCGGGCCAGCTCCGGCACCCGATCGGTATCGACCTTGAGTACCAGCGCGCGGCCGGTCTGGGCGGCGCGCCCGTGGTCGTCAAGGGTTAGGATCGGGCCATGGCGGGGCTCCATGGCGCGATTCTCCTGGTGTGCGCAGCGATTGCGCCTGGCTCACTCGGCTGCGGCGGTGGCGGTGACGACGACGGTGGCGGCGACGATGGCGGCGTGAATCCCGGCGACGGCATCGCCGCCGGGTACCCCGGCGACGTCGGCATCGGCGGCGATCCGCGCGTCGTCTTCGCCGACGATTTCGAGAGCTACACCACCGACGCCGACCTCTCGCGAAACTGGGACGCGGTCTATCACCGGGTCCGCATCGCGACCGAGAGCGCCAACGTCCACGCCGGGGCGAGGTCGGTCGAGTTCACCGCACCGCAACAGACCAGCGAGCTGAGCAACACCGTGGCCAAGGTCCTGGCCGGCGACCTCGACGTGCTCTACCTCCGCTACTACTCGCGCTACGAGGACACCTTCGATATCACGGGCTCGAGTCACAACGGCGCCGAGATCTCGGCCGGCTACTACGTCAATGGCAACGCCTCGCCTGGCGTCCCGGCCGACGGCACCAACAAGTACCTCATCTCCTACGAGAACTGGCGCGGCGAGGCCACCACCACCACTCCCGGCGAGCAGAACGTCTACATCTATCACCCGGCCCAGCGCACCAACTACGGCGACCACTTCTTCCCCGACGGCCGGGTCCTGCCCAACTCCAGCATCCCGGGCGACTTCGGCCCGGAGTTCGTCGCCCGACCCAACGTCACGCCCGCACTGGGACGCTGGTACAGCTACGAGGTGATGCTGCGAGCCAACACGCCCGGGCAGCGCGACGGCCGCATCACCTGCTGGCTCGACGGCGCCATCATCGCCGACTTCCCCAACCTGCGCCTGCGCGACGTCGACACCCTGACGATCGATCACTTCTCGCTGTCGCTCCATTTCGGTTCCAACCCGACGAGGGAGACCCGCAAGTGGTACGACGATGTCGTCGCGGCCACCGCCTACATCGGACCGATGGCGCCGCGCTGAAGGCCTCCCGTGTACGATGCGTCGATGAGCGACTACGTCATCGTGGGAGCCGGATCCGCGGGCTGTACGCTGGCCGCACGGTTGAGCGAGGACCCGGCCTGCAAGGTCACGCTGATCGAGGCCGGCGGCAGCGAGAAGACCATGAACGTGCGCGGGCCCGGCCTGTACTTCGCGCTGTGGCGCACCGCGCGCGACTGGGCGTTCACGACCGAGCCGCAGGAGCACGTCGACGGCCGCCGCATGTTCTGGCCGCGCGGCAAGGTGATCGGCGGCTCGGGCTCGCTCAACGCCAGCCTTTACGTGCGTGGCCACCGCAGCGACTCCGACGGCTGGCGCGACGCCGGCACTCCCGGCTGGGGCTGGGACGACGTGCTGCCGCTGTTCAAGCGCTCGCAGAAGCAGCGGCGCGGCGCCTCGGCCGCTCACGGCGCCGCCGGTCCGCTCGACGTCGACGATCAGCAGGGGCTGGCGCCGGCGTCGCTCGCCTTCGCCGAGGCGCTGGCCGCGGTGTGCAAGGTGCCTGCGGTCACTTGCTTCAACGGCGGCGACAGCACCGGCGCCGGCCACTATCAGGTCACCGTGCGCGACCGGGTCCGCTGCAGCACCGCGCTGGCCTTTCTCGAGCCGGCCCGCGCGCGTCCCAACCTCACGGTGGTGACCGGCGCGCTGGTCACCGGCCTGGTGCTCGACGGCACCCGCGTCACCGGCGTCCGCTACCGCGCCGGCAAGAAGGACGAGATCGCCCGCGCCGAGCGCGAAGTCATCCTGTGCGGCGGCGCGATCGGTTCGCCTCACATCCTCCTGCTGTCGGGCATCGGTCCCGCCGCCCAGCTGCGCGCCGCTGACGTGAAGGTCGCGCACGATCTGCCCGGGGTCGGCCAGAACCTCCAGGATCACCTGCTCACCACCGTCACCTACGACACGCCCGGCGGTTCGACCCTCGCGCTCACGCGGATATCGCTCATGGCCTCGCTCCTGCGCTACGCCGTCGCCAAGGGTGGGCCGTTCGCGCGCTCGCCGGTCGAGGCCGGCGGCTTCGTGCACACCCGCGCCGGCCTGCGCGCGCCCGATCTTCAGTTCCACTTCGTGCCGTGGCCGACCGACGACCCCAACACCGACGAGAAACACCCGCCGCCCTACGGTCGTCGCCTGAGCATCCTGCCGTCGCTCATCTATCCGGAGAGCCGCGGGGAGATCCGCCTGCGTTCGAACGATCCCGCCGCGGCGCCGGTGATCGAGCCGCGCTACTTCAGCGAGTCGGCCGATCTCGAGCTGCTGGTCACCGGCGTGAAGCTGTCGCGCGAGATCGCCGCCGCCGAGCCGCTCGCTCGTCACTGCGGCGCCGAGGTCCGGCCCGGCCCCGCCGCCACCACCGACGACGCCATCCGCGCCAGCATCCGCCGCCACGTCAACACCATCTTCCATCCGGTCGGCACCTGCGCCATGGGCACCGGCGCCGACGCCGTCGTCGATCCCGAGCTGCGCGTGCGCGGCCTCTAAGTGGTGGTAATTGGAGGGCAGGGTATTCAGTTCCCCACCATCTATCATACACTACACTACATATGTATACATGTCATGTGAGGGAGCTACTATTATACTATCTAGCATTGGTACTACTTATAGCACTATACTGTATC
>SXJR01000342.1 GCA_005779305.1 Myxococcales bacterium
GGCAAGGAGGTGGTGGCCCGCGCCATCCACGGCCGCTCGGGGCGCAAGGGCTCGTTCGTGGCGGTCAACTGCGGCGCGCTACCGGCGACGCTGGTCGAGGCCGAGCTGTTCGGCCACCGCCGCGGCGCCTTCTCGGGCGCCGTCGAGGATCGCCCGGGCCACGTCCGCGCCGCCGACGGCGGCACCCTGCTCCTCGACGAGATCGGACATCTGCCACCGCCGGCCCAGGCCACGCTCCTGCGCGTGCTCCAGGAGCGCGAGGTGGTGCCCATCGGCGAGTCCTTGCCGGTGCGCATCGACGTGCGCGTGATCGCCGCCACCCACGTCGATCTCGCCGCCCGCGTCGCCGAGGGCAGCTTCCGCCGCGACCTCCTGGCTCGCCTCACCGGCCTGGTGATCGAGCTCCCGACGGTGGCCGAGCGCCGCGAGGACGTCGCCATCCTGATCGCGGCGCTCCTGGCGGCCAACGGCGCGCGCAACGCCGCCCTGACCCCGGCCGCGGCCCGCGCGATCTTCCAGCACGACTGGCCCGACAACGTGCGCGAGCTGGGCATGGCGCTCGCCGCCGCCGCCGCCCTCGCCGGCGGTGGCCCGATCGATCTGCCTCACCTGCCCCGCGCCGTCCGCGCCAGCGCCCCCGCCCCCGGCGAGCCCGCCGAGGAGACGCCGCTCGACGCCGCCGACGCCACCCTGCGCGAGCAGCTCATCGCGCTCCTCGCCGAGCACGGCGGCAACATCAGCGCCGTCGCCCGCGCCACCGGCAAGGCCCGCTGGCAGGTCCATCGCTGGCTCCGCCGCGTCTCTCTCGATCCCACCGACTATCGCCGCTGACCCGTGCCCGTGCCCGTGCCCGTGCCCGTGCCCGTGCCCGATCGGCTCACGGCTCCTGGAACACCGGCGTCTGCCGCTGCATGAACGCCGCGATCCCCACCTGGCACTCACCGCTCGCGATCAGCTCCGCGGCCGCGCCCAGCTCCCCGGCCACCGCGTCGCGCCACGACAGATCGGCCGCGCCGCGGATCACCGCCAGCGCCGCCCGCACCGCCCGCGGCCCGTTGCCGGCGATCATCTCGGCCATCGCGATCGCCTCCTCGCGCGCCCCACCCGGCGCGCTGATCCGGTTGACCAGCCCGAGCGCCAGCGCCTCGGCCGCGCTCACCTTCCGCGCCGTCAGGATCAGATCCGCCGCCCGCCCGGTGCCGATCAAGCGCGCCAGCGCCACCCCGCCGCCCAGATCCGGCATCAAGCCGAGCCGCACCTCGGAGAAGCACATCACCGCCGCCGGATCGGCGACCCGCAGATCGCAGCGGGTCGCGATCTCGGCGCCGCCGCCGTAGGCCAGCCCGCCCACCGCCGCGATGATCGGTACCGGCAGCGCGAACAGCCGATCGAGCACGCCGTGGAGCTGGTGCAGCATGGCCCGGCCCGGCCCGGCGTCCCTGCCGGCCACCGCGCCGACCAGCCGCGCCACCTGCGGGTTGTCGGGGTTCACGTCCATCCCGGCCGAGAACGCTCCACCGGCGCCGGTCAGCACCACCGCCCGCGGCAGCTGCGCCGCCAGCTCGTCGGCGGCTCGCCCCAGCCCCAGCCACATGACCTCGCCCAGCGCGTTCTTGCGCCCGGGCCGATCGAGCGTGATGACCGCGACGTGACCCTTGCGCTCGACCTGGACGGTTCCGTCGGACATGCGCCGAGGATACGCGGCTCACTTCATTAACGACATCGATACGTCGCGGCCAGCCGCTCGAGCTCGGTCCACACCGCGTCATCCGTCGATGGCGTCCGCGGCGAGGCCACCACCACCAGCGCCACCCGCCCCGCGGTCGCGCATGCCACCGCGGTGGCCCGCGCGTGCAGCGTCACCGGCGCCCGGGCCTTGAACGCGTCGAACGCCTCGATCACGCCGCTCGCCCCGGTGGCCAGCTCGCCCTCGAGGGCCGCCGTGAACCGCTGCGCGCTGATCGCCTCCGCCTGCTCGGCCCCGCCCACCGCCTTGGCCAGCCCCTCGAAGTACGCCACCAGGTCGCCCTCCAGCGCGTCCGCGCTCGCCGGCCCCGGCGCCACGATCTCCCACACGAACGCGTACGAGAAGTACCACGCGGCGTCCTTGTCGAAGAACCCGGGCGGGAACCGCAGCTCCTCGACCCCGCGGTACGGCAACCCCGGCGCGAACTCGAGCGGAAACGGGATGGTCTCGGTCTTCCACCCCGCCGGCGTCTCCCACGGCGACGACGCCGCCGGCACCGCGACGGCGGCCGGCGCGGCGGGTGCCGGGGCGGGTGGAGGCACGTTCGCCGACGACGAGCACGACCCGCAGGCCGCCGCCACCAGGGCCACGGGCGCGACGAGACGCACGAGTCGGCGACTCAGTTGCAGGTGCCGCCGGTGACGATGTCCGTGCCCGCGCGGGGCAGGAGGCGCCGCTCGTCGTCGAACAGGTTGGTCGTCATGACCCCGGTCACCGTCGCGAAGCACATGCCGACCGAGTAGGCGCCGGCGGCGTAGTTGAACGCGTCGTCGTCCATGACGATGGTGTCGGTGCCGTTGGTGAGCTGGACGCGGTCACCGGGCGAGACCTCGGCCATGACGCGCATGTTCGACAGCCGCACCAGCACGCTCTCGTAGGGCTCGCCGGCGGTGCCGATCTGGTTGAGGGTCGAGACCGCGACGCCGGTGACCGGCATCGGAGTCACCGGCGTTCCGGCCACCGGGGTGATCACCGAGTTGCTGATCTGGGTGACCTTGTCGCCCACCTGCGGGTTGACGTCGAACTCGGCCACGGTGCCGGTGACGTCGAGCAGCGCGCCGATCGTCATCGGCGGCGCCGTGGTGCCGGTGAAGACGAAGACGCCCTGGTTGGCCGCGGCCTGGACCGCGTCCTGGACCCAGACGCCCTGGATGTTGGTCGGGAACGTCTTCCACCCCACCACGACCACGTCGTTGAGGCGGAC
The DNA here is from genome assembly GCA_005779305.1 of Myxococcales bacterium. GTDB lineage: Bacteria > Myxococcota_A > Polyangia > Haliangiales > Haliangiaceae > UBA2376. Next base: position 2,952 of record SXJR01000342.1, read on the forward strand.
GCCGCCGGTGACGGCGCCGGACTGGATCATCGCGATGGTGGTGTCGACGGTGCAGGTCGACTCGTTGCGGCAGCCGCGGTCGGCGCAATCCAGGAAGCCGTTGGCGTCGTTGTCGATGCCGTCGGTGCACATGCCGACCGCCTCGGCGGCGGGGCAGCCGGTGCCGCCGAGCACGATGTCGGCGGTGGCGCGGGGCAGCACCTTGTAGTTGAAGAAGTAGTCGCCCATGCCGGTGACCGAGGCCAGGCAGTCGCCGCCGGTCAGGAACGGAGGGGGCGTCGTCGAGTACGGGATCTCCGAGAGGCTCGAGTCGACCTCGAGCACGCCGGTGATGCTGAAGGCCACGAACGTGGGGTCCGGTGCCGACGAGCTGACCGGGCGGATCTCGGAGTTGACCGAGATGTTGGTGACCTGGATCAGCACGCCCTCCCACTTCTCGTACTCGGCCTCACGGGCCGCGGTCTCCATGCGACCGATGGCGAGGGCGTCGATGACCTGGGGGTTGGGCACCGAGCCGGTGCCGACCTTGGTGACCGTCATCTCGCCGCCGGCGACCGGGGCCAGCTCGGTGACGGTGGCGTCGTCGGTGTCGAGCGAGAACTCGTCCTTCTCGGCGCCGGTGATGTCGACCAGGTCGCCGACCGCCAGGGCCGAGACCTGATCGAGCGGCGCGCCGAAGACCAGCACGCCGGAGAAGGCGCCACCCTCGGGCTCGCCGACGTAGAAGTTGCCCTTGCGGGGGCCGTAGTTGTCGATGGCCGTCACCACCACGCCGCGCAGGGTCACCGGGGTGCCCGCCGGGGTGGCGTCGTTCTGCACGTCCTGGATGGTCATGTCGCCGCTGGGCGCGTCCGGGCTGCCGTCGTCGTCGCCGTTGCTGCTGTTGCGGCAAGCCGCGGTGGCGACGAGGAGCGAGAGTGTGACGGCGAACAGGCGAAGCGAGCTGATGCGGGTCATGACGGCTCCAGGAGACAAGGAACGCGGGTCATACAACAAAACAAAACGCCCGCGGTGAAGCGGGCGTCACACTCGGGATGACAGGGCTGCGAAGATCGCGCTGCAGCCTGCCGACCTCAGTCGGGATAACTCGGTCTCAGTTGACCGACGGCGCGAGGCCGACCAGCTCGACGAGGGCCATCGAGGCGGCGTCGCCCGGGCGGAAACGCGTCTTGAGGATCCGCGTGTAACCGCCCTTGGCCGCAGCCGACTTGAAGTGGGCGCCGATGTCGCCGAACAGGCGATCCATCGCCGCGCCGGTGCGGACCGTCTTGCGCGCCATGCGCTTGGCGTGGACGACCTTGCTGCGCTCGACGGGCGACATCTTGTCGCCCTTCTTGACCAGGTCGGCCACGTCGATGCCCCAGCGGATGGTGGCGTCGGCGAACTTGCGAAGTTCCTTGGCCTTGGCCTCGGTGGTCTCGATGCGGCCGTGGGTGAACAGCGCCGTCACCAGGTTGGCGTAGAGCGCGTCGCGATGGGCCGCGTTGCGGCCGAGCCTTCTTCCTGAATTGCCGTGGCGCATGGGATCACTTCTTCAGCGGGTTGGGACCCGGCCAGTTGTCGAGCTTCATGCCCAAGGAGAGGCCCATCTCGGCCAGGATCTCCTTGATCTCCTTGAGAGACTTGCGGCCGAAGTTCTTGGTCTTCAGCATCTCGCTCTCGCTCTTCTGCACCAGCTCGCCGATGTACTTGATGTTGGCGTTCTGGAGGCAGTTGGCGGAGCGGACGGACAGCTCGAGCTCGTCGACGGTCCGCCACAGGTTCTCGTTGAGCTTCTCCTGCTCCTCGTCGCGGATCGGCTCGGCCGGCTCCGCCATCTCCTCGAAGTTGATGAACAGGTTGAGCTGTTCCTTCAGGATCTTGGCGGCGAAGGCCACGGCGTCGTCGGGACGGACGGCGCCGTTGGTCCAGACTTCGAGGGTCAGCTTGTCGTAGTCGGTCTGCTGACCGACGCGGGCGTTGGTGACCGTGAAGTTGACCTTCTTGATCGGCGAGTAGAGCGCGTCGATCGCGATGGTGCCGACCGGCAGACCGGCCGAGTGCCGCTCGGCGGGGGCGTAACCACGGCCGGTCTGAATGACCAGCTCCATGGCGATCTTGCCGTCCTTGGCGAGCGTGCAGAGGCGGTGGTCCGGGTTGAGGACCGTGATCCCGTCGAGCAACGCGATGTCGCCCGCGGTGACCGCGCCCTCACCGTGCTTGTCGAGACGCAAGGTGTAGGTCTTATCGGTCTCCACCTTGAACAGCGTCTCCTTGAGGTTGAGGATGATGTCGGTCACATCCTCGACGACGCCGGGCAACGACGAGAACTCGTGCAGCGCACCGTCGATGTTGATCTGGGTGATCGCCGCGCCTTGCAGCGACGACAGGAGGACGCGGCGCAGGCCAGTGCCCAGCGTCGTGCCGAAACCGCGCTCCAGCGGCTCGCACGAGAACTTGCCGTAGGTCTCGGACCTCTCCTCGATCTCGAGCAAGCGCGGCCTGATCAGGTCGCGCCAGTTCTTGGCCATGAAGGCAGTCTGCTCGGGGGTCGGCTCCATCGTCGCTCCTTCGTCTCGATCGGCAGGCGGAAACAGAATCTGGAAGATCGCGGTCAGATCACTTCGAGTAGAGCTCGATGATTAGCTGCTCGCGGATGGGCAGGGTCACGTCCTCACGGGCCGGCAGCTGCTTGATGCCGCCACGCATCCCGTCCTTGTCGAGCTCGATCCACTGCGGCACGCCGCGGCGATCGACGGCGGCGAGCGCCTCGCTGATGCGCGTGATCGTCTTCGACGACTCGCGCACCGCGACGACATCGCGGGGCCGGACCAGGTACGAGGGGATGTTGACCTTCTTGCCGTTGATCGTGAAATGACCATGGCGGACCAGCTGGCGGGCCTCGGCGTGATCCGAGGCGAAGCCCATGCGGTAGACCACGTTGTCGAGACGGCGCTCGAGCAGCTGGATCAGCACGTCGCCGCTGACGCCCTTGCTGCGCACGGCCTTGAAGTAGTAGCCGCGGAACTGGCGCTCGGCGATGCCGTAGATGCGCTTCACCTTTTGCTTCTCGCGGAGCTGCTCGCCGTAGTCGCTGCGCTTCTTGCGCCGCGACTGGCCATGCTGGCCCGGCGGATAGCTACGGCGCTCGTAGCCGCACTTGTCGGTGTAGCAACGCTCCCCCTTGAGGAAGAGCTTCATGTCTTCGCGCCGGCACAGCCGGCAGACAGGTCCCGTGTAGCGAGCCATCGTCGTTATCCTTCTACTGCGTCAGACGCGACGGCGCTTGCGGGGCCGGCAACCGTTGTGGGGAACAGGGGTGACGTCGCGGATCAGGTTGATCTTGAATCCGGCGGCGTTGAGGGCGCGCAGCGCCGACTCGCGGCCCGAGCCGGGTCCCTTGACGTAGACGGTGACGTTGCGGACGCCGTGCTCCATCGCCTTCTTGGCGGCGTCCTCGGCGGCGAGCTGCGCCGCAAACGGCGTCGACTGGCGCGAGCCCTTGAAGCCGCAGGTGCCGGACGACGACCAGGCAACCACGTTGCCCGAGACGTCGGTGATCGACACGATGGTGTTGTTGAACGTCGCAGCGATGTGCGCGACGCCGGTCTGGATGTTCTTCCGGACCTTCTTCTTCTGCTTGCCCTTGACGGTCGACATTGGTGGGGTCCTCTACATCACTTCTTGGTGGCGCCGCCCTGCTTCTTCACTGCCATGCGGCGAGGACCCTTGCGGGTGCGGGCATTCGTGTGGGTGCGCTGACCGCGCGCGGGGAGATTTTTCTTGTGGCGCGAGCCGCGGTAGCAGCCGAGCTCGACCAGACGCTTGATGCTGAGCTGGACGTCGCGGCGCAGATCGCCTTCGACGCGATAGTTGGCGTCGATGGCGTCGCGCAGCTTGCGGACGTCGTTCTCGTCGAGGTTGTCGGTGCGCTTGTCGGGCGAGATGCCGGCCTGGGCCAGGACGACGTTGGCCGCGTGGCGGCCGAGCCCGTAGATGTACGTGAGTGCGATCTCGATCCGCTTGTTGCGGGGGAGGTCGACGCCTGCGATGCGAGCCATTGAATCGTTCTCCTACGTCCTACGGAAGGTGATCTCGATCAGCCCTGGCGCTGTCCCACAGCGCCGAGGGTTTTACCCTTGGCGCTGCTTGTGTCGCGGGTTCGAACAGAGGACGCGCACGACGCCCTTGCGCTTGACGACCTTGCACTTGACACAGATGGGCTTGACCGACGCTCGAACTTTCATGACGCTTTCTCTCTCAGTCGTGTCCGGGATTCCCGGGGGTGGAAGACGCTCGGGTGAGGACCCAAGGTCCGTCGTCCAGAACTGCGATGGTGTGCTCGAAGTGGGCTGAAAGGCTGCGGTCCTTGGTCACCGCCGTCCACCCGTCATCGAGTACCTCGACCTCGGGGGAGCCGGCGTTTACCATAGGTTCCACGGCGATGACAAGGCCACGTTTGAGGCGTTTGCCCCGCCCGGGAGTGCCGTAGTTGTGGACCGGGGGATCCTCATGCATCCGGCGACCGATCCCGTGCCCCACGAACACCCTAACTACTGAGTATCCCTCAGCTTCAGCACACTGCTGCACCGCCGCGCCCACGTCCTCGAGGCGGTTGTCGATCCGGCACTGGGCGATCGCCAGGTCGAGCGCCCGGCGGGTGGTGTCGACCAGGCGTCGCGTCTGGGGCGTGCCCTCACCTGCGATCACGGTCCGGGCCGAGTCGGCGCAGAGGCCGTGCTTGAACGACCCGAAATCGACCGAGACCAGGTCGCCCGAGCGGACGATCTTGTCCTTGCGCGGGATGCCGTGGACGATCTCCTCGTTGATCGAGATGCAGGTCACCGCCGGGTACGGCGGCTGGGCGTAGCCAAGGAACGCGCTGACCACACCTTCGCGCTTGATGGCGGCGCGGGCGATGCGATCGAGCTCCCAGGTCGAGACACCCGGTTCGACCGCCTTGCACACCTCGTCAAGCACCGCGGACACCACCAGCGCGGACTCGCGCATCTGGCGGATCTCGTCGAGGCTCTTGTAGACGATCTTCACGCGCGCCCGCCGTCCACGTTCGAGCGGCATCGAGCGCTGGCCCCGCCCGGAACGGACGTGGGGGTATGGGGGACGTGATCGTCCCCCATCTGAGCAGGCCGAAGGCCTCCGGACGATGCTGACGGGAGGTCACACCAGCGCACGGGCACGATCGTGTGCGTCGCGCTAACGCGGCGCAGGTCGGTGGTGGATGCAGCGCGCACGAGACCGCACGTCAGCGCGCGGGGCCCGGGCGACCCGCGGCGCGACCGCGGATGCGCGGCCCCTTCGGTCCGGTGAAGCCCTCGTAGTTGCGCGTGATCAGGTGCGACTCGATCTGCTGCACGGTATCGAGCGCGACGCCGACGACGATGAGCAGGCCGGTGCCGCCGAACTGGAAAGGCACCGACATGTACTTCATCAGCAGCGACGGGATCATGCACACCACCGACAGGTAGAGTGCGCCGGCGAAGGTGATGCGGGTGAGCACCTTCTCGATGTACTGGGCCGTGTTCTTGCCGGGACGGATGCCGGGGATGAAGCCGCCACCCTTCTTGAGGTTGTCCGCGACCTGCACCGGGTTGAACACGCCCGAGTTGTAGAAGACCGCGAAGAACACCACCACCACCGTGACGATGACGTTGTAGCGCCAGTCGGCCGGGTGCAGCACCGCCGACATGTCCTGCAGGAGCTGCGAACCCGACATGTTGGCGATCTGCGTCGGGAACATCAGGATCGACGACGCAAAGATCGGCGGGTTGCCGCCGGCGTCGTTGATCTTGAGCGGCAGGTGCGACTGCGCGCCCTGGTACAGCTTGCGCCCGACCTGACGCTTGGCGTACTGGACCGGGATCTTGCGGTGGGCGCGTTCGAAGTAGCAGATGGCTGCGACGGTGCCGACGACCAGCACGACCAGGAGCGCCGTCGAGAAGTTGCCGGCGCCGCTGTCGCTGCCACTGGCGCCGCGCGACAGGTAGCTGAACAGCGCGTCGGGCATGCCGGCGACGATGATGTTCTCGCTGGAGCCCGTGCCGTTGAAGGTGATGTTGCCGCTCGCGCCCAAATTGGCGCCGCCGCCCACCGTGAAGGCGCCGAGCGCATCGCTCACCACTTCGATCGCGCCGATCATCCGGCCGGCGGCAGTGAGCGCGGTGATCGTCAGATTGTTGGCGCCGGTGAAGGTCGGCCGGCTGTA
>SXJR01000343.1 GCA_005779305.1 Myxococcales bacterium
AGCGCCTTCATGGTGGCCGACCGCATCACCCTCGAGACCCGCCGCGCCGGCCACCCCGAGGCCACCCGCTGGGAGTCGACCGGCGATGGGACCTACACCCTGAGCAGCGCCAGCCGCGAACAGCCAGGCACCACGATCACCCTCCACCTGGCGCCGATCGATGGCGAGCACGGCCACGACTACGCCAGCGAGGACGTGGTGGTCGGCATCGTCAAGCGCTACTCCGACTTCGTCGCTTATCCGGTCCGGATGAAGCGGGTGCGCACCAGGCCTGGGGGCGAGCCCGGCGCCGCCCCGCAGATCGAGGTCGAGGACCAGACCCTCAACTCGATGAAGGCGATCTGGGACCGGCCCCGATCCGAGGTCACCGACGAGGAGTACAAGGAGTTCTACCACCACGTCTCGCATGACTGGGCGCCGCCGCTGCGTACGATTCCCGTCCACATCGAGGGCTCGATCGAGGCCTACGCCCTGCTCTACCTGCCGTCGCAGCCGCCATTCGATCTCTACAGCCCGGAGATGAAGCGGGGCGTTCAGCTCTACGTCAAGCGGGTGTTCGTGATGGACGAGTGTCGCGAGCTGTTGCCGCCCTACCTGCGCTTCGTGCGCGGCGTGGTCGACTCGCACGACCTGTCACTCAATGTGTCGCGCGAGATCCTGCAGAAGGACCGCCAGATCCAGGTCATCCGCAAGCAGCTGATCAAACGCGTGCTCGGCACCCTCGACGAGTTCAAGCGCGATCAGCGCGCCGAGTACCAGACCTTCTGGAAGAGCTTCGGCCCGGTGCTGAAGGAGGGCCTGCTGGGCGCCGAGACCCGTGAGCGCAGCGCCGATCACGACAAGCTGCTCGACCTGATGCTCGCGACCACGACCCACGACGCCGCCACGCCGACCACGCTCGCCGAGTACGTCGAGCGCATGAAGGAGGGCCAGGACGCGATCTACGCGCTGGTCGGGCTGTCCCCTGACGCCGTCGCGCGCTCGCCGTTGCTCGAGGGCTTCGCCGCACGCGGCTACGAGGTGTTGCTGTTCGCCGATCCGATCGACGAGCTGTGGCTCGAGCAAACCGCCACCTACCAGGGCAAGCCGCTGCGATCGATCGGCAAGGGCACGGTCGAGCTCGGCACCGCCGAGGAGCGAGAGCAGGCCGCGGCAGCCCTCCAGGAACAGCACAAGGCGTTCGGCGATCTGCTGCTGCGGCTGCGCGCCGAGCTCCAGGACCAGGTCAAGGAGGTGCGTCTGACCCAGCGCCTGACCTCCTCGGCGGCATGCCTGGTCGGCGGCGAGCACGACCTGAGCCCGCGGCTGCAGCGGATGCTCGAGCAGATGGGCCAGGCCCCGCCACCGACGCGACCGATCCTCGAGCTCAATCCCGAGAACGCCCTGGTCGGGCGTCTTCGCGATCTGTTCGCCGCCGACCGCGACGATCCGCGACTGGGGCTGTGTGCGCGCCTGCTGCTGGGCCAGGCCCACCTGGCCGACACCGGCCAGGTCCCCGACCCAGCTGGCTTCAGCCAGGCGCTCGCCGACCTGATGCTGCGCGCGGTGTGACCACCGATGGCGGCGCGTCGCGAGTCCCGACGCCTGCCCGTGTGCCCGTGGTCGCGCTACTCTCCGCGCCATGAACCCAATGTCCATCTCGATGTCCCTCTCGATCGGCGCCGCGCTGGCGCTCGTGACCGTGGGTGCCTGCGGCGGCAAGGCTCCCTCGCCGGCGGTGGGGAATGCTGGTGGCGGCGGGGCGCCGGCGATCGCGGCGCCGCAGCCCGGCATCCACGCCTGCGCGTTCACCCACGAGGGCCACACCTATGGACCTCACCGCTGCGACGTCGTCGCGGGTGATCCACTGCGGCTCGACAAGCTCAGCGGCATGGAGCTGTTCACCAGCACGCTGGCGGTCAGCCCGGATGGGCTGGTGCTCACCGGCACGGGCGGGTGCGCCGATATGGGCACCGCGTGCGGCAAGCCGTTCACGGTGACGCTGACCCGCGACGGCGATGCGTGGCGCGGCACGGTCGCGGCCGATGGCTCGGACTGGTGGCTCGCGGGCGCGACGTTCGAGATCACCGACCAGTCCGGCTACGGCGGCGCCGGCTACGGCGGCGATGGCTACGGCGGCGCCGGCTACGCCGACTGACGGCTACTGTCCTGAGCGCCATGTCGTCTTGACGTCCGGTCAACTGGACAGGGCCGACCCACATCCTGAACCGGAGCGGTCCGTGGCAAGCTCGCGGTGATGGCGTCGGAGTCCTCGATCAGCCACGCCCGCGAGCGGCGAGTCGGCCTGATCGAAGCGCTGGGCGTGACGCCGGTGGGCAAGGCGCTGGCGGAGGCCAGGCTCGCGCTCGGCGGCGACGACTCGACACCTCGCTCGCGCTTCGGCCTGAGCACGCTGCGCCAGCTGCGGCCGCGCTGGGCCGTGCCGTTGTGGCTCGGCATGCGGCCGGCCGGCCGCCGCGTGCCCGTCACCAACCTGTACAACTACCGACAGCCGCCACCCGAGATGGGCTGGTCGGTGCGGGTCACCGACGTCGAGGACTTCCGTGGGCGGGCCAACACCTACGACAGCCACAACGGCACCGACTTCGCGATCCCGCCGGGGACCGACGTGGTCGCCGCGGCGCCGGGCGTCGTGTTGCGGGTGTCGAGCGAGTATCACCGCGGCGGCCGCAAGGTGCTGCTCGATCACGGCCTGGGCGTGGTCACCACGTACAACCACCTGGCGCGGCCGCTGGTACGGGCGGGGCAGCGCGTACGACGGGGGGAGCGGATCGCGCTTTCGGGCTACAGCGGCCTCGATGCGCTCGCCGGCTTCCCGTGGGCGCCGCCACACGTTCACTTCAACGTCTGGCTCGACGGTCGGTACGTCGATCCATTCTCGCCGGTGGGCAGCGACGTACCTTCGCTGTGGCGACGGCACAACCAGCCGATCCCGGCGCGCGGCACCGATCTCGACGACGACCGGCTCGACCCCACCCGCTGGGACGAAGGGCGGCTCGCGAACGCGATCGCCGCGTGCACGCACGACGGCGGGCGCGCCGAGATGAGCGGGGCCAGGACCGTCGAAGAACGCGCCGGCGCCGCACTCCTCCAGCTCTGTTACTTCCCCACCCGCTTCGAGCGAGCGGCGCGCAGCGACGGGCTCTCGCTCTACGCGACCCGCTCACCGCGCCGACCGCTGCTCGATCTGCCGTTCTCGTGGCGTGACTACGACGGCGTCGTGTTCGTCGACGATCCTGAAGGCGCCTCGCTCACCAGGAGGGGATGACATGGGCCAGCGACTCGGCGCCCTCGACCAGCTGTTCCTCCGCCTCGAGACCCCGACGACGCCCATGCATGTGGGCGGCGTGCTGATCTTCGGCAGTGCGCGCGCGAAGGCACCGCGGCTCGAGACCCTGCGGGCCATGCCGGTGCGCACCAGCCCGTTCGACTGGGTCCTCGCCGGTCCCCGCGGCCGGCAGACGTGGGAGCAGATCACCGGCGCGGCGCCGCCGGTGGGCCACGTGCGGCTCGAGCCGCCCGGCGACGACGCCGCGTTGATGGCGGCGGTGTCGCGCCTGCACGGTCCGCACCTGTCTCGCGACGGGATGATGTGGGAGTGCCACCTGATCGAGGGCCTGCGCGACGACCGCTTCGCGCTCTACTACAAGGTGCACCACGCCTGCATAGACGGCGTCAGCGCGATCCGGCGACTCGAGCGCTCGCTCAGCACGGACCCGACGCAGCCCACGCCGCCGGTCTGGGCCGCCGCGCCCCCCCCCCGCGGGCCGCGACCGGCGCCGGAGCCGCGGTCAGCTGGCGCCGCCGGCGCGGTCCGGACCGCGGTCGAGATCGGCGGCTGGCTGGGTCGACTTGCCCTGGCGGCATCCGATCGCGATCCGGGCCGCACCGCGAGCCCGTACACGGCGCCGTCCACGCCGCTCAACCCGTTGCTCGATCGCGAGCGCAGCGTGGCCTGGTGCCGCCTCCCGCTCGACGGGGTGCGCGCGATCGCCCACGCCGCCGGGGTCACCGTCAACGAGGTCGCGCTCGCGGTGTGCGCCGCGGTCCTGCGTTCACACCTCGCGGCGCGCGGCGCCCTGCCCGACCGACCGCTGGTCGCGATGATCCCGGTCTCGCTGCGGGGCGGCGGCGACACGAGCGGCAACCAGGTGAGCAGCATCCTGTGCAAGCTGGGCACGGAGATCGCTGATCCGCGGGAACGGCTCCGGGCGATCGCGAAATCGTCGGCGGCCGGCAAGCAGATGATCAGGTCGATGTCGCCGGCGGCGGCGGCGGCGTTCAGCCTGGTCTACACGCTCCCTGCGGTGGCGGCCCAGCTCGCCGGGCTGGCCCGCCTGCCGGTGTTGCCGTGGAACGTGGTGGTGTCGAACGTGAACGGCCCGCGCGAGCAGCTCTACTTCGACGGTGCCCCGCTCGAGGCGATCTACCCGGTGTCGCTGCTCTTCGAACGCCAGGCGGTCAACATCACGCTGGTGAGCTGTCGCGATCATCTCGACATCGGGCTGCTCGTGTGTCCGAGCGCGGCCGGCGACGTGGGCGTGCTCGCCGCCGGGCTCGAGCAAGCCTACCGCGAGCTCGCCGACGCGTTCGGAGGCCAAGCGTGAATCGCGCACGAACGACTCGATGCGATCGCGCCCACCGTGCGTGACGCGCGCGTCTGCCCACAAGATCGCGGACTTCGCCCTGGATCGCGGCTTGCTCTATAGAGCCATCATGATGATGCGCATCCTCTTCCTGAACGCCGTCACCGTTTCCCTCAGCGCGGCGTGTCTCGCCGATCCGGACTCCGAGGTCGCCGGCGCCGATGCGTCGATCGCGACCGACGAGCTCGCGCGGGTCACCGACGAACCGCTCGTCGCCGAGTCGCTCGCCGGCCAGGTGATCGTGTCCGCACCCGCGCCGCTCGGCGTGACGCTCGGCGTGAACGCGCCCCTGGTGTCGACCCGGCGGCCGACGATCGAGTTCCGGCCCGCGGGCGGTGCGACCAGCTTCCACTGCCGGTTCGACAACGGCGCGTTCGTGCCGTGCACCGCGTCGTCGTTTCACACCTCGCCCCAGGATCTTGCCGACGGGTGGCACACGTTCCAGGTCTACGTGCGCAGCGGCTCGAGCCAGAGCTCGCCAGCGAGGTGGCTGTTCCGGATCGATGCCACGCGGCCGGTCGTGACCTTTGGCCCCGACTCGCCGTCGAGGCTCTACAGTTCCACACAACCGTTCGGCTCGGCGGTGACCGCTCAGTTCCACTGGGACACGAGCGAACCGGTGGCGGAGACCTACTGGCGCACCCGGATCAAGGCCTATCCTCCACCGCCCTCGCCGCCCTGGGAGCCCACGGTGGCGGGCACGGCGACCTTCAGCCTCTCGCCTGGGTACTATCTCGGGTCAGGGTTGACGTACGTGATCGAGGTCGGGGTCCGCGACGAGGCCGGGAACTGGGGCTACGCGACGTGGACGCTCCAGGTCGTGACCCTTTTCTGATCTCGAGGAGGGTTCCACCATGAAGGATCGACGTTTCGACGAAATCCCGGTCGAGCTGCGCGATGGATGGCAGCCGACACCGGCAGGCCAGGCGTGGGTCGAGCTGCTCGGGCCGACCGTGCCCCAGGACGTGCAGCGCTGGACCCCCGACACCCGAAGCGGCGTGCTGCTCTCCGATCCGAATGCCCTGCTCGCCGCCACGAACAGCTTCGGCGCGGCGATCGAGGGCGCGTTGGGTGCCGGGGTGGTCGAGCCGGCGTTGCAGGTGCTCACCAGCACGTTCTTCCTCTCCAGGATCCCGGCGGAAGGCGACTGCTTGATGTTCTTCTGCTATCGCGGCAGCGAGACCGCCGAGGTCGTCGCGTGGAACCACGAGACCGGCGAGTTCTACGGGCCGCTGGCCTACGACCTGCCCACCGCGCTGCGGCTGGTCGAGGTCGCCGCGTCCCGGGACTCCGTCGAAGCACGACGCGAGGCCCTGCGGCCCGCGCTCGGGCGCTGGGCGCGCGGCACCTTCCCGATGACGCAGTTCGAGCGGGCCCTCGCCGATGATGACGTGTGGCGCCAGGCCGACCCCTGGCCAGAGATCGAGCCGCCGAAGAGCTCCTTCCCGACCCTCTGGCAGCGCTCCTGGTGGCTGGCCGGCGCGCTCGTCAACGCGGCGCCGGCCACCGAGCAGATCCAGAGCCAGCTCGACTGGAAGCCGGACGCGGCGTTCGCGACGTCGCACTTCCAGGACGTCCCCTACACGGCGCTCTACTGGCTGTGGCGCACGTACTTCCTCGGCGAGGACGCCTGGCACGAGATCGCGCGCGAGCGTTGCCGCCAGAGCCAGGCTCGCCTGGTCCGCGACGCCGTGGCCTACCTCGAGGACCACGGCGCCGACGGGGCGCTGGCGGAGTGGCGCACGCAGGCCACTCGCCTGCGCGATCCCTTCCCGGCCCGCGTCGAGCGCGGTCCGGTGGTCTTCGTGCGGGACGATGGTCTGGCGTCGTTCGAGCCGGCGGTGGTGACCCCACCCCCGCTGCCGTGCCGCGGCGGGCAGGCGATGAACGCCTGGTGGAGCGACCCGCCGCCGCTCGCGATCCCGCACCCCGACGGCCGGCGCTGGCTGGTCGAGGGCCACCACGACCATCCCCGCCGGGGGAAACATCCGTCGATCCCGAACACCGTGGAGGCGCTGATCGAGGTCGATCCGGCGACCGGCACGGGCACGGTGTTCGCCAGCACCCAGGGCGAGGGCGGTCACACCCGCTGGGGCGAGTACCTGGACGAGAACCGGCTGCTGGTCATCAACAACGGACGCCTGCGCCTGTACGAGCGCCACCCCGCGGGCACCGGCCGTGGCTACCTCATCGACTCGTTGCCGCTCGGCCAGGAGCGCGCGCTGGTGATCGGCGAGCTCGGCGTGACCGTCGGCCACGGCGGCCAGGTGCTCTGGACCGAACAGGGCTGGCAGACCATCCCCAAGAGCATCTCGTTCGCACGGATCGTGGAGGGGCGGCTCGAGGCGCGCGCGGTGATCGAGCTGGCGCTGGCCCACCTGGCCGTGGAGCAGGGACAGATGATCGGGCGCAGCGGGGATGGGAAGGTCGGCTACCGCGTCGAGGGCCTGACCGCGACGCCCGCGCCCGATCGTATCTCGTTCGCCCCCAGCGCGTTCGCCATCCCGGAGAAGGTCTGGCGCGCGGGTCCGCCGACAGTGCTCGAGGCGCTCGGGCCGATGGACGTGAGCATCGAGAGCGCGGCCGGCCTCTGCCTGATCAACAAGGTGGTGACCGACCCGCCCGGGGCGAGACGCGCCTACGTCGGCAACGCCCTTGGCATCCGCCCGACCGTGCCCGAGCTCGAGATGGCCGGCTACGCGCTCATCTCACCCACGATCGGCTGCGTGGTCACGTCGACGGCGGTGCACCGCGTGGACCTCGAGACCGGCGACGCCAGGCAGCTCTTCGAGATCGCGCCGGGGAGCCAGGCCGAGGCGGTGGCGGGCGGCTTCGTCGTGCTCAGCGGTCGCGAGCTGGTGGCCCGCTCACCCGACGGCGCCGAGCTGCAGCGGGTCGACGTCGGCCCGGGCGCGTCGATCGTGACGCCGTGTTGCGACGACCGCGTGGTCGCGATGAGGACGCAGAGCTCGCCGCTGGTCCTGCTCGCGATCCAGGGGCCGGCGCTCCGGCTGCTCGGCGCGGTGCGTCCCGACGGGGACCTCGCCGGTGTAACGTTCGGGGTGCACGCCCAGCCGCAGTGGAACTATCGCCTGATCGCGAAGGCGCAAGACGGCGCGATGCTCGAGCTCCGCGGCGTGGCGACGACGCTGGCCGGCGAGCCGGCCGGAGTGGCCGTCGGCGCGGCGCTTCCCGAGCGCCCGTGGGAAGCTGGCCCCGAGATCCAGCGAAGGTAGCGACCGCGGCGGCCCGGGAGCGCGACATCGGTCGGGGTCGGGCGCGACACCTTCGCCGACGGTCGCGCAGATGCTCGACATCGCTAGGGGCCCGGGGTCGGCACGATTGCTGCTGTGGACCTGGTCATGTCCTTCCGTCGACTGGCTCGCCGCGCCGAGTCGGGTCACGCCTCAGCGTCGGCCGGGGGCTTCGCCGGCAAGTCGTCACTCACCTCGTCGATGTCGGCGCCTGGCGGCGGATCGGACGGAGCCGAGGTCGCGGTCGATCGGGCGGCGGGGTTGACGGGGTCGCCCCTGCCGGCGGGGATCCAGCGGCAGTTCGAAGGATCGCTCCTCACCGATCTGTCGCGGGTGCGGGTCCACAACGGCGCCGAGTCGCAGGCGGCCGCGCAGGCAGTCGGGGCCAAGGCCTACACCACCGGCCAGGACATCCACTTCGCCGCCGGCAGGTACCAGCCCGACGATCCGTTCGGCATGCACCTGCTCGCGCACGAGGTCGCGCACACGGTCCAGCAGTCCAAATCCGCCGGCGCGGCCGCGCAGTGCAAGCTCGAGGTGAGCAGCCCCGGCGACGCCGCCGAGCACGAGGCCGACCACGCCGCCGACGCCATGGTGCGCGGGGAGCGCGCGGCGGTGAGCGGATCCAGCGCCGGCCAGCTCCAGCGCGACCCGGACGGGGCGACCGGCACGGACCAGGGCGCCGACCTCATGCAGCTGGTGATCGCGGCGCGCGCCAGCAACGACCTCGCGCAGCTGAAGGCCCTGAACGCACGCGCGCGCGCGTTGCGCGCGGCCAGCTATTCCGATCCGCCCAAGGTGGCCAGCGACGCGCTCCACACCATCCGCACCCACCTCATGGAGAAGGTCGCGGAGCTGGTCGACCAGCTCGAGGCGACCAAGCGCACGGCGGGCGCTGCGGTCGATACCGCCCGCCAGGACGATCAGACGGGGGCGGTCGAGGCCGCCGAGACCGCGTTCGACCAGACGGTGACCCCGTACATCGACGCGTTGCTCACCGGCGACCCCCAGTACCGCTACTACCACCCCGAGCGACCGGACGTGCAGACCAAGGTCTCGCAGGCGCTGCGCATCCACGCGACCAACCGCGGGCTGGCGCAGATCGGTCATCGCGCCGATGCCGAAGCCGAAGCGCGCGCGACCGGACACCTGCCCAAGGGCTCCTGGTGCGGCGCGTTCGCCTACACGCAGCAAGCCCGCGCCGGCGGCATGGATCCGTACTGGGCGGCGGCGTCACTGAGCACGGGCGGGATCATGGCCGCGTTGACCTACGGCTGGGGCAACAACCCGTGGATCTGGGCCGAGGGCGACTGGCACAAGCTCAAGGACTATCACGCGCGTCGCGGCTCGCTCCGCTTCTACCAGACCGTCGGCACCGCGCCGCCCGCCAACATCCAGAGCGGCGATGTCGTGCTCATCGACAACGCGCGCGGCATGGATCCGGACCACATCCAGACCGCGGTCGCGTTCGACGGGCGTTACCTCGCGGTCATGGGCGGCAACCAGGGCAGCAGTGCGGCGACGGACGAGTCCGGGGTCAGCCGCAGCGGCACCATCGACATCACGCGCAACAAGTCCGCCAACGACGTGCGCCAGCGCGACCAGGACGGCAAGCCGATTCCCGACACCACGGACCCCAAGCTGGTCAAGAACGAGCGGCTCCACGGCGTGGGTCGGTGGTCCCTGGTCGACTACGAGCAGCACCTGTTCAGCACGAACCCGACCAAACCGCCGGCGCCGTCCGACAAGCAGCTGGCCACGGTCATGTGAGGCCGCCACACCGGGCCGCGAGCTGGTGCACGCCCGAATGAAACATGTTTCACTCGGGTATGGCTGACCTCTACACGGACGATCAGAAGCGAGAGCTGCGCCGGCTCGCCGGGGCGTTGCGCGGGCTGATCGAGTCGTCGGTGGCGCTGACCGCACCCCTGCCAGCGTTGACCGCGCTGGCCGACGCGGCCGAGACGATGGGCGCGCAGGCCGCCGGGTTCGCCGGCGAGCGGCCGTTCGCGCGCTACGCCGCGCCCGTCGACGGCGATCTGAACACCATCCTGCCGTGGAGCGTGATCAGCGGTCCCTACAACCCGCTGGCGGCGCCGGTTGCGATGAGCGCGGAGAACGGCCGGGCCATCGGCGCTGCGCGTTTCGGCCTCGCCTACGAGGGGCCGCCGGGCGGCGTCCACGGCGCGGTGGTCGCCGGCGTCTGGGATCAGGTCCTCGCCTTCGCCGCCATGGTGCACGGGATGCCCGGCCACACCGCCACGCTCACCACCCATTACCGCGCCATCACGCCGCTGCACGAGGCGCTGCGCTTCGAGGCCTGGGTCGAGCGCACCGAGGGGCGGCGGGTGTTCGCGCGGGGCCAGTGCCACGCCGGCGCCACCCTGGTGAGCGAGGCCGAGGGCCTGTTCATCCAGTTCCGCGGCGGACCGCCGCCGACCTGAAGGTCGACAAGGTTGACACCGTCCCCTACGCCGGGCGCTCGAGGCGGCCGTCGGCGTGGCGGGCGAAGCGGGTCTGATCGGCGGCGTGGACCGGATCGTCGGAGGGCCAGGGCCAGCCGCCGAAGCGGGTGCGCTGGTAGTCAGCGTAGGCGTCGGCGATCTCCTCGCGCGTGGTCATGACGAAGGGGCCGTGCTTGACCACCGGCTCGGAGATGGGGCGGCCCTGGAGCATCAGGAGCTCGGCGCCGCTGGCGCCGGCGGCGAGGGACGCCGGCACGTCGGCGCGCAGCTCGATGGCGTGGCGGCTGGGGATCGCGGCGGCGTCGATGGTCAGGCCGTCGCCCCGGAAGTAGTAGAGGACGCGGCGCGACGACGGACCGGCCGCGGGCAGGCGCCAGCGAGCCCCGGGGGCCAGGCGCAGGCTCCAGATCGCGACGTCGGTGTCGGCGCGGGCCGCCCACGAGCTCGGCGGCGGCGGCGCGGCGGCGGTGCCGGCGTGATCGCCGGCGACGATGGTCAGCTCGACGGCGCGTCCGCGATCGTCGAGGAGCTGGAGGCGCGGCACCACGCTGGCCCACAACATCGAGAAGTGCGGCGTGGCGAACTTGTCGACCGCCGGCAGGTTCAGCCAGATCTGGAACAGC
Organism: Myxococcales bacterium; assembly: GCA_005779305.1. GTDB lineage: Bacteria > Myxococcota_A > Polyangia > Haliangiales > Haliangiaceae > UBA2376. The sequence continues at coordinate 10,989 of SXJR01000343.1, forward strand.
TCGAGCGGGTTGCGCGCGGCCTGGTCGAGCAGCGGGAACATCTCGGCGTGCAGGATGCCGGCGCCGGCGGTCAGCCACTGCACGTCACCGCCGCCGTAGCGCGCCGCCGCGCCCAGGGAGTCGGAGTGATCGAGGAGGCCGCGGCGCACCACCGTCACGGTCTCGAAGCCGCGGTGCGGATGCTGGGGGAAGCCCGGCACGCGACGGCCGTGGTACATGCGCCAGCCGTCGAGGCCGGCGAAGTCGCGACCCATCGCACGGCCTTCGAGCGACGCGGCCGGACTCAGGTCGGGGCGCGCCGGTGGATAGAGGTCGTCGTGGTGCACGCAGAACAGGAAGGGATCGACGGTCTGCCAGGGATCCTGCAGCGGCGACATCGCCACGATGGCGGGCGCCGGCGCCGCCAGGTCACCGCGCTGACAGCCGACGAAGGCCGCGGCGCCGGTCGCACCCAGCCACCGCAGCGCATCACGTCGATCGATCGCAGACATCGGGCTCCATGATGGCATGCCGAGGCCGACCTGGCGCGCGCTGGTGAAGACCGTCGAGGTCCCTCAGCGGGCGAGCACGGCGCACCGCTCGGGCTCGAACGGACGCGCGACGAGCACCGCGTCGACGAGCTGCCAGCTCGACACGCACGATGCGAGCTCGGCGAGCGTGCCGGGTGGCGGCGGGGAAAGGTCGAACGTGAGCACGGTGCCCGACGCGCCGGCGACCGCGAGCCAGTGTCCATCGGGCGACCACGCGAGCTGGGTGAGCAGGAAGCCGGCGTCGGCCTCGGCGAGCATGCTGCCGGTCGTCGGGTCCCACAAACGCAGCGTGCGCAGCCCGGTGGTCGCGACGATCGCGCCGTCGGGGCGGAAGGCGATGGTCGTGATGCCGTCGTCGGCGCGCCACGTCCGCACCGGCGCGAGCGCGGGCCAGGTAAAAAGCGCGGTGTCACCGACCTTGCCGCCGATGACCAGCCAGCGCGGGGCGTCCGTGGGGCCGAGCGCGGCCGCCGAGGCACCGAGGAACGCCACCTCGGCGACGGGCTTGCCGGCAGCATCGAGCGTGGCGGTGCGTGTCTCGGTAGCGAGCAGCACGTGCGCTCCGGCCGCGACGATCGGCGCCATGTGCAGCTCCTCGGGCGCCGCGATCGGCGCGAGGTCGGCTGCGGTCGCCATGACCAGCCGCTGGTCCTCGGTGAGGGCGACGACGACCCGGTCGTCATCGACCAGCGCGACCTCCCAGCCCGGACCCGGCAACGGCGCCTGCGCGGTCTCGACGCCTTTCGTCACGTCCCAGCGGCGCAAGGTCCTGTCTCCAACCGAGAACGCGGTGCGTCCATCGGCGGTGAAGGCCACGTCCCGGGCGCGCGCGGTGTGGCCGCGCCAGAGGGCGCGTGGCGCGGTCGCGCTGGTGCGTGCGTCCCAGAGCCCGATCACGCCGTCCTCGCCGGCGGTGAGCACGGTCGCGCCGTCGGGTGACAGCCGCAGCGAACGCACGCCGAGCGGGTTGAGCGGGAGCGGGGCGCTCGGGAAGCCGGCCAGCGCCGGCTCCTCGAAGCGGCCGGGCTCGCCGAGCACGACGGTGGATCCGGTGGCGAGGTCGACGCCCCGCGCGGTCCCGTCGTGCGACGCGCTCCACAGCCACCGCCCGTCCGCCGACCACTCGAGCCTGCGCACCCGCGCGGTGTGCCCCGGCCAGGCGCGCACGCCGGCGCCGGCGCGCGACCACACCCGCAGCCGCGCCTCGCCGATCAGCACCAGGCCGTCGTCGGGCGACGCCCACACGTCGCTGACCCGTCCCTCGTTGGGGAAGGTCAAGACCCGGCGGCCGGTGCGCGGCTCCCAAGCGTGCGCGTTGCCGGCCTCGTCGGCGGTGACCAGGAGCTCGCCCCACACCGCGGCGTCATCGCTGGCGTGGACGTGCCCGTCCAGCCGCGCGAGCGCCTCGCCGGTGCCCGCGTCCCACACCACGACGACGCCGCCGTGGCCGTAGGTGGCCAGCCACGGCTGCGCGCCGCCGCCCACCACGACGCCGTAGATATCGGCGGGATGACGCAGGCGGCGTTCGATCCGCCCCGCCGCCGTATCCCAGATCCGCGCTACGCCGCGCGTATCGCCGGTCGCGATCCGGATCGAGTCGAGCCACACCACGCCGGCGAGCTCGCCGGTGTCGGCGTCGGCAAGGCGCGCCCGCACCGCCGCCGTCCGCGGATCGCGCAGCGTCGTGACTCCGTCCGCGCCGGCGGTCGCGAGCACCGCGCCGTCGGGCGAGAACGCCAGCCCCCAGACCGGGCCGCGGTGCGGCTCGCCGGCGCGCAACGCCGGGTCGCCGACCGCGCCGACAATGACCTGCC